>JANNWO010000161.1:0-33454 GCA_031408395.1 Sphingomonadales bacterium | reverse complement strand
GCGCGGATCGAGAGCCTCAAGGGGATTGCCTCTCCGGGCGTGCTGGGGAGCTTCGTGCTGCTCGGCCTCGCGCCTTGGATCGCCAAGCTGGTGATCGGAGTGATCCAGCGGCGCAAGGTCTACGCCGCGTTCAAGCGCCCGGCCAAGTTCGACCGCAATCTGGTGGTGATCGGCGCGGGCGCGGCGGGGCTTGTCTCGGCGCTGATCGCCGCGACAGTGAAGGCCAAGGTGACGCTGGTCGAAGCCAAGGAGATGGGCGGCGACTGCCTCAACACCGGCTGCGTGCCGAGCAAGGCGCTGATCAAGAGCGCCAAGGTGGCTGCGATGATGCGTCACGCGGACCATTATGGCCTGACGCCGACCGAACCGCAGGTGCCGTTCAAGGCGGTGATCGCGCGCGTGCTGGGTGCAGTGAAGGCGATTGAGCCGAATGATTCTGTCGAACGCTACACCGACCTCGGCGTCGATGTGGTCAAGGGCTATGCTAAGATCATCGACCCTTGGACGGTCGAGATCGCGCGCGCGGACGGCGGGGAGCAGCGCCTAACCACCCGCAGCATCGTGATCGCCAGCGGCGCGGAGCCGGTGGTGCCGCCGATCCCGGGCATCGAGGGCAGCGGCTACCTCACCAGCGAGACGATGTGGGACGCCTTCGCGCAGATGGACACCGCTCCGGCGCGCATTGCGGTGCTGGGCGGCGGGCCCATCGGGTGCGAATTGTCGCAGGCGCTCGCGCGGCTGGGTTCGCGTGTCACACAGGTCGAGATGGCGGACGCGCTGCTGGGGCGCGAAGACGCAGACGTTTCGGCGCTGGCGAAGGCGGTGCTCGAGGCGGACGGCGTGCAGGTGCTCACCGGCCACAAGGCGGTAAGGATTGAAAGCGGCACGCTCATCGCCGAGGCGGGCGGGCAGGAGATACCGATCCCCTTCGACGCGCTGATTGTCGCAGTGGGCAGGAAAGCGCGGCTCACCGGCTTCGGGCTGGAGGGCATCGGGGTGGACACCGCCAAGACCGTTGTCACCGACGAATTCCTCGCGACCAAGTTCCCCAACATCTTCGCTGCCGGAGACGTCGCCGGGCCGTACCAGTTCACCCACACCGCCAGCCATCAGGCATGGTACGCCGCCGTCAACGCGCTGTTCGGCACCTTCCGCAAGTTCAAGGCGGACTATCGCGTGATCCCCGCCGTGACCTTCCTCGATCCCGAATTCGCGCGCGTGGGTCTGAACGAGCGCGAGGCGGCGGAGCAGGGCATAGCGGTCGAAGTCACCCGCTACGATCTCGACGATCTCGACCGCGCGATTGCCGAGAGCGAGACCAAGGGCTTCGTCAAGGTGCTCACCCCGGCGGGCGGCAAGGATAAGGTGCTGGGCGCGACCATCGTCGGCGCGCACGCGGGCGAATTGCTCGCCGAATATGTGCTGGCGATGAAATACGGGATCGGGCTGAACAAGATCCTCGGCACGATCCACGCCTACCCGACGATGGCCGAGGCGAACAAGTTTGCCGCGGGTAACTGGAAGAAGGCGCACAAGCCGGAAAGCCTGCTCAAATGGGTGGAACGCTACCACGCATGGCGGCGCGGATGAGCGGGGCCGAGCTGTTCGACCAACTGCGCGGGGTGATCGGCATCGCGGTGCTGCTGGGCCTCGCCTGGAGCGTGAGCGAGAACCGCCGCGGTCATCCCGGCTGGAAATGGATCGCAGGCGCGCTCCTCATGCAGGGGCTGCTTGCCGTACAGATCGTGCGCGTGCCGATCGTGTGGGAGGCGGTCGGTCTCGTCAACAATGCGGTCAGCGCGGTCGAGGCGGCGACGCTCAAGGGATCGAGCTATATGTTCGGCTATCTCGGCGGGGCGGAGCTGCCCTTCGCCTTGAAGCCGGGCGCGCAGCCGCCGCTGATTATCTCCTTCCAGATCCTGCCGCTGGTGATCGTGTTCTCCGCGCTGTCGGCGCTGCTGTGGCACTGGGGTGTGCTGCGCTGGATGGTGAACGGCCTCGCCTTCCTGCTGCGCCGCAGCCTTGGGGTTAGCGGGGTTGTCGGCCTCGCAGGAGGAGCCGCGCTGTTCCTTGGCGTGGTCGAGACCCCGCTGGTGACCCGCGCCTATTTCGCCCGCGTCAGCCGCGCCGAACTGTTCCAGCTGATGGTGCTGGCCATGGCGACGATCAGCGGCGCGCTGCTGGTGCTTTACGCGACGACGCTGCGCGCGGTCGTGCCCGATGCCGTCAGCCATCTGATCGCCGCCTCGCTGGTCTCGATCCCCGCCGCGCTGCTGGTCGCCCGCATGATGGTGCCGCCCACGGACGAGGACACCGCGACCGAGATGGACAAGGAAGATCCGGGCCTAAGATACGAGAGCAGCATCGATGCCATCGTCAAGGGCACGATGGACGGGATGCAGCTGTTCCTCGCGGTGATCGCGGTGATCATCACCGTCTTTGCGCTGGTGGCGCTGGTCGACGGGATGCTTGCCGCCTTGGTGCCCCTTGTCGACGGAGAACCGCTCAGCCTCAAGCGTCTGCTCGGCTGGGGCCTTGCGCCGCTGATGTGGCTGATTGGCGTGCCGTGGGGCGAGGCGCAGGCGGCCGGCGGCTTGATGGGCACCAAGGCGGTGCTCAACGAATATGTCGCCTATCTCGAACTCGCGGCGCTTCCGGCCGGAACGCTCGGCCCGCGCGCCATGCTGATCGTCACCTATGCGCTGTGCGGCGTGGCCAACCTTGCCAGCGTCGGCCTGCTGGTCTCGACCATCGGCACCCTCGCGCCCGATCGCCGCGCGGAGGCCGCGGGACTCGGCATGAAGAGCTGGATCGCAGGCAATATCGCCAGCTGCATGACGGGGGCGTGGATCGGGCTGGTGAGCTGGAGCGGCTGAGGCGATGTTCGACGCCCGCCTGCGCCCGCTGATCGACCCGCCCTTGAACGCGGTGGGCCGCACGCTGGCGGGGCTGGGGGTAACGGCCAATGCGCTCACCTTCACCGGCCTCGCGCTGGGCCTTGGCGGCGCGGCTGCGATCGCTTTGGGCCACATCGGCTGGGGCCTCGCGCTGATTATCGCCAACCGGCTGCTCGACGGGCTCGACGGGGCGGTGGCGCGGGCACGCGGCCCCAGCGACCTTGGCGGCTACTTCGACATCGTCGCCGACTTCGCCTTTTACGTCAGCGTGCCCGTAGGCTTCGGCATCCTCGCGCCTGCCAACCTGCTCCCTGCGCTGGTGCTGACCGCGAGCTTTGTGCTGACCGGCGTGAGCTTCCTCGCCTTCGCCGTCATCGCCGCCAAGCGCGGGGCGGAAACAGAGGCGCATGGGCGAAAGAGCTTTTTCTACTCGACGGGATTGGCCGAAGGCGCCGAGACGATCGCGGTGTTCATCGCCATGTGCCTAGCGCCCACATGGTTCGGGCCCATCGCCTATGCCTATGCGGCGCTGTGCGTGCTCACGGTTGGACAGCGCAGCGCGATGGCTGCGTCAGCCTTTACCGACTAGCCGACCCCAGTATCGCCTCGGTGCGGGCGCGCAGGTCGATGATGCGGGCCGTGTTGGCGCCGAGGTCGCTCACGCCCACCCGGCTTACTGAGCGGAAGTCGATCTGCGCATCGCCGACCCGGGCGACGACATCGTCCTTGAAGCCAAACCAGAAGGTCCCGGCGACGCCCTCGACCACGCCGGTCGCGGCATCGGAGCGGATTTCGGTGAGGCCCGCAGCGCCCATCGCCGCGGCCACGGCCGCCACGCCCTCGGCCTTGCTCGCGCCGCCCAGCGGCAGCGGGGCAGGGCGGTCGGGCCGGGCGGTGATGATCTGCGCGTGGCTCTTGACCGCAAGTTCGGGCGAGACGCCGGACTGCTTGTAAAGCGCGATTTGCCCCAGCGGCGTCTGGTAATCGTTGATCGGGTTGGCCCCCGCCGCCTCACGCGCCGCCATTGTCTCCGCCGAGAAGGCTGGCGGATTTCCGGTATCGGTGGCGATGTCGTGGATCGGGTTCGCCGCGCCCTTGCCGCCCGCTGATGCGAACGCCGCGCCCGCTGCGCCCGGCACAAGCAGGCCGATGAGTGCTGCGGCGAGCACTCCGTTGCGGCGCGGCTTGGCACGTACGGCGATGATCAGCGATACGAGCGCCGCGATCGCCGTCAGCAACAGGAGGATCGCCCCGCCTGCCAGCGTCAGCGTCAGCAGTCCGAACTTCCAGTCCCATATCCCGATCCTGGTGCCAAGCGCGGCGATGAGGAAATAGAGCGGCAGAAAGGCCAGCAGGGCGAGGAGGATCTTGGTGTGTCGCGGCAGGTTGTTCATGACCCTACCATAACGCCTAAGACCCGCATGGCAATCTTTGCCAGCGGCTGGAAACCTTTCGCGGTCACGGTGATTTATTGGTTGAGGCACTTGAGGAAAGAGACGCCAAGCTTGCGTGAAAGCCCACTTTTCATGCCCGAGAATCTGGTTTATGGCCCGAGGGAATGCAGGAGGAACTATAGTGTTCAGAGGACAATCAACAATGAAGCGTAATTTCCTGATCGGCGCGGCTGCGCTGGCGAGCCTTGCCACCCTTTCGGCTTGTGGTGGCAAGAAGGCTGAAGACGCCCCGGCCGCAACGGCGACCGAAGCTGCTCCGATGGCTGCCGAAACCCCGGCTGCTGCCGAGACCCCGGCTGCTGCTGCTGCCGCTGGTGCCAAGCTCGAATATGCGAGCTTCACCGCCGATGCCGCTGCTGGCGAGAAGGTCTTCGCGTCTTGCCGGACCTGCCACGTGTTCGACGAAGGCGTGAACCGCGTCGGCCCGTCGCTGCACAAGATCGTCGGCCGCACGTCCGGATCGGTACCGGGCTACACCTATTCGACCGCCAACAAGAACAGCGGCATCGTGTGGTCGCCGCAGGTTCTGTTTGAATACCTTAAGGCCCCGCAGGCCTACATTCCGGGCACCAAGATGGCTTACCCGGGCGTCAAGGACGACCAGAAGCGCGCCAACCTGGTTGCCTATCTGGAAGCCCAGTCGAAGTAATCTGCCCGCCCCTTGTGGGCGGGATACAAGGGGCGGCGCGGGTAACTGCGCCGCCCTTTTTCGTGCGCGATTTCAGTAGTAGCCTTACGCCGCCAGCAGCGCCGGATCGGCGGGGCAGTGGCGCTTGAGGTAATCCTCGTGCGTCGGCAGCCCGGCGACCGCGCGGGCGGTGATCGTCTTCAGGTTGGCGAGGAACTCAGCGAGCTGCGTTGGCGCCACGCAATCGGCCATCGGATCGTAATCCGCCGGCATGATCCCCTGGCCCAGCATCACCTGCACCCAGCTCGCATCGCGGAACAGGTCGTCCACGTCGCGGCCCACGCGGCCCGAGGCGGCGAACAGCTCCAGCTTGTGGGTGAGGCTGTCGGGCACCTCCATGTTCTTGCAGTACCGCCAGAACTCCGAATCCTCGCGGGTCGTCTGATGGTAATGAAGGATCAGGAAGTCGCGGATCTGCGTGAACTCGGCCGCGCACCGCTGGTTGTATTCGGCGCGCATTGCAGACGGATCGCCCATGCGCGGGAAGAGCTGGATCAACCGGCTGACATGCGACTGGATGAGGTGGATGCTGGTCGATTCGAGCGGTTCGAGGAACCCGCTCGAAAGCCCGATCGCAGCGCAGTTGTGCGCCCAGAAGGTCTCGCGCCGTCCGGTGGTGAAGCGGATCGGGCGCGGGTCGGCGAGCGCTTTGGTATCGAGCCCCTGCATCAGCGTGTCTGCTGCATCGTCATCGCTGATAAACCCGGAGGAATAGACATGCCCGTTGCCGGTGCGGTGCTGGAGCGGGATGCGCCATTGCCACCCGGCGTCCTTCGCGGTGGCGCGGGTGTAGGGCACCAGCGTGGGCAGCCGCTCGCTCGGCACCGCCAGTGCACGGTTGCAGGGGAGCCACTTCGACCAGTCCTGATACCCGACCCCCAAAGTCTCGCCGAGTAGCAGCGCGCGAAAGCCCGTGCAGTCGATGAAGAAGTCGCCTTCAACGCGCTTGCCGTCCTTGAGGGTGATCGCTTCGATGTCGCCGGTTGTCCCGTGGCGCTGGACGGATTCGACGATCCCTTCGGTGCGGGTAACGCCGCGCCCTTCGGCATAGGCGCGCAGGAACAGCGCGTAGCGGCTCGCATCGAAATGGTAGGCATAGGCGAGCCCGGTCATCGCGGTGTTGCCGACCCGGTCGAGCTTCCCGAAGCGCGCCTGATCGGCGGCCATCTGGTGCAACGAGTAATCCCATAGGCCATTGGGGTCGGGCGTGCTCCCGGCACTGCGCCGCCAGTAGTGGTGGAAGGCGACGTTGCCGAGGTTCATCCCCGTGTCGCCGAAGGTGTGGAGGTAGCGGCTGCCCTTGCGGCCCCAGTCGACGAACTCGATCCCGAGCTTGAAGGTGCCCGAAGTGGCGCTGAGGAATGCGTTCTCGTCGAGGCCGAGGATCGCGTTCAACCGGATGATCTGCGGAATGGTCGCCTCGCCGACGCCGACCGTGCCGATCGCCTCGCTCTCGACCAGCTCGATCTCCAAGCGTCCCCCCAGCAGCCGCGCGAAGGCCGCAGCGGTGATCCACCCCGCAGTGCCGCCGCCGACGATGACGAGCTTCCTTACCTCAGGCCGTTCCATGTGCTCGTGTCCCCTTGAGCCTCAACCCGCCGCGGGGCGGAAGAAGGCGTTGATCGTGAGCCGCCCGGTGCGCGGGCCGGCAGAAAGCGGCGCGGCGTTGTCGATCACCCCGCTGTGGAGGATGTTGCCGCGGTAGAACACCGCCTCGTTGAAGTGCCCCGCCACAACGTGGGTGCGCGCGAAATGCGGCGCGCCGTCGGTGGTGTAGGCGGCGGGCGGCAGGCCGGTCTTCGCCACATCGGCCTGCACCGCAGCGGCGTAGCGCGGGTAGGTTTCGGCGGTGAGCGACTCGAGCCCGGTCGCCAGGTGCCGGAAGAACGCTGTCCCGCCGTGTCTAGAATGGGGCCCGGTGCGGTGGAGGTAGAGCATCATCGCCACCTGCGCAGGGTCTGTCCCGTCGACATGCGGCAGGCGCTGGATTGGGAGCAGCTCGGCGGGCGGCGTGGTGACGAGCGAGTACCACGCCTGCATCTCCCACCCGTACGGAGCCCCGCCTCGCTTTGAGCCGAACCACGCGTCGAGTTTTGGCCCGAGCACCGCCAGCCAGGCCCGGCACACCGCCGGATCGAGCGCGGCGCGCAGTCCGGGATACTGCGGCGTGATTTGTGCAAAATCCTGCAAAGTAGCCTGCGCAATGGCGTTTTCCGGGTCTTCGAGGAAGGCCGGAACCGTTACCAGCGCGTGCCGGAGCGGCGAAAAATGCCCTAGGCTCGCCCGCTCGAGCGCAATTCCCCACCCTTGCGGAGCGTCCGGAACGTGCGAAGCGGGGAGGGCGGTCATGGTAGCGAGCCTAACAAAGTCGCGCTGGCTATCCAAGACGAATGGATAAAGCCCTTTAAAAAAAACGAAAATTGCAGAGCCACTGATCCCGCTGCCTGGCATCGACACAATCTGAGGGATCTTGGGTGCTACGGGGCTGCCAGCGCCTCAAAACTGTGACAATCACGCAACATTTTGGTTCCGGATTGGCCTATGCGGCCCTCGCGAGAGGTCGTAAATTGAATAAAAGCAATGTAAAAGCAGATACATAGGCCGATATCTCCCAACTCGCCGCACAACCTTCGATTGGTGATTTACCTGCGGTTCAGGTTGCTCTATGAAAAAACCTGCAAAAGTACCGAGGAACGGTGCTGGCTGGAGGGGACTATCTGATGAAAACGAACGGGATCAACGCAACCGCGCGCCTGCTGTGCGGCGCTGCGACCTTCCTCGCGCTGACCGCCACCGGCGCGCCGGTGCTCGCGCAGGCCAAGACTGACGAGCAGGCCGCTGCTGCGGTCGAAGGTCAGGGCGAAGACGAAAACGCAATCGTCGTCACCGGGATCCGCGGCTCGATCCAGTCTTCGCTTGATGCCAAGCGCCGCGCCACCTCGATCGTCGAAGTGATCTCGTCTGAAGACCTCGGTCTGCTCCCCGATCTCTCGATCGCGGACTCGCTCGCGCGTCTGCCCGGCGTGACCGCCCAGCGCGTGCGCGGCCGCTCGCAGCAGGTCTCGATCCGCGGCCTCGGCCCGGACTTCTCCCTTGCCCTGCTCAACGGCCGCGAAGTCGTTTCGGCGGGTAACAACCGCGGCATCGAATTCGACCAGTTCCCCTCCGAACTGGTCGCCTCGGGCGTGGTCTACAAGACGGGTGACGCGCAGATTGCGGCCATCGGCATCGCCGGCGCGGTCGACCTGCGCACCATCAAGCCGCTCGATTCGAAAAAGCGCCAGATCACCCTGTCGGGCACCTACACCTATAACGACAACGGTTCGCTGAACCCCGATTTCAGCTCGAGCGGCTACCGCTTCTTCGGCAGCTATATCGATCAGAACGAGGCTGGCACCGTGGGCTGGTCGCTCGGCGCGACCATCCAGTCAATCCCGACTCAGATCATCCAGCGCGAACTGAAGACCAACAACGGCCAGATTGCCCGGACCCCGGCCGGCGTGATCTTCCCGCGCGACAACCCGCGTCAGGGCGTGCAGAGCCGCGAATTCAAGCGCACCTCGATCGCTGGTTCTCTGCAGTTCGAGCCGACCGACCGCTTCTCGTTGACCCTCGACGGCTTCTACACCAACACCGAAGATAGCGGGATCTTCCGCGGCACCGAAACCCCGATCGCTTCGTGGAGCACCAACGGCGGGGCGCAGGTCGGAGCCGTGTCCGGTTCGGGGCCCTTCGCTGACACTGCCACCTATTCCAACGTCTATCCGATCCTGCGTACCGACACCGAAGGCGCGGATTCCTCGATCTTCGCGTTCGGCGGCAACATGGAGTGGAAGGCCACCGACAACCTCGGCTTCGTGGTCGACTATGGCTATTCGACGCTTGATCGCGACGATATCGATTACGAATCCTACGCAGGCACGGGCCGCGCCGGTTCGGGCCCGGCCGACAGGTTGACCTTCACCTTCCCGCGCAGCGGCGAATACAGCATCGCCGGGCTGATCGATTACACCAATCCGGCCAACGTGCTGCTTACCGACCCGGGCGGATGGGGCCAGGTCGGCTTCCTGCGCCAGCCGGAAATCAATGACGAGCTGCACCAGCTGCGCGCCGAGACCTATTGGGAGTTCGACGGCGGGTTGATCGACAAGGTCACTGTCGGCTGGCTCTACACCGACCGCACCAAGGACTTCGACAACAACGGCACCTTCCTGCGGCCCGGCACGGGCTTCGTGAACAGCTCGCTGGCGATCCCTTCGTCGATCATCGTCGGTGCGACCAATTCGCAGGGCATCGGGCAGAACATCATCGCCTATAACCCGGCCAGCTTGCTGACCAACGGCGCTTACCGGCTGGAGCGTGCGATCGACGACACCGAATGGACGGTCGACGAGCGGATCCACAACGTCTACATTCAAGCCGATATCGACGGCGATCTCGGCTCGGTGCCGGTTCGCGGGAATCTCGGCCTGCGCTATGTCGACACCTCGCAAGGTTCGACCGGCACCCTGACTGGCGGCCGCATCAACGATGTGGAATACAGCTTCACCAACTGGCTGCCGAGCGCGAACCTCAGCTTCGAGGTGATGCCCGATACCTTCATCCGCATCGCCTTCGCGCAGACCATCACCCGCGCACGGCTCGATCAGCTGGCTGCGAACCAGAACCTGACCGTCCGGCCGGGGATCTGCCCGGACGACAACGGCGACCAGACCCCTGACCGGGTGGTGGGCTTCAATCCTCCGGCGAACGTCTGCTTTGACCTCAGCGGTGGCAACGCCTCGCTCGAGCCTTACAAGTCGACGTCCTACGACATCTCCTTCGAGAAGTACTTCTCGCCGGGCAGCGCGATCATCGTCGCGGCGTTCTACAAGGATCTGTCGGACTGGGTGGTTACCCTTGGCGAGACCGCCGATCTCACCCAGCAGATCCAGAACCGCGGCTTCGGTGCCTTCCTGCAGGCCAACCCGCAGGTTGCGATCGGCCAGTTCAACGGGCCGGTCAACTTCTCGGACGGCAAGATCAAGGGGATCGAAGGCACGGTGCGGGTCAACTTCGGTGACCTGGCCGATGCGCTCGATGGCTTCGGAGGCTCCTACTCGATCACCTATTCGGATGCCGAGATCACGCCTCCGGGCACCCAGCCAATCCCGATCCCGGGCTATTCGGACCTCACATGGTCGAGCGACGTGTTCTACGAAAAGAACGGCTTCCGCGCCAAGCTCGCCGCGCGTTACCGCGGCGGGTTCCTCTCGGAAGTGCCGAACTTTGCGGGCGGGCTCGAAGGGGCCGATGCGCTGAGCGAAACCATCCTCGATGCGCAGATCGGCTACACCTTCACCAAGGAAGGCAGCTTCCTCAACGGGGTGCAGGTCCTTGCCGAAGTGTTCAACCTCACTGACGAACCGTTTGTGACCCAGAACGAATTGTTCGGCACTAACGGGGCGTCGCTCGGCCAGTCCTTCCCGAGCCGTCACGAGCTCTACGGCCGGACCTTCCAGTTCACGGTCCGCAAGAGCTTCTGATCAAATAAGCCCTCGGGTCGCTCCAGGGTCTCAGGAAGGGCTCGCCGGCAACGGTGGGCCCTTTCGTTTTGGGGCAGTCGTTTTGGGCCCCATCGTTTTAGAGGGTCCGTAGCGCGGTTCAGAGGTGCGCCAGCGCGGTCTAGACCCCCCTGAGACCCCCTCTAGACCCCCTTTAGAAAGCGCTATTTGCGATGTTTCACGTGGAACACGTTAAGCGGCGATGATCGGCGCGGCGCAATGCCGGGCGATGAACTCGCCATGCAAGGGCATGGTCGCGGTCGCCTCGTCCATCGCGTGGCGGACCTGCCGCAGCCGCTCGGCAACCGGCACATCAGGCCGCATCGAAGCGAGCGCCGGAGCCCGCTGCGGGACGATCCCTTGCCCGAGATAGACCGCGATCCAGCTCGGGTTGGCGAACAGCTCCTGGCCGTCTGCCACCAGCATTCCGTGGGAGCGGAAATGGTCGATCTTGTACTGCAGGCTATCCGGGATCGGCATGGCCGCGCAGTAGCGCCACAGCTCGGAATCGTCGCGCTGACAAGCCTTGTAATGGAGGATCAGGAAGTCCCTGATCAGCTCGTATTCCTTTGAAGTCTGGGCATTATATTCGCGTGCCAGAAGCTGCGACATGGTGTTGTCGGGAAGCAGCGCGAGCAGCCTCAGGATGCCGTACTGGATGAGGTGGAGGCTGGTGGATTCGAGCGGTTCCATGAACCCGGCGGACAACCCGATCGCGACGCAGTTCCGGTCCCAGAACGCCTTGCGCTTGCCCGTGACAAAGCGCAGCGGGCGGGGGTCGGCCAGCGCCTTGCCATCAAGGTTGGCGAGCAAGACCTCGGCCGCCTCGTCCTCGGAAATGAACTGGGAACAATGGACATAGCCGTTGCCGGTTCGGTGCTGGAGCGGAATGCGCCACTGCCAACCCGCCTCCCGCGCCGTGGAGCGGGTGTATGGGGTGAACTCGCCGCGCTCGCAGGGCACCGCGACAGCGCGGTCGCAGGGCAGCCAATGCTGCCAGTTGTCGTAGCCAGCGTGCAGTGCTTCTTCGATAAGAAGCCCGCGGAAGCCGCTGCAATCGATGAAGAATTCGCCTTCGATCCGCGCGCCGCTGTCAAGCGTGACGGCCTCGATGAAGCCGTCCTCGCCGCGCAGGCTGACGTCGACGACCTTGCCCTCCAGCCGTGTCACGCCCCGTGCTTCGGCGAAACGGCGCAGGTATGCGGCATAGAGCCCGGCGTCGAAATGGTAGGCGTAGTCGAAGGTCGACTGGATCAGCCGCCGGTCGGGCGAGGGGTGGGCGAACTTGCCCGCTTTCGCCATCGCCCAGCACATCGAAAAGTCGTCGATCGGGCCTTCGATCCGCCCCTCGAGCCACTCACGCATCCAGTGGTGATAGAAGGGAACGCTATCGAATTCAGCGCCGTACTGGCCGAAGGGATGGAAGTAGCTGTGCCCCAGCTTGCCCCAGTCGACGAACTCGATGCCGAGCTTGAATGACCCTTGCGTCTCGCGCACGAAGGTCGCTTCGTCGATGCCGAGGCGCTGGTTGAAGTGGCGGATCGGCGGAATGGTCGCTTCGCCGACGCCAACGGTGCCGATCGCTTCGCTCTCGACCAGCGTGATCGCGCAGGAGCGTCCCACTGCCTGGGAAAGCGCCGCTGCGGTCATCCAGCCCGCGCTGCCGCCGCCGACGATCACGATGCTTTTCAGGGCGGCAGGAGCGGTCATCCCCCGCAGCTTTCCCGGATCAGCAGGCTCGTTTCAAGCCGCTGCGAAATCGCCGGCCCGCCGCTCTTGTCGATCAGCTTGGAGACCAGCATCCGCCCCGCCAGATTGGCGTCCTGATCGATGGTGGTGAGCTGCGGCGTGACAAGCCGCGCGGCGGGGATGTTGTCGTAGCCGACCACCGAAACGTCCTCGGGCACGCGCATGCCGGAGCGGGTCAATGCCCGGATCGCGCCGATGGCGATGAGGTCGCTGGCGGCGAAGACGGCATCGAAACGCAGGCCTCTGGCAACCGCGCTGCGCACCGCGGCTTCGGCCGAGTGAACCTCGAATTGGGCGGGTAGGATCAAGCCGTCGTCAAAGGCGATGCCCGCTTGGCCGAGCGCCTGGCGATAGCCGCGCATGCGCTGCTCGGCCTCCGGAGCCTCGGTGTCGCCGAGGAACAGGATGCGGCGTCGTCCGAGCCGGGCGAGGTGCGCCGTCGCCCGCCTGCCGCCCGCAAGGTTGTCCGAACCGATCACGCAATACTGCGCATCGGGGAACTCCGCGCCCCACACCACGAAGCGGTCGTCGCGCGCCACAAGTGCGTTGAATTCGTGGTGGAGCGAGCTTTGGCCGATGAAGATCACGCCGGTCGCGCGGCTGGTGCTCATCGCATAGTCGAGATCACCCCCGGCGCGCGGGGAAAGGTGGCTGATGATGAGATCGGCGTTCCGCTCGCGCGCGGCTTCGGCGATGCCGGCGAGGAGCTCGAGGAAGAAGGGATCCGATACCCGGCTGTCGCGCGCCTGCGGGGCGGGGACGACGACGGCGATGGTGGCGTCGGCGCCGATGGGGCCGCTCGGCATCGAGGAGCGGAACTCGTAGTCGTGGGCGCGGGCGATCTGCCAAATCTGCTGCTTGGTGCGCCGCTTGACCGAAGGGCTGTCGTTGAGCGCGCGGCTCACGGTCGAGATCGACACCCCCGCCTCGCGGGCGATATCCTCGAGCGTGGCGCTGCGCCGCGCGGAAGGGGGCAGAGTGTCGTCCATGCCTGCCTAGCCGCCTTGTACCGAGGCCCAGTAGCCGCTGGCGGGCGCGAGCAAGGCGGGGACGCTGTCGCCCGAGCCGACCTTGCTCTCGGTGGCGATAAGGTCGAGGTTGCCGAGGCCGGCGGGCGGGCTCCACTCGCCCGGCTCTTCGCCGAGGTTGAAGACGCACAGCACGCTGCCCGCCTCGTCGTGTCGCAGGAAGGCAAGGATGTCCTGCGGCGTGTCGAGCAGCTCGATATCGCCATGCACCAGCGCCGGATAGCCGCGCCGCAGTGCGAGCAACTGGCGCGTGTAGCCCAGCGTCGAGGCGGGGTTGGCTGCCTGCCGGTCGACTGCGAAGCCGGTATGGGCAGGATCGAGCTTGAGCCAGGTGCGGTTCGCGCTCGAAAAGCCGGCTTGCGGCGCATCGGCCGCCCACGGCATCGGCGTGCGCGCACCGTCGCGGCCCAGCGTGTGCGGCCAGTTGGCGATCGCCTCAGGGTCGAGCAGATCCTCGAAGGCGACCTCACCCTGCGGCAGGCCCAGTTCCTCGCCCTGATAGATGATCGGATTGCCGCGCAAGGACAGCAGCAGCAGCAGGTTGAGCCGTGCCGCCCGGGCCAGGTCGCCATCCAGCGTCCAGCGGGTGACGGCGCGCGGCGCGTCGTGGTTGGAGAATGCCCAGCTCGGCCAGCCTTCGCCATCCTCGCCGTGCCACTGCGAGAGCGAGGCGCGCACCAGCGGTGCGGTGAGGCGCGGGGCGTAGAGGAAGTCGAAGTTATAGGCGGAATCAAGCCGCGTGCCGCCAGCTGTGAAGGCCTTCATCTCGGCAAGCGGCTCCGGCCCGCCCACTTCGGCGACGGTGAAGCGGCCGGGGAACTCGTCGATCGTCGCGCGGATCCGCTCGAGGAAGGCGACGATGTCCGGGTGAGACTGGTTGAACGCCTTGACCTGCATGTCGAAAGGACGGGTGACCAGTTCCATCGGCAGCCCCGAGGGCGGATTGTCGCGCAATTCGGGGTCATGCATCGCAAAGTTCAGCGCATCCAGCCGAAACCCGTCGACGCCCCTGCTCAGCCAGAACCGCGCCGCATCGAGCAGCGCATCCTGCACGTCCGTGTTGTGCACATTGAGGTCGGGCTGGCTGGTGAGGAAATTGTGCAGGTAATACTGCTTCCTCGGCCCGTCCCATTGCCACGCCGAGCCGCCGAACACCGACTGCCAGTTGGATGGCGGCGAGCCGTCGGGCTTGGGGTCGGCCCACACATACCAGTCGGCCTTGGGATTGGCGGTGTCCGCACGGCTCTCCTGAAACCACGCGTGTTCGTCCGAGGTGTGCGAATAGACCTGGTCGATGATCACCTTGAGACCGAGGGCGTGGGCCTTTTCGATGATCCGGTCGAAATCGGCAAAGGTGCCGAAGCTCGGGTCGATCCCGCAGTAATCGGCGACGTCGTAGCCGAAGTCCTTCATCGGCGAGGTGAAGAACGGCGAGATCCAGATGCCGTCGACGCCAAGGTCGGCGATGTAGTCCAATCGCTCGGCAATGCCGGCAAGGTCGCCGATCCCGTCGCCGTTGGTGTCGGCAAAGCTGCGCGGGTAAATCTGGTAGATGACGGCGCCGCGCCACCAGGCCCCCAAGCGAGCGGTGTCGCCAGCGGCGTCAGGGGCGGCATTCGGGCCAGCGAGGGGCCGGGCGGTTGCCATTAGTCGTCAGTCTCCAGAATGCAGGCGGCAAAGCCGAACGCGGGCAACGTGACCCGCACCGACCCGGGTGCGGCAAGGGCGGCGGAGCACTGCCCCAGCAGCGGTGCAACCCGGCGCGCGCGGTAGCTTACCTCGACGTTGCGTGAAAGTGGCGAATTGCCGGTGTTGAACAGCACGAGCACGCGCTGTCCGGTTTCGGGATCGTATCGCTCGATGCCGAGCAGGCCGGGGGCGGCTTCCTCGAATGCGCGCACTTCGCTGAGGCCTCGGCGCAGGGCGGGGCTGGCACTGCGGGCCTTGGCGAGATCGCCGATCAGGCGGTAGAGCGGGTGGGCGGGATCAAAGTTGCTTTGCGCCGTGGTGGCGTCGCTGCCGATCAGGTTGTTGTCGTTGTAGGCTGCGACCTTGCTGGCGAACATGTCCTCGCGGGCGAGCTGGTCGTTGCCGTCGCTGATGAAGCCCTGCTCGTCGCCATAATAGACTGTCGGCACGCCGCGCAGCAGGAACATCATCGCATGACCCAGCTTGACCCTTGCAAGCAGCGTCGCCTCGTCATCCGAGCCGCCCATCTGGCGCACGAACATCGAAAAACGCCCGAAATCATGATTGCCGAGGAACGTCGGCAGGCCCAGCGCGGTCTTGGCGCCGCCCGGATAGATCGCGTCCTGCTGGAGGAATTCGGCCATCAGCCGCGGGCCAGCCTTGCCGCTTGCGACCAGCTGCGCGGCCTTGGCAAAGCCCATGTCGAGCGCATAGGGCAGGTGGCTTTCCGCCATCACCTGCGCCGCGAGGGTTGCAGTCGGTTCCTCGTAGGCGATCTCGCCGAAGATGTGGAAGTGGTTGATGCCCTTGGCTTTGGCGCGCGCCAGAATGGCGGGGACGAAAGCCTGCCAGAACTCGGGGTTCACATGCTTGGCGGTGTCGATGCGGTAGCCGTCGATCCCGTAATCGTCGATCCACTGGCCGAAGATGTCGATCATGCCCTGAACGACGCGTGGATGCTCGGTCGCAAGGTCGTCGAGACCGGAGAAGTCGCCATAGACGCTGCTCTCTCCGATCCAGTGCGAGTTGCCGCGGTTGTGGTAGAGCGTGACATCATTCAGCCATGCCGGGACCTTCACGGTCCGCTCGGCCTCGGGAATGACGGGCGTGTAGGCGAAAGTCGCGTCGGTGAGCCGCGCCCAGTTGGCGGGATCTTGGTTGTCGTCGCCGCTGAAGCCTTCGTTGATCGCCGCGCCGTCCGGCCCGCCGCGCCGCGAAAAGGGGTGCTCGCCCTTGCTGCGATAGGCGTAGCGGTTTGCCGCCCCTTCTGCATAGTCGATCACGTCGGCTGTGTGGTTGGTGATGATGTCCATATAGACCTTCATCCCGCGCGCATGGGCGGCATCGACTAAGGCCTTGAACTCGGCATTGGTGCCGAAATGCGGGTCGACGCTGGTGAAGTCGGTCACCCAGTAGCCGTGATAACCTGCGCTTTCCTCGCCCGGGAGGCCCTGCACCGGCTTGTTCTTGAAGATCGGCGCGAACCAGATCGCGGTCACGCCCATGCCCTGAATGTAATCGAGCTTGGCCGTCAGCCCCTTGAGGTCGCCGCCGTGGTAAAAGCCCTTGTGGGCGGGGTTAAAGCCATGATCGAAGGGCCCGCCTTTGAGCCCGCCGCGGTCGTTGCGGGGATCGCCGTTTGCGAAGCGGTCGGGCAGGACGAAATAGATGATCTCGTCCTCGAGGCGGCGTTCGGAAAGCGGGGCCGCGATGGGCGCGGGCGCTGCTGCGACCGCCGCCTTTTCAGCCGCGACCGGCCCTCCTGCCAAGGCGGTTCCTGCGCACAGCACAGCCGCAATCCCAGCGAAGATTCGCATCATGACCCAACTCCCTCTCGCCCGGGTTCTGCCAGCTTGGGTAGGTTTTTGCAAATCTTTGTGGAAGGCTTTTCGGCGCGCAGTCCATGTCTGCAAACAACTATAATAGTTTGGAAAACTACCGCGATCCAGCGGATAGCCACGATTTTTGCGGACTGGCGCGGCAAAGTTTCTTGCAAATTTTTGCAGGGCGTCCAGACTATCTCAGGCAGCGCGCAAAGCATGAACGGGCATCAGATCCGCACAGCATAAGCGCTACCGCGAGCCGCGTCACGCCCGGTCGGGCGGCGGGCCGGGGAGAGGGATATTACGACGATGACGCAAGGCGCCCACAAGCCTGCGCCCAAACCCACCTTGGGTAGGGCGCAGATCTGGAACATGAGCTTCGGGTTCCTCGGAATCCAGATCGGTTTCGATCTCCAGAACGGCAATGTCAGCCGCATCTTCCAGACATTGGGCGCAGAGGTCGACCAGCTGGCCATCCTTTGGATCGCCGCGCCGATGACCGGCCTGATCGTGCAGCCGATCATTGGCCACCTGTCGGACAAGACGTGGATCGGTGTGGGGGGCATGTTCGGGCGCCGCCGTCCCTATTTCCTCATCGGCGCGCTGCTGGCGAGCCTTGCCCTGTTCATCATGCCCAATTCGCCGGTGCTGTGGGTCGCGGCCGGGACCCTGTGGCTGATGGATGCCTCGCTCAACATCACAATGGAGCCGTTCCGCGCCTTCGTCGGCGACAGCTTGCCCGATCGCCAGCGAACGGTCGGCTATGCGATGCAGAGCTTCTTCATCGGCGCGGGTGCAGTGGTCGCCGGCGCGCTGCCGTGGGTGATGACCAACTGGCTCGGTCTCAACAACGTCGCGCCCGAGGGGCAGATCCCCGAGACGGTGCACTGGGCCTTCTATATCGGCGGTGCGGCTTTGCTCGCGGCGGTGTGCTGGACGGTGTTCACCACGCGCGAATACTCACCGGAGGAGCTCGCCCGCTTCGAAGCCGCCCGCGCCGATGGCAGGCTTGCCGCCAGCGCGGCGGTGCAGCGCAGTTCGGGTCAGTTCCTGCGCGGCGCGGCGGCGTGGATCATAGCCGGGCTTGTGGTGGCGGGATTTGTCGCGCTCGCCCGCAGCGCGGCGCGGCCCGCGTTCCTCGGCGATATCGCCATCGCGCAGGAGCTTTATGTGCTCGCGGTGCTGCTCGCGGGCTTCGGGGTGATCCAGGTGATCGCCGCAGCTCTGCGTTCGCGGGGCAAGAACGAGAGCGGCTTCATGGAGGTGGTGAGCGACCTCTTCGCCATGCCCAAGACCATGCGCCAGCTTGCCGTAGTGCAGTTCTTCAGCTGGTTCGCGATGTTCGCGATGTGGATCTACGGCACGCCGGCGGTGGCTGAATATCACTTCGCCTCGCCCGACCCTGCGACCCGCGGCTATCAGGATGCTGCCGACTGGTGGAGCCTGCTCGGCTCGGTCCGGAACGGGCTCGCGGCGGTGGCGGCATTGGGCTTCATCGTCGTCGCTGCGCGGTTCGATCGCTGCCGGCTCCATGCGATCAACTTGCTGCTGGGCGCGGCCGGCTTCGCCTCGATGCTGCTGATCCATGATCCTTCGCTGCTGTGGATCTCGATGATCGGCGTCGGCATTGCCTGGGCCTCGATCGTCTCGCTGCCCTACGCGATCCTGGCGGGCTGCGTCCCGGCCGAGAAGATGGGCATCTACATGGGGGTGTTCAACATTTTCATCGTCGTGCCCCAGCTGCTCGCGGCGACCGTGTTAGGGTTCCTCGTCACCAACCTGTTCGGCGGCGAACCGATCTACGCGTTTGCGATCGCGGCGGTGAGCTTCGTGCTGGCGGCGGTCGCGACGCTGTTCGTCACTGATGGCGAGAGCGCGGACGCTACGGCCCTGCAAACGGGTCAGGCGTGATGCGGCTGGCGATCGCTCTGCTGGCGAGCGCTTTCGCGGCCAGCCCCGCGCTGGCCGAGCCCGACTATGCCCCGCGCGACGTCGTCCAGATAACCAACGCGGACTGGACGGCCGATGCGGTGCTCTACCAGCTGAACACCCGCCAGTTCACCTCCGAAGGCACCTTCAAGGCCGCGCAGCAACAGCTCCCGCGCCTTGCTGCTATGGGCGTCGACATCATCTGGCTGATGCCGATCCACCCGATCGGTGAGGCGGGGCGCAAGGGCTCGCTGGGCAGCCCCTATGCGGTGCGCGACTACCGCGCGGTCAATCCGGAATTCGGTACCGAGGCAGAGTTCAAGGCCTTCGTCGACGAGGCACACCGGCTGGGCCTCAAGGTGATCCTCGACTGGGTCGCCAACCATTCGGCCTACGATAACCCGCTGACCCTCAGCCATCCCGAGTGGTACACGCGCACCCCCGAGGGCGCGCTGATGAGCCCGCAGGGGACGGACTGGTCGGATGTCGCGGACCTCGATTACAGCCAACCCGCCTTGCGCCAATACATGACCGAAAGCCTCGTCTACTGGGTGCGCGAGTTCGGGGTCGATGGCTACCGCGCCGACGTCGCCGGATATGTGCCGACCGATTTCTGGGAGACCGCCCGCGCGCAGCTCGACAAGGTCAAGCCGGTCTTCATGCTCGCCGAATGGGAGCAGCGCGATCTCCACGCCCGCGCCTTCGATGCCACCTACGGCTGGGGCTGGAAGGAGGCGATGCAGCGCCTCGTCAAGGATGGCAGCGGGGCAGCGGCGATCAGGGGCTATTACGCCGGGCAGGCCGAGACCTGGCCGCGCGCGGCGATGCGCATGGTCTATACCGAGAACCACGACCAGAACTCGTGGGACGGGGTGGCCAGCGAAATCTACGGCCCGGCCTACGAGGCGGCAATCGCGCTATCCTTTACGGGCTCCGGCCTGCCGCTGATCTACAATGGGCAGGAGGCGGACAACGACCGCCAATTGAAGTTCTTCGAGCGCGATCCGATCGTGTGGCGCGAAGGCAAGTATGCCGCGCTGTTCGCCAAGCTGATCGCGCTCAAGACCGCGAGCCCAGCGCTCCACCATGGCCGCTTCGGCGCGCCGATGGTCGAGGTGCCGACCAATGCAACGGCGGATGTCTTCGCCTTCGCGCGCGGGCAGGCAGGCGAGCGGGTGTTCGCGGTGTTCAACCTTTCGCCCCGCCCACATGACGTACGCTTCGACAAGGCGCGCCACCACGGCACCTACACCGACGCACTGAGCGGCGCGCCCATGACCTTCATAGGCGGCGAGACGCTCGACCTGCCCGCATGGGGCTACCGGATTTTCAAAGAGAGCAAGTGAGGCGGCACCCCCGAGAGGCCGCAGGAGAGGGACGATGACGAAGCACTGGAAATCACTGGTCGCGATGGCCGCAATCGCGTGGGCCGCCGCGCCCGCCTATGCCGAGACCCTGACGCTCGCCTCGCCCGACGGGAAAATCACCGTCACCGTCAGCGATGATGGCGGGCAGGCGACCTATGCCGTCGACTATAACGGCAAGCGGGTGATCGCGCCCTCGAAGCTGGGGCTGCTCTTTGCCGAACACCACGGCTTCGAGCGCGGCCTTGTGATCGCCGGGCAGGCCCGCAACAGCAGCGACACCACGTGGGAGCAACCCTGGGGCGAGCGCCGGTTGGTGCGCGACCAGCACAACGAGCTCGCCGTCACCTTCAGGGCGTCAGAAGGCCCAGACCGGGCAATGACCGTCCGCTTCCGCGCCTTCGATAGCGGCATCGGCTTCCGCTACGAACTCGCTCAGCAGCCTGCGCTCGAAGGCGACATCGCGATCGTCGAGGAGCTCACCCAGTTCAGCGTCGGCGAGAAGACCACCACCTGGTACACGCCCGCCGACGGCTTCAACCGCAACGAATACATCTACCGCATGGAGCCAGCTGGCGAAGTCGAGACCGCGCACACGCCCGCCACCTTCAAGAACCCCGATGGCATCTACATGGCGATCCACGAGGCGGCGCTGGTCGATTATTCCGCGATGTCGCTCCTCGCGCTGCGCCCCGGCAATTTCGAGGCGCGCCTGCGCAACTGGTCGGGCGGGCCGAAGGTCAAGACCAAGGCGCCCTTCAAGTCGCCGTGGCGCACCATCCAGGTCGCGGCGGACGCTGTCGGCCTGATCAATTCGGACATCATCCTCAACTTGAACGAGCCCAATGCGCTCGGCGATGTCTCCTACGCAAAGCCCGGCAAATATGTCGGCATCTGGTGGGCGATGCACATCAACGACCGCACCTGGGCGAGCAACCGCTACCACGGCGCGACCACCGCCGAGACCAAGCGCTACATCGACTTTGCCGCCAAGCACGGCTTTTCGGGCGTGCTGGTCGAAGGCTGGAACAAGGGCTGGGACGGCGACTGGTTCAACAACGGCGACCTGTTCAGCTTCACCGAGGCCTATCCCGATTACGACATCGTGGAACTCGGCCGCTATGCAGCCTCGAAGAATGTGAGTCTGATCGGCCACCACGAAACTTCCGCGAACCTCACCAACTACGAGAACCAGCTCGAAGCGGGTCTCGACCTGATGAAGGCCGTCGGGGCTAGGTACGTGAAGACCGGCTATGTCTCGGACGCAGGCGATGCGGTGTGGACGGACGCGAAGGGCATACGCCACTACGAATATTACGACAGCCAGCGGATGATCGAGCACCACCTGAAGGTCATCAAGGCGGCCGCCGCGCGCGG
Organism: Sphingomonadales bacterium; assembly: GCA_031408395.1. Lineage (GTDB taxonomy): Bacteria > Pseudomonadota > Alphaproteobacteria > Sphingomonadales > Sphingomonadaceae > Erythrobacter. Next base: position 11,913 of record JANNWO010000161.1, on the reverse strand, counting down.
GATCGCGATGGACACGCACGAGCCGGTCAAGGACACAGGGCTTCGCCGCACCTATCCCAACTGGATGAGCCGCGAGGGCGCGCGCGGCATGGAGTTCAACGCCTGGGGCTCGCCGCCCAACCCGCCGTCGCACGAGGCGATGCTGGCCTTCACCGCGCTGCTCGCCGGGCCCTTCGACTATACCCCCGGCATCTTCGACCTCAGACCCAACGAGCGCGCTCCGGTGCGCGCCGATATGCAACGCGGCGACCCCAAGAACCGCCCGCAGACGACGCTGGCCAAGCAGCTCGCCACCTATGTGACGATCTACTCGCCGCTGCAGATGGCCGCCGACCTGCCCGAGAACTACGAGAAGCGGATGGACGCCTTCCAGTTCATCAAGGACGTGGAGGCGGACTGGGAGCAGTCGGTCGCGCTCGCAGGCGAGGTCGGCGAATATGTCGCCTTCGCGCGGCAGGGCAGGAAATCGAAGGAGTGGTTCCTTGGCGCGGTGACCGATGCGGATCCCCGCGACCTGTCGCTGCCGCTGTCCTTCCTCGAGAAGGGCCGCAAATACCGCGCGCAAATTTACCGCGACGGGCCGCACGCGCATTGGGATTACAACCCCTATGACATCGTGATCGAGGAAAAGGTTGTGACCGGCGGGGATACGTGGGCTGTCCACCTCGCCGCGTCCGGCGGGGTGGCGGTGCGGTTCATTCCGGTGAAGTGAGCTTCCCCTTCAGGCAAGGAGGACTACCGCAGGCGGCGGGGGCGCGGCGACCGCGAGGGTTGAAGCCAACTCCTCACCCGCCTTCGGGGGCAAGGCAGTGGCGACGCACGCACCCGAAAGCCGCATGGCGGTTTCAGCCTCGTTTCATCGAGAAGCGGAAGGTCTGCAAACGACCCCGTTGCGGACCCAAGTCCTCCAGAGCTATCCAGAAAGTCAACGGACGGACTTCAAAAGGAGCGGGAGCATAGCGGGCGACCAGCCTGCCAGCTGGGATCGTCGGTTATCACACTGCCCGCACGCATCGGTTTTCCGGCGGCGTTCAGTTGCGCGTGAGAACGCCAATGCAAGCGACAGCATGACAATCCAAAGATAATTCGATGCGATGGCGGTCACGCGGTGCAGCAGACCGGCATTCGGCGCAGGATCCGCATTGATGGGGCGCAGATCAATGCGGGCCCGCGCCGCATCGACTTTGATGCTCTCGCGCAGGGCTGGATATAGGCTCAACACGCTTTCGTTTGCGCTGAGCAGATCAGCGAGCGGGTAGGAAGCAACGGGTATGTTCATGTTTGCATCGAAGACTTGCCAACCGTTGGGCATCTTTACTGCGGCAACATAATGACCGGTGAGCCCAACCGCTCTCACCTCGAAGCCAAGACGCTTCATAATCTCCATGAAAACGATGGATTGCTGGCTGCACGCTGCCCGTCGGTATTGCAGAATGTCGTCTGGCAGCACCGGCGCACTTAGCTGCGGCCAGATCTTCCCAAGAAGCCATGCGATCCAGTTCTGATCCGGCCGAAACTCGGAATATTGATGGAAGAAGCGGTTGCGGACGAAAAGGTCCGCCGCAAGCGCGATATCGTATGGCGACCCGCTGCGTGCGTCCTGTTTTACGAGCGTCACGGCAGCGTCGATACTCCGCACGCCTTGAAGGTGTGGATCAAAGAGCTCTGTGACTTTCTCTGGGACCATTGGTCTTTCGTAATTGCGGGTATGAACGAACAGAGTGACCAAAGAGATGGTTATGAAAAGGATCCAAATTGTGTTTCGTGCCAACACGAGAGATCGAATAGGCAAAACCATTTACGGCGCTCCAATTTTGCCTGTTGAAGATGTTGCGCGATACATCGCAAGAAGTTACGTTACCCACTTCTTATTGCAAGGCTGCAAGATACTCTCACGTGTTCACACTTAGTCACGACCGCTGCCAACCACGCCGAGTTTAAGGCCGATCGCATGCATGCGCTGAGCGCGGCAATGAGGTGGATCAGGTCGATTTTTCATGACTGCGCTAGGCGTCGCGATTCCGCGGCATGATCGCGAGCAGCTTGGCCATCCCGCAGGGCCCAGTTGCTCCCGCGAAGAGATGGCCTGCGCACCCGCCGCGCGGCGGTTCTCCAGATGGCCGCTGAAATCTGCGGACATGCAGCTACTGCGCATCGTCGGTTCAGGCGCGGGCCGGATATGAAAGGAGGGCGACGCCTCCCCCAAGGCATCCGCCCTCGCGCGCTCCCGTCCAAGGGAGAACCGGGGAACCGGTGATGTGCAGGAGTCGCCCAGGGGTAGCGGTTTTCAGGTGGTCTTCAGACCCCCTCCAGAGCGTCCTAGACCCCCCTTAGACCCCCTCTAGACCCACGTTAAACGCGTCCCAAAACGGTGTTTCACGTGAAACATCAGCCTCAGGCGGCTTGTTCCATTCGGGCCAGTTCGCAATGCGACCAGATTTCGGACAGGGCCTTGATCAGCCGGTCGATGTCGCCATCCGAATGCACCGGCGAAGGCGTCACACGCAGTCGCTCGGTGCCGACGGGCACGGTCGGATAATTGATCGGCTGCACATAGATGCCGTGATTGTCCATCAGCCAGTCGCTGATCATCTTGCACTTCTTGGCGTCGCCAACCATCACCGGAATGATGTGGCTCGGGTTATCGAGGTGCGGGATTCCCATGATGTCGAGCGCCCGGCGCACCTGCGCCACGCGCTTCTGCTGAAGCTCGCGCTCCTCGCTCGAGACCTTGAGGTGGCGGATGCTCGCCGCCGCGCCCGCCGCGATGGCGGGGGGAAGAGCGGTCGAGAAGATGAAGCCGCTCGCAAAAGAGCGAACGAAATCAACGAGATTGGCCGACGCGGCGATATAGCCGCCCATCACGCCGAACGCCTTGCCCAGCGTGCCCTCGATCACGGTGATCCGGTCCATCAGGCCTTCGCGCTCGGCGATGCCGCCGCCGCGCGGGCCGTAGAGGCCGACTGCGTGGACTTCATCGATATAGGTCATCGCGCCATGCTTCTCGCAGACGTCGAGTATCTCTGCGATCGGCGCAATGTCGCCGTCCATCGAGTAGACACTCTCGAAGGCGACCAGCTTGGGCACTTCGGGGCCGTACATCGACAGCATCTCGTCGAGGTGCTGGGCATCATTGTGGCGCCAGATCTTGTAAGGCGCGCGGCTGTAGCGGATGCCCTCGATCATCGAGGCGTGGTTCAATGCGTCGGAGAACACGACGCAGCCCGGGATCTTGCCCGCCAGGGTGCCAAGGCCCGCCCAGTTCGAGACATATCCCGACGTGAAGAGCAGCGCGCTTTCCTTGTTGTGGAGATCGGCAAGTTCGCGTTCGAGCTCAACGTGATAGTGGTTGGTGCCCGAGATGTTGCGCGTGCCGCCCGCGCCCGCGCCGCATTCATCGAGGCATTCGTGCATCGCCTCGAGCACCGCGGGATGCTGGCCCATGCCGAGATAATCGTTCGAACACCACACGGTCACAGCCTGCGTTTCGCCCTCGACGAAGCGGGTTGCGTGCGGGAAGCGCCCGCGGTGGCGCTTGATGTCGGTGAACACCCGGTAGCGGCCATCGGCGCGCACGGTGTCGAGTTCGCCGGCGAAAAAGGCTTCGAAGTCCATCGGGGTTCCCTTGATTTCCGTGGTCATACGTTTGTGTTCCCTTGCGAACCCGCCCGGGTAGGCCCCGTTCGTTTTGTGAGGGCCCAACCCCACAGCATCCCGTCGCGAAACGGGAGGGCGAGAAAGAGGTGTTCGAGCACGCCGAGGAGGCTCAGCGTTGTAAGCAGGCTCGCGCCGACCATTGCCGCGCTGCCAACCGGTGCGGCGAGGGCCAGCGAGGCGAACCAGACCGTGCTCCCTGCGATGGCCACGATCGAGACCACCAGCAGCACCGTCATCCGGTTGGGGCCGAAATAGCTCTTGAGATAGGCCAGATGCTCGGGGAGCATCTCCGAGGTCGAGTTGGGCACGCCGATGAAGAGGTTGATCTTCGAGATCAGCCGCATCGCGAACATCAGCACGAAAACCGTCGCGCCGATCTGGTTGGGCGCGTTCCACGACAGCGAGATCAGCAAGAGCGCGGTCAGCGCCAGCGCAACCTCATGGTGCATCACCGTAGCAGACGCCTGGCGGAAGCGAGCGATGCCCGTGAGCGAGGGATCGCTGAGACCCCGGCGTGGCCCTGCCGACGCGCCGGTGAGGAAGCTCAGTTCATGCCAGCCCCACACCATCAGCGCGCCGATGAAGGCGAGATAGACAGCCCACACCTCGGCCGACAGCGAGGCGACGAGGATCACCACCAGCCCGGCAATACCCGCAACACTGCCGATTACCATGCTGGTCGAGAACGTCGCGCGTTCGCGGTTGTCCGCCCAGGCAACCAGCCCGGTCGCGACAAACCAGATCGCCACCGTCACGATGAACGGCAAGACATGGCCACTCCAGCTCACCACGCGGGCTGCAGCCTGATCGAGCGGGGGAGCGGGTTGGCCTTGGGCTTCTGGACATACATCCGGGCGAAAGCGAAGCCCGCGCCTGCCATGCCCGAGACGCGTTGCAGCATGCCGCCGATGCCGCCCTGTTCCTTGCCCGCCTCGATCCGCGCAGCAGCGAGCCGCAGCTTTTCCATCTGGCGCCGGAACCCCGGCGCATCGATGTCGAGCTCGACCGGGAAGACCTGCCGGGCGATCTGGTTGGTAATCTCGAACACCTTGTAGTCGTATTCGGTAGGATCGACGCCGAGCGCGGCATGGAACAGGGGGCGGTCGTGGTCGCGCACATACATCGTCGCATAGACCGACAGCAGGAAGAAGCGCACCCACAGCTTGTTGGTGCCTTCGAGCAGCTTGGGATCGGCGCGCAGCAGCATGGCGAAGGCCTCGCCGTGGCGGAACTCGTCGTTGCACCACTCCTCGAACCAGTCGAAAATCGGGTGGAACTTGTATTGCGGATTGCGCGCAAGGTGCCGGAAGATCGTGATGTAGCGCGCGTAGCCAATCTTCTCCGACAGATAGACCGCGTAGAAGATGAACTTGGGCTTGAAATACGTGTATTTCTTGGTCTTCGTCAGATAGCCGAGATCGACGCCGATGCCGGCATCCTTGAGGCTTTCGTTGATGAAGCCGGCATGGCGGCTCTCGTCGCGGGCGAGCAGGCGGAACAGCTGCTTGACGTCCGGGTTCTTGGTGCGCCGGGCGATCTCGGCATAGAGCACGCAGCCTGAAAACTCCGAGGTCATCGAGCTGACGAGGAAGTCGGTGAACTCCTTCCGGAGCGCCGGCTCCAGACCTTCGATCACGCCCTTGAACCTGTCGCTGTGCTTGAAGTGGAGCTTGTTGGGATCACCCACCATGTCCGCAATCAGTTGATCCCACTCGCGCCGGACGAGGCTGACGTCGATCGCGTCGAGCGCGTCGTAATCGGTGGTGTAGAAACGCGGGGTCAGCATTGTGTCCTGCGTGGCGATCGCCATCGCTTCTTCGCTGGTCATCGGCTTGTAGGCGTTCATTTGATCCTCCCGGCATTGAAGCTGACTTCATAGAGTTCGGCGAGATCGAAATAGGCGGCGAACCGAGTGACGGCGCGGGCCAGCGGGCTGGCGCGAGTCACGGTCGCACGGCGTTCGTACACCTGGCGGGTGCCGAACGGGATCTGGATCGGTGCGCCGTGCACGCGGACCTTGTCGCCCGGCTGGATCTCGACCTCATCGGCAAGCTCGACATGGGCGTGGAAATGCTCGGGGCTCTGCTCGACCGTGATCGTGCAGGGCGTGTCGAAAGACTCGCCGACCAGGAAGGAAAAGGGCATCAGCGCGCCCCCGTCTTGCTGGGTAGCATGTTGGCATAAACCGCGCGGTTGTCAGGTCCGAAGGAGCTCACCTCGACGCTGCGCCCGGTGACCGGATCGGCGAGGGTGAGGTTATCGTTGTCCCAGCGGGTGAGGGTGAAGGGCACTTCCGGGCCTTGATTACGGATGCGGCGCTGGTGGACGAGGTTGCGCACGGTGGCGCGGATGAAGCCACCTTCGCCCTGACTGAAGCTGCTGAGCACTTCGCCGGACGCACCATCCTCGACCCGCACCGTGCCGTCGGGCTCGTCGAAGAAGCGCAGGGTGCGAATCTCTGCTGCCTTGATTCCGGCCGCGGCGCGCGCTTCGGAAGGCACCGATTGGCGCTCGAAGATGCCGAGCTGCACCGATGCCGTCAGCGCCAGCGAGACCGCCACCATGCCGCCCATGAGGATGAGAGGCGCCTTATGGACGGTGACTTCGTCCTTCTCGTATTCCCGGACAATCATGCGGGTGCTCCCTCAAGACCCTGTTCGCGGTTTAGAACCGGCACGAGACGACCGGAAGCGGCCGCGGGCTGAGTGTTCGTCTGGCTGGCGGCCGGGACGGCTACATTGATCTCGTTCAAATGGCGATCAATTGCACCGAATCGCGCGCGGGTCTCGGCAATCATCTCAGCGACGTGGCCTGCATCGGGCACGGCGCGCAGCATCGGTTGCGGCATGGCGTAGTGCCAAGGGCGCACGTGCGGCCACAGCAGCAGGTTGCCCAAAAGGCGCTCGCCGGAGAGTTCAAAGGCGATGTCGCCATGATCCTCGCCGCGCATCCTCAGGTGAGCGCCAGTGACCTGCTTCAAGGGAATGTTGACCCGCGTCTCGATCGCTGTGCCGATCCGCATGATCATCCGCGTGTCGGTGAGGATGTAGAGCGTGCTGCGGGCGGTCGCCCAAGCGATAAGGTAAAGCAGTGCAGTCAGCACCGTGCCGAGCACCGCCGCGACCAAAGCAGCATCGTACTTGCCCAAACCAAGCGCCACAATAGTGAGGCCAGCCATGTACAGCCCGAGCGTGCGGGCGTGGAAGGCGGTTCGGGCGAGGAGGGCCACCTGCGGGCGGCCTTTCCACAACACCGCTTCGTCCGGCTGCGGCGTGCCCATTCGGTCGCCGAAGGCCTTGGGACCATCGTTCTCGAGCGCGGCGTGATCATGGCCGGCGGCGAGCGGCATTATTGCCGCTGCCTCCGGATCCGAGACCGCCATGGGATCGTTCAGATCCATGCTTCTGACCTTTCAGGCGTCGCATACATGTAGCCGCCGCCGAAGTAGGCTTGGATGCGGTCTTCTTCGTAGCGGGTGATGATCCCCGGGGCTTCGATCGCCGGCACGTTGTCGAACTGCGCGGCGGTGATCGCGTCGATCTCGACGAACTTGGGCTTGTCTTCGACGATGGGCAGAAGCGCATCCAGCAAGCTGTTGCCGTGGACCACCGCGACCATCATCGGCGCGAGCACTTTCTTGCCGCTGGCGGTCTCGACTTCGAGGTAGCGGATGAGGTGTTCAGCCTGGTCGACCCAGATGTCGCTGACCTTGCCAGCGACTTGCTTGTCGGCCCCGATCACCGTCCAACCGATCAATTGCGGATCATTGGGGGTGATGATCAGCTCGTGGCTCTGCGCAATCGGGACGATGCGCGGGCGGCCGTCGAAGGTGAGATCGGGGTACTTTGCGCGGTTGGCCCAAGCGGCCGGACCCATACCGTCGATCATCGGATCGCCAGTCGGCACCAACGGTGCACCGGCGCCGCGGAAGGCGGAGACGGCAGGCACATTGATGTCGTCGCGGGCGACGTCCTCGGGGACATAGGTGCCGCGGCCGTGGGGCAGCTGGAAGGACTTCTTGTCCGCATCGAACATGCTGCCGGGGTGAATCTTGCCGGTGTCCTCGTCCTCGAGCGGGTAACCCTCACGCCGGCTTTCGCGGTTGAGGTAGAATACGAGCGCGACAAAGAAGCCTAAGAATAGCAGAAAGACAAGCTCGGCAACATCGAATGTGCCGACGATATAGGCAGCGTTCATTTCACATTCCTCTCGAGAAACAGGGCCGGCGGAGGCACAGCCGTGCAAAAGACGGGACAAGTGGGCACGGTAATCATGTCGGGAACTCCACAAGGCCAAAGGGCTGGCCGACCGGGTCTTCCGCATCGGGATGGCGACGCCGGTAGGTAACCAGCGGACCGATCGCCACGAGACCTGCGAGCAACAGCGCGATCTCGAGGACGTAAACGACGCCATAGCCGGTGGCGCGCATCGCCATGCTGGCCGCATCGGGCGCGCCGTTGAGTACCATCGCCGCGACCCCGTCGCGCAGCAGGCCGCCGACCGCGATGCCGAGGCCCGCGCAGCTCGCCTGCACCGCTCCCCAAGCGCCCAGCGCCAGCCCGGTGCTTTCGCCTCGGGCGAGGCTCATCGCCTCCATCAGCGTGCCGACCGAGAACAGGCCGAGGCCAAGCCCGATCGCAAGGGCGCCGGCGTAGAGCATCAGCGGTTCCCCGAAGGGGCCTGCGAAGAGCACGAGCAGGAAAGCGTTGATACCGATCACCAGGCCCGCGCCGGCGAGACGCAGCGGGTCCCACCCGCGCGCCAGCGCCCGGCCCGAAAGCATGAAGCCGCACAGCGATCCGAGCGCCCAGGCGCCGGTCAAGGCCGTGGTCGCCCCGACCGAGAGTCCGAGGATCTCCCCGCCATAGGGCTCCAGCAGGGCGTCCTGCATCGCAAAGCCGGCCGCGCCGATACCGATCGCGGTCAGCAGGCGGGCATTACGACCGTCCTTCACGAAGGTCTGCCACAACTGCGAGAAGGTCGGCGCGTCGGGCTCCTGCGCCTTTGTCGCGGCCGGATTACGCGCTTCCTGCTTCCACAGGGCAGTAGTGTTGAGGATAATCGTCAGCAGCGCGCAGCCCTGAACCACCTGCACCAGCTTGGTCGCAGAATAATCGGCAAGCACGCCGCCGATCACGAAGGCGGCGAACATCATGCCGACCAGCAGCATGACGTAGAGCAGCGCGACCGCGCGCGGGCGCTTATCGTCTGGCGCAAGATCGGTCGCCAGCGCAAGGCCCGCGGTCTGGGTCACGTGAAAGCCTATGCCGGTCAGCAGGAAGGCGAAGGTCGCCGCGGTCAACCCGAGCTCGAAGCGTGCCGGCATTCCCAGCAACAGCAGCGCAAAGGGCATGATGGCAAGGCCGCCGAACTGCATCAGCGTGCCGAACCAGATGTAAGGAACGCGCTTCCAGCCGAGGACAGAGCGGTGGGTGTCGGACTTGTGCCCGATCAGCGCGCGGAACGGCGCCGCCAACAGCGGCACCGCGATCAGCAGTGCGACAAGCCACGTCGGGGTCCCGAGTTCGACCACCATGACGCGGTTGAGCGTACCGTTCAGAAGCACCATCGCCATGCCGACGCTCACTTGGAACAGCGACAGACGCAGCAGGCGCGGCAGGGGAAGGTCGACGCTCGCCGCATCCGCAAACGGGAGCATCTGGAAAACCAGCGCGGTCCAGTGCTGCTTGGGAGGGCGAGCGGGGCGTGTCATCCGTGACGCACCAATTCGAGCGCCTGCGATTTGTAGAACCCGCTTGAAATGCGCTGTGTGCGGCCGATGCTCCAGCCGGCGAGGCGCGACAGGCGCTCATGCAGGTCATCCTCGGCCACAGGCACGATGGCGGGCGAACGGTCGCCTTTGGGGAAGTACTTCCCGACTTCCTGCATCGCGGTCAGCAGGCGGGTGCGGGGGATATAGGTAAAAAGGATGCTGCCAGTGGTGCGCTGTGCCAATTGGCCGAGCGCGTCGACCAGATCTTCGGGCTGATAATGGATCAGCGAGTCCATCGCCACCACATGGGCAAATGTGCCGAGCGCAGGATCAAGCATGTCGCCGCTGCGCCAATGGATGCGTCCGTGACCAATGAACGAAGGCGTCCGATCGCGCGCGACTTCGACCAGCCCTGCGGCGACATCGATCCCGGTGACTTCGGCGCCCCGGCACGCTGCCGCGACGGCCAAGGCGCCGGTGCCGCAACCTGCATCAAGCAAAGTCGTGCGGCGCATATCGGCCGGCAGCCAGTCCATCAAGGTCGCGCGCATCGCATCGCGCCCGGCGCGCACCGTCGCGCGGATGCCGCTGACCTTGGCGTCTGAGGTAAGGTCGATCCACGCCTGACGCGCAGTGCTATCGAAATAGGTCGCCAGCGCCTCGCGCCGGTGATCATATTCGGAAGGGTTACGGGTCGCCATTATTCAAACCCCAGGAAGTCGAAGATGTCGCGATCCTTCATCGGCTGCGCGAGGCTCGGGTCGACGCCCGCCCACAGCATCGCGGCGAGGCGCAGATATTCGTCCTGCGCCGCGATCACTTCGGGATCGTCGCCCATTTCGAACAAGGTGCACTTTTTAAGGCGCGAACGACGGATCGCATCGACATCGCGGAAGTGCGCGAGGCGGGGCATCCCGACCTTTTCGCAGAACCGGTCAATCTCGTCGGTGTCCTTGCTGCGGTTGGCAACCACGCCGGCGAGGCGCACGTCGTAGTTCTTCGATTTCGCCGCGATCGCCGCGACGATCCGGTTCATTGCGAAGATCGAGTCGAAGTCATTGGCTGCGACCACGATCGCGCGCTCGGCATGCTGCAGCGGGGCGGCGAAACCGCCGCACACCACGTCACCCAGCACGTCGAAGATAACGACGTCGGTCTCTTCGAGCAGATGGTGCTGCTTGAGCAGCTTTACCGTCTGGCCGACCACATAGCCGCCGCAGCCAGTGCCGGCCGGCGGTCCGCCCGCCTCGACGCACATCACGCCGTTATAGCCTTCGAACATGTAGTCCTCGGGCCGCAGCTCCTCGGCGTGGAACTCGACCGTCTCAAGCACGTCGATCACCGTGGGCATCAACTTCTTGGTGAGCGTGAAGGTGCTGTCATGCTTGGGGTCGCAGCCGATCTGCAGCACCCGGTGGCCAAGCTTCGAGAAGGCCGCCGACAGGTTGGACGAAGTGGTCGACTTGCCGATCCCGCCCTTGCCGTAGACGGCGAAAACTTTGGCGCCCTTGATCTTGTCCTCGGGGTCCAGCTGGACCTGGACCGAGCCGTCGCCATCGGGCGGGTTGAAAGCGTTTGAGGGGCTGTGCAGGTTCATGATGATCTATCCCTTGATCTTATTCTGCCGGGAACACGCCTTCGAGGCGGTCCTCCAGCTCGTCGTTGGCTTCGCGCAAGGCGGCGAGCGTCGCGTCGTCCGGCGCCCACAGATTGCGGTCGCATGCTTCGAGCAGGCGCCCTGCGACCCGCGCTGAGCTCTTAGGGTTGAGCTCTGACAGCCGGCGCCGCATGTCCGGGTCGAGCACAAAGGTCTCGGAAATCTTCTGGTAGACCCAGGGCGCAACCTGTCCGGTGGTCGCCGACCATCCGAGCGTGCTGGTAACATGCCCTTCGATCTGACGGACGCCCTCATAGCCGTGTTCGAGCAGGCCTTCGAACCACTTGGGGTTCAGGGTGCGGGTCCGGGTTTCGAGGTCGATCTGTTCGCCCAGCGTACGCACCTTGGTGCTGCCGCGCGTCGCATCGAGGATATAGACCGGAGCATCGAAGCCTTTGGCGCGGCTGACCGAACGGGATACGCCGCCGAGCCCGTCGACATACTGGTCAACATCATTGAGGCCGAGCTCGACGCTTTCGAGGTTCTGATAGGTGAAATCGACCGTGCTCAGCGCGCTCTGCAAAAGTTCGCGTTGTTGCACTGGCTTGCCCGAAACTCCGTAGGCAAAGCCCTTGTTGATCTCGAAGGCATTGGCGAGTTCGTCTGGATCAGCCCAGGTTCCGCCTTCGATCATCTGATTGACGTTCGCACCGTAAGCACCTTCGGCGTTGGAGAACACCCGCAGCGCCGCGGTTTCAATATCGCAGCCGTGCTTTTCCATCTGCGTCAGCGTGTGCTTACGGATGAAGTTCGCCTCGATCGTCTCATCGTCCACCTTACTGGCGATCAGCGCGGCTTCGGCCAGCATCCGGGTTTGCATCGGCAGCAGGTCGCGGAAGATGCCCGAAAGCGTCATCACCACATCGATCCGCGGACGGCCTAGCTC
>JANNWO010000160.1:0-19063 GCA_031408395.1 Sphingomonadales bacterium | reverse complement strand
GGTGTCTGACCACCGAGCTGCACCATGACGCCCGCGACCGGTCCGGCCTGCGACTCGGCGTGGTACACCTCGAGCACGTCCTCCAAGGTGAGCGGCTCGAAGTAGAGCCGGTCGGAGGTGTCGTAATCGGTCGACACGGTCTCGGGGTTGCAGTTGATCATGATCGTCTCGTAGCCCTGCTCGGCAAGCGCGAAGCAGGCGTGGACGCAGCAGTAATCGAACTCGATGCCCTGCCCGATGCGGTTGGGCCCGCCGCCGAGGATGACGATCTTCTTGCGGTCGCTAGGGGCCGCCTCGCACTCCGGCTCACCGAAGGTCGGGGCCTCGTAGGTCGAATACATGTAGGGCGTGATCGCCTCGAACTCGGCGGCGCAGCTGTCGATGCGCTTGAATACCGGGTGGACGCCGAGCTTGCGGCGCAGGGCGCGCACTTCCTCGGCGCTGGTCGCCCCCGCCATTGCGACGAGCGCATCGTGGAGCAGGCCCGAACGCTTGGCCTGGGTCTCGCCCATCCCGCCCGCCACGCCAACGGACCGCACCGCAAGGGTGGCAAGGCGTCTGTCGGAAAAGCCCATCGCCTTTAGGCGGCGCAGGCCAGCGGCATCGCGGGGCAAGCCGTCCTTCTGGATGGCGCGCTCGGCATCGATGATGCCCTCGATCTGGCGCAGAAACCACGGGTCGTAGAAAGTGACCGCGGCGACTTCCTCGACGCTCATGCCTTCGCGGAAGGCCTGGGCGACCTTGAGCAGCCGGTCGGGGGTGCGGCGGGAGAGCGCGGCGGTGATGACGTCCTTGCCCGCGCCCTCAAGCTCGATCACGCGGTTAAACCCGTCGAGGCCTGTCTCCAGCCCCCGGAGCGCCTTCTGCATCGATTCCTGGAAATTGCGTCCGATTGCCATGACTTCGCCGACGCTCTTCATAGCGGTCGACAGGTCATTGGCCGCGCCCTTGAACTTCTCGAAGGCGAAACGCGGGATCTTGGTGACGACGTAATCGATGGTCGGCTCGAAGCTCGCAGGCGTTGCGCCGGTGATTTCGTTGGTGAGCTCGTCGAGGGTATAGCCAACTGCCAGCTTGGCGGCGATGCGGGCGATGGGGAAGCCGGTCGCCTTGGACGCCAAAGCCGAGGAGCGGCTGACGCGCGGGTTCATCTCGATCACGATCAGGCGCCCGTCAGCGGGGTTGACCGCGAACTGGACGTTTGATCCGCCCGTCTCCACCCCGATCTCGCGCAGGCAAGCGATGCTCGCGTTGCGCATGATCTGGTATTCCTTGTCGGTCAGCGTCAGCGCCGGGGCGACGGTGATGCTGTCGCCGGTGTGCACGCCCATCGGATCGACGTTCTCGATCGCGCAGATGATGATCGCGTTGTCCTTGCGGTCGCGCACCACCTCCATTTCGAACTCCTTCCACCCGAGGAGCGATTCCTCGATCAGGACTTCGGTGGTGGGGGACGCGTCGAGGCCCTCGCGCACGATCTGGTCGAACTCGGCCTTGTTGTAGGCGATCCCGCCGCCGGTGCCGCCGAGGGTGAAGCTGGGCCGGATGATCGAGGGCAGCCCGGTCCGTTCGAGCACGGCGCGCGCTTCTTCGAGGGTATTGGCGACGCCCGAGCGTGCGCTTTCCAGCCCGATCGCGGTCATCGCATCGCGGAACCGCAGGCGGTTTTCAGCCTTGTCGATGGCGTCCGCCTTGGCCCCGATCATCTCGACGCCGTACTTCGCCAGCGTGCCGTCAGCATCGAGCGCGAGCGCGCAGTTCAATGCGGTCTGCCCGCCCATCGTCGGCAGCAGCGCATCGGGGCGTTCCTTGGCGATGATCTTGGCGACGATATCGGGCGTGATCGGCTCGATATAGGTTGCGTCGGCGAACTCGGGATCGGTCATGATCGTCGCCGGGTTCGAGTTGACGAGGACGACGCGGTAGCCCTCCTCCTTCAACGCCTTGATCGCCTGCGTGCCGGAGTAATCGAACTCGCACGCCTGCCCGATGATGATCGGGCCAGCGCCAATGACAAGGATCGAGGAGATGTCGGTTCTTTTGGGCATTTAGGCGGCCAATCCGATAATGAATTGAATGAGACTCAGACCAGCAAATAGTGCGGTCACAGCAGGGTGATTGAGAAGATTTACGACCTCTCGCCAAGGCACATTTGGTGCCTCAAGGAGTATCACGACCGCTTCCACACGCTTGCAAGCGTCGGTTTTTAACTGAATGTCGCCGTCAGATTGCATTATTGCGAGTTGGAGGGCAGTCGTTCTTTCACGGATTATCGCTAGATTTTCTGCGGTTACTGCTTTGGAGAGCCCCGTCCAATCTGTACTATCTACCTTGATCGGATCAACGCCCTCATCTCCTGGACTCTGATCAGCCGCGTCCTCTAAAGTAGTTTCGCCGCCGAACACGTTGGGGTCGAAAATATTCAGATCAAAGAGATGCTTGTACCGTTGGCTTTGTTTGTAACTGCTTTTGGCCTCGTAGAACGTCTGGCCAGTTTCTTGATCGCGGCGTCCTTCGATAAGCCCATCAGATGCCATACGCTCAAGAATTGCACTTAGCGCGCCTTTCTCATTTTCAGTTTCCAAGCCGTCGAAGAATGCGTCCCTCCATCCACTCGGACGAGCAATTTGCTCGAAGATGGAGTCCAGTGGCTGGGCACCACGAGCCGCCCAATCATCATGGATGAAGTAGCGAAGGAGCATTCGCTCCATATCTTCGTCTGAGGCCCTCAACCCAGCCCCCCCACAAACTTCTCGAACAGGTAAAAGCTATCCTGCGGCCCCGGCGACGCCTCGGGGTGATACTGCACCGCGAACGCCTTCTTCCCCTTGATCGCAATCCCGCAATTCGTCCCGTCGAACAGGCTCACATGCGTCTGCTCGACATTCTCCGGCAACGTCGCGACATCCACCGCAAAGCCGTGGTTCATCGAGGTGATCTCGACCAGCCCCGAAGTCTCCCCCCAGCCCTCACCCACGCGCTGGACGGGATGGTTCGCGCCGCGGTGGCCTTGGTGCATCTTGATCGTCTTCGCGCCCGCCGCGATGGCGAGCATCTGGTGGCCCAGACAAATGCCGAAGATCGGCATGTCGGCATCGAGCAGCGCCTTGATCACCGGCACTGCATATTCGCCGGTCGCCGCCGGATCGCCGGGGCCGTTGGAGAGGAACACGCCATCGGGGGCGAGCGCCATTACGTCTTCGAACGACGCCTTGGCCGGCACCACCGTCACCCGCGCGCCCGCTTTCACGAGGTTGCGGAAGATGTTGTCCTTCGCGCCGTAGTCGATCGCGACCACGTGCGGAGTGGCATCGAACGCCGCCCGCCCGTAACCCTTGCCGAGCGTCCAGTAGCCGCCCTCCCAGCCCTCTTGCGCCTCCCGCGTGACGTGCACGGCGAGGTCCATGCCCTCC
Source organism: Sphingomonadales bacterium (assembly GCA_031408395.1). GTDB lineage: Bacteria > Pseudomonadota > Alphaproteobacteria > Sphingomonadales > Sphingomonadaceae > Erythrobacter. Next base: position 15,650 of record JANNWO010000160.1, on the reverse strand, counting down.
AGCCCCGGCCACGCCTTTGCGCGCTCGATCAGCGCGGGGATATCGAACTTGCCGTCCGGCGCATGGGCGATCACCGCGTTGGGCGCGCCGGTCTGGCGGATGCGGCGGGTGAGCGCGCGGGTGTCGACGCCGGCAAGGCCGATCTTGCCATTGCGGACCATCCAGTCGGCGAACGTCTCGATGCTGCGAAAGCTGGAAGGCTCGGTCACATCCTCGCGCACGATGCAGCCGACCGCGCCTTCAACCTTGCTTTCAACGTCCTCGGCATTGGCACCGACATTGCCGATATGCGGGAAGGTGAAGGTGACGATCTGCGCGGCGTAGGAGGGGACGGTCAGCACTTCCTGGTAGCCGGTCATGGCGGTGTTGAAGCACACTTCGCCCACTGACGCGCCGACCGCGCCGAAGCCGCGTCCCCACACCAGCGTGCCGTCCGCCAGCACGAGGACTCCGGTCGCGCCAGCAGGTTGCGCGCGGGTGGATGCGGGGTCGGCCATGGGGCGCTCCGTTGCGTATAAAACCAGCGATGTTGCTAAACCGCGTGCGCTAAGCCCGCGTGCCCCCCGCGTCAACCTAGGCTTGGGCCATGAATTGCGTTAGAGGCGCGCGCTCAAGTTCAATCCACAGGAAACACCGATGATCCGTGACGAAATCAAGGCCGCCACCATCACCTCGATGAAGGCCGGCGAGAAGGACCGCACCGCCGCGCTCCGCCAGATCAGCGCCAAGATCAAGGACCGCGACATCGAGGAGCGCTTGAGCGCCAAGAGCATCCCAGATGATGAGCTGGTGGTGAGCGTGCTCCAGAAGATGGCCAAGCAGCGCCGCGAATCGATCGATCTGTATGTTGCCGGCGGGCGCGAGGAACTGGCCGCGATTGAGCGCGACGAACTCGCCGTGATCGAGGAATTCCTGCCGCAGACGCTGAGTGAGGCTGAAACGGTGGCCGCGATCGAAGCGATCAAGGCCGAGACCGGCGCTGCCACCATGAAGGAAATGGGCACGGTCATGGCCGAACTGAAAGCGCGCCACGGCGCGGCGCTTGATGGCAAGCTGGCGAGCGTTCTGGTGAAGGCGGCGCTCTCCTGATCTGGTCATTGGCGTAAGCCACAGACCCTTCCACAGGGCGCGCTTGAACGCCCGGGCTTTCAGGCGCACCTATTCAGCATGTCGATCACCCCGCAATGGAAGGACGAGCTGCGTGCGCGGATCACGCTCTCGACGCTTGTCCAGCGCTCGGTCAAGCTGACGCGGGCGGGGCGCGAGTGGAAGGGCTGCTGCCCGTTCCACGAGGAGAAGACGCCGAGTTTCTACGTCAACGACCAGAAGCAGTTCTACCACTGCTTCGGCTGCGGCGCGCATGGCGACGCGATCGGATGGATGGTGGACCAGCAGGGCCTCCAGTTCATGGACGCCGTGAAGGAGCTGGCGGGGATGGCCGGGATGGAAGTCCCCGCGCCTGATCCCGCGCAGGCCAAACGCGCCGAGCAGCGCGCCAGCCTCATCGATGTGACCGAGGCGGCGCAGCAGTTTTTCGTCGACAGCCTCGCTTCCGAAACGGGCAAAGCGGCGCGCGACTATCTCCAGCGGCGCGGGTTTGCGCCTGCGATCATGCGCGAGTTCGGCCTCGGCTGGGCGCCCGATGAACGCCAGACGCTGCCCAAGGCGCTCAGCTCATTCGGCGAGGATATGCTGGAGGGCGCAGGGATGCGCGCGCACAACGACGCGGGCGAGCGATACGACCGCTTCCGGGGCCGCGTCATGCTGCCGATCCAGGATGCGCGCGGGCGGGTGATCGCCTTTGGAGGGCGCATCCTCGACAAGCGCGCCAATGAATCAAAGGGGGGCGTGGCCAAATACCTCAACTCCCCCGACACCGATCTCTTCGACAAGGGCCGCACGCTCTACAACCTCCACCGCGCAGCGCCTGCCGCACGCCAGACCGGGCGTGTGGTGGTGGTCGAGGGCTACATGGACGTGATCGCGCTCGCCAATGCAGGCGTTGCCGATGTGGTCGCGCCGCTCGGCACGGCGCTGACCGAAATGCAGCTCGAGCTGCTGTGGCGCATGGTCGAGGTGCCGGTGCTGTGCTTCGATGGCGATGCGGCGGGGCAGCGTGCGGCGATGCGGGGAATCGTGCGGGCGTTGCCGATGCTCGCCCCGATGCGCTCGCTAGGGATCGTGCGCCTGCCCGCGGGGCTCGATCCCGACGATTTGATCAAGGCGCAGGGCAAGGCGGCGATGGAGAATATCCTCGCCGCGCCCCAAAGCCTCGTCGACACGCTGTGGGAATTCGAACGCGACGCGCAGCCGCTCGTGACGCCCGAGGCCAAGGCGGGATTGAAGGCGCGGCTGATGGCGCACGTCGAGACCATCGCCGATCCGGAGGTCAAGAGCCTCTACCGCCGCGAGCTTGGCGACCGGTTCTCCGCCTTCGCCTATCCGCCGCGTCCTGCACGTCCCGCCCTCCAAGCCTTTCAACGCTCCAATCAGTTCGGGTCGCAGCGCGGGCCCCAGCGCGGGCCGTGGAGGGGCGCTCCGATGCCGCCGCCGATGCTGACAGAAGCCGCGCGGGTGCAGCTTTCGCAGATGATGGCGGGGGGGCAGCGGCAGGGCTTGCTCGCCGCCGTGCTGGCGGGTCTAGCGCGCTTTCCGGGGCAGATCGGTCGGCACACTGAAGCGCTCTCCGCCCTCGCCCGGCTCGACCGCCAGGCCGCGCCGCTGATCGAATCGCTCTTTGAACTTGCAGAAACGCTTGATTCGCAGCGCGCAACCGCCATATGCACCTCGCAAGGCCAACCCGCCCCGTCGGCAGATATCCGCTACGCCTTCATTGACGAAGGCAACGATCCCGACGCTGCGTGCGAGGAACTGGCTGAAGCTGTGTCGCTGCTGGTCGAACGACCAGCGCTTGAGGCTGCGCTTGCGGCCACAATATCGCGTTTCGACAGCGATCCGGAAGGATCGTTTGCCGAGCAAACGCGGTTGCGTGCACAGCTCATAGCAATCGAAGAACGCCTCAAGGCTTTCGGGCGTCGCAAGGCGGCACCGGCGAGCACGGGTAACGATACCGCCTGACCGGGCGAACATGGAATTAACGGGTGTTCCGCTTCGCTTTCACGCGAAGGCACTGGGGCACCGGACAGGAAACGTACGGAAATATGGCCGAGAAGGAAGACGCCCCGTTGATCGATCTCAACGATTCTTCGATCAAGAAGCTGATCAGCAAGGCGAAAAAGCGCGGCTATGTCACCTATGACGAGCTCAACGAGGCCCTGCCCTCGGGAGAGATGAGCCCCGACCAGATCGAGGACATCCAGACGGCGCTGTCCGAAATGGGCGTCCAGATCGTCGAGAGCGACGAAGATGCCGAGGGCGAGGACGGCGAAAACAATAACGACAGCGAAGATGTCGTCGCCGACGACGAGGACGAGGAAGACGACGAGAAAAAGGGCCCCGCCAAGGACGCCCGCGCCGCCAATCGCAAGCTCGCGACCGGCGAGCGTACCGACGATCCGGTGCGCATGTACCTGCGCGAAATGGGCGCCGTGGAACTGCTCAGCCGCGAGGGCGAAATCGCCATCGCCAAGCGCATCGAGGCCGGCCGCGACATGATGATCGTGGGGCTGTGCGAAAGCCCGATCACCTTCCACGCGATCATCCAGTGGTCCGAAGCGCTCAACAACGGCGACATGCAGCTGCGCGAGATCCTCGATCTTGACGCGATGCTCTCCAAGGAACCCCCGGCCGAGAAAATGGCCGATGGCGCCGAGGATGACGACGACGACGAAATCTCCGAAGCCACCGCCGGCCCGACCATCCGCGAGGACGACGAGGTCGAGGACCAGCCCGAAGCCGACGCGGACGAGGGCGAAGACGGCGAGGGCCGCCCCAAGCGCGAAGAAGAAGAGGAGGAGGACAACACCCTCTCCCTCGCGCAGATGGAAGCGCAGCTTAAGCCCGAAGCGCTCGAAACCTTTGCCCGCATCACCACACTGTTCAACGCCTTCGAAAAGCTTCAGGGCGAACGCGTCGACACGCTGGCGCTGGGCAACGCCTTCCCGGCGGGCAAAGAAGGCAAGTACGAACAGCTACGCGAAGACCTCACCGCCGAGGTCGAGTCTGTGCAGTTCCACGCGACCAAGATCGAATTCCTGGTCGACAACCTCTACGCCTTCAATCGCCGCCTCACCACGCTCGGCGGCCAGATGCTTCGCCTTGCCGAGCGTCACAAGGTCAAGCGCATCGACTTCCTCAATGCTTATGTCGGCAACGAGATGGACGACGCGTGGATCAAACTGCGCGCCAAGAAGGACAAGAAGTGGGCGGCCTTTGCCGAGCGCGAGGAAGACGCGATCGAGCGTATCCGTTCGGAAATCGCCGACATCGCCGGACAGACCGGCATGAGCCTCACCGAGTTCCGCCGCATCGTCAACATGGTGCAGAAGGGCGAGCGCGAGGCGCGCATTGCCAAGAAGGAAATGGTCGAGGCGAACCTGCGCCTGGTGATTTCCATCGCTAAAAAGTACACGAACCGCGGCCTGCAATTCCTTGATCTTATTCAGGAAGGCAACATCGGGTTGATGAAGGCGGTCGACAAGTTCGAATACCGCCGCGGCTACAAGTTCAGCACCTATGCGACGTGGTGGATCCGTCAGGCAATCACCCGCTCGATCGCCGATCAGGCCCGCACCATCCGCATTCCGGTGCACATGATCGAGACGATCAACAAGCTGGTGCGCACGTCCCGCCAGTTCCTCCACGAGGAAGGCCGCGAGCCGACCCCTGAGGAAATGGCGCAGCGCCTCTCCATGCCGCTTGAGAAGGTGCGCAAGGTGATGAAGATCGCCAAGGAACCAATCTCCCTCGAAACGCCGATCGGCGACGAGGAAGACAGCCACCTGGGCGATTTCATCGAGGACAAGAACGCGATCATCCCCGTGGATGCCGCGATCCAGGCAAACCTCAAGGAAACCGTCACCCGCGTGCTCGCCTCGCTGACGCCGCGCGAAGAACGCGTCTTGCGGATGCGCTTCGGGATCGGGATGAACACCGATCACACGCTCGAAGAAGTCGGCCAGCAGTTCAGCGTGACCCGCGAACGTATCCGGCAGATCGAAGCCAAGGCGCTGCGGAAGCTGAAGCACCCGTCGCGGTCGCGGAAGATGCGGTCGTTCTTGGATAAGTAGGGAACGCCAGCTTGCCCGTCTGCGCGCTTACCGGAGAGATGGGGCCTTTCGTTAAGGCCCATCTCATCCCAAGGGCTTTGTCGTATCCATCGCCCAAAGGGCAGCCGCTTTACCAAGTTGGCAATGGCAGTAGGCCAACAAAGCGATGGACGAGTTGGTATGATGAAGCGCTTGTAACTGCGTCAGGCGAGAAAATTCTTGCTGACTTAGATGACTGGCTGATTAGATTTTTGAGGCAGCATAAGCTGGTCTGGTCTGGTTGGCAGGACGGACTTCAAAGACTTCCAAACACGTACTTCGATGCTGGTCCGGATGAGAACTGGCGGGGTGTACGGATTGTCGATTGCGGAGAACCCGACCTTCTTGGCCGAGCAATCCTAAGCATTGTTTGGAGAACAGGTGCGTCAAGTATTCCTGACATGGTCGATGTGCAGTTTAAGCATTCCATGAAGCGACGCATAAGATCAATGGTTCTCGGCAAGACACCAGTCGATTTCAACCTTATCCCGATAACCTTTGTTCAGATTACGACAAAAGGCGAAATACACAATCATACGCCGGTCCGCATGCGCAGGGTGCTTGAACACGGCAATCCACAATCGGCGGAAATTCTTCGTTACTATTTCGACGGTCTAGTGATCCACGCGTTCCCATTCAAAAAGCGTTTCTCGCCACAGAACTTCGGCGGGCTAATGTTGAACGGTTCAGGCAAAATTGGTGTGGTAGGAGTCTCCTACGAGACCTCGTTTCAGAAAGAGATTTTAGACGACGCTGTTATGCTTTCGATGGCAAGACATCCCAACGCAAAGCCATTTCGCGGCTAAGCTCTTTTGATACCAAAAAGAGCTATCTAGTGTGACGCACCTCCATCCACCCCTCTGGCCGAAAGTTCGATAGGCCGCCGGTCGATAAGCCTCGCTCAAGGGGTGGAGAATCGCTCCCCTAGCGCCTATAGTCCACCCATGCGCATAGCCATTGCCTCCGATCACGCCGCCATCGAGCTCAAGGCCGAGCTGTCCGAATGGCTTATCGAAGAAGGCCATGAGGTCGCCGACCTTGGGCCTGAGCCGGGGCAGAGCGTCGATTACCCCGATTACGGCTACCGCCTCGCCGAGATCATCGCCGATGGGTCGGTCGAATTCGGCATCGCGCTGTGCGGCTCGGGCATCGGCATCTCGATCAGCGTCAACCGTCACCCTCAGGTGCGCTGCGCTCTGGTCAGCGAGCCGCTCTCGGCCGCGCTCGCCCGTGAGCACAATGACGCGAACTGCATCGCGCTTGGCGCGCGTTTGATCGGGATCGAAATGGCCAAGTCCTGCGTTGCGACATTTCTTGACTCCGAATTCGTCGATGCCGGCGATCCGGCCGGCCGCCACCAGCGCCGGGTCGGCAAGCTCGGCAAGCCTCCGTTTCTACCCGATCACATAGAGACCCATCAATGAGCACCGCTCCGATCGATTTCGCCGCCCGCACCGCTGCCAACTCCATGGACGGTTTCTGGCATGACGACCTCGCCCATGCCGATCCCGCGATTGCGGCGGCCATTGGCAACGAACTCGCCCGCCAACGCGACAAGATCGAGCTAATCGCGTCGGAAAACATCGCGAGCCGCGCTGTGCTGGAAGCGGCCGGATCGGTCTTCACCAACAAGTATGCCGAGGGCTATCCGGGCAAGCGCTATTACGGCGGCTGCGAATATGCCGACGTGGTCGAGACGCTGGCGATCGATCGCGCCAAGGAGCTGTTCGGCTGCGCCTTCGCCAACGTCCAGCCCAACTCGGGCTCGCAGATGAACCAGGCGGTGTTCCTCGCCCTGCTCAATCCGGGCGACACCTTTATGGGGCTCGACCTCAATTCGGGCGGGCACCTCACCCACGGATCGCCGGTCAATATGAGCGGCAAGTGGTTCAACCCGGTCTCCTACGGCGTGTCGCCCGAGACTGAGATGGTCGACATGGACGAGGTCGTGGCCAAGGCGCGCGAGCACAAGCCGAAGATCATCATCTGCGGCGGCACCGCCTATTCGCGGTTGTGGGACTTCCCTGCCTTCCGTGCCATCGCTGACGAAGTCGGCGCGGTGCTGCTGTGCGACATGAGCCACATCTCGGGGCTGGTAGCTGGCGGCGCGCATCCCTCGCCCTTCCCGCATTGCGATATCGTCACTTCGACCACCCACAAGTCCTTGCGCGGTCCGCGTTCGGGCATCATCCTGTGGAACGACGAGAAGTACAGCAAGCCGCTCAACATGGCGGTTTTCCCCGGCCTTCAGGGCGGCCCGCTGATGCACATCGTCGCCGCCAAGGCCGTCGCCTTCCGCGAGGCGCTGCGTCCGGAGTTCAAGACCTATGCGCACCGCATCGTCGAGAACGCCCGCGCGCTGGCTGCGAGCCTCGAGGAGAACGGCCTGCGGATCGTGTCGGGCGGCACCGACAACCACTCTATGCTGGTCGACCTGACGGCAAAGAACGTGACCGGCAAGGACGCCGAAAAGGGCCTCGACCGCGCATGGCTCACTTGCAACAAGAACGGCATCCCCTTCGACACACGCTCGCCCTTCGTGACCAGCGGCGTCCGCCTTGGCACGCCGGCCGGCACGACCCGCGGCTTTGGCCCCGAGGAGTTCCGCACCATCGGCAAGCTCATCGCCGAAGTGGTTGAAGGTCTTGCGAAAAATGGCCCCGAGGGCGACGCGCAGATCGAAGAGAGCGTGCGCCAGCGGGTGAGCGCGCTGTGCGCCACCTTCCCCGTCTACCCCGGAATGTAAGGAGCTAATGGCCATGAACGATTCTGATCCGCGCGGTACCCAGAACTGGGTCGAGGACGTGAAGACCGAAGTGACAGGCATGGCCAAGGAAGGGATCAACCATCCCTCGACCGCGCCGGTTCTGACCGGGGCGGCGATCGGTGCAGTGGCCGGGGCTTTGCTTCCGGTGGTCTCTTGGCCGATCGGGTTGCTGGCCGGTATCGGCTTCGCGCTTTATCAGAGGGTCAAGAAGTAAACCTCTGAATGCGTTGCCCCTTCTGTGCCCATGACGATACGCAAGTAAAGGACAGCCGTCCGACCGAGGACAATGCCTCGATCCGGCGGCGCCGCCAGTGCTCGTCTTGCGGGGCGCGCTTCACCACCTTTGAACGCGTGCAACTGCGCGAGGTTGTGGTTGTCAAAACCGGAGACCGGCGCGAGCCCTTCGAGCGCTCTAAGCTCGAGCAGTCGGTCGCCCTCGCCTCACGCAAGCGCGGGATCGATCAGGAGCGGCTCGACCAGCTTATCTCCGGGATTCAGCGGCAGGTCGAAACCTCGGGCGAGGCCGAAGTGCCCTCGTCGCATATCGGCGAGTTGGTGATGGAGGGGCTGAGGCAGATCGATTCGGTTGCCTATATCCGCTTCGCCAGCGTCTACCGCGATTTCTCCGAGGCGCGCGACTTCGAAGAATTTGCTCACACCGTGCAGCAAGCCGCGAAGGACTAACCACAAGCATGGCCGACCTCAACAAGCCGGTGATTGTTCTCGTGCGTCCGCAGCTCGGCGAGAATATCGGCAAGGCGGCGCGCGCGATGCTCAATTTCGGGCTGACCGAAATGCGCCTCGTCGCTCCGCGCGATGGCTGGCCCAACCCCTCGGCGGGCCCTGCAGCGGCGGGGGCGGACATCGTGCTTGAGCAAGCCAAGGTCTACGCAACCACCGCCGAGGCGGTTGCCGACTGCGCCCATGTCCACGCCACCACGGTGCGTAAACGCGGCGTCACCAAGCCGGTGATCGGCGCGGACGAGGCCGGGAGGCTGGTCCACACGCAGGCAGGCCGCCATGCGATCCTGTTCGGCCCCGAACGCTCGGGGCTCGAGACTGAGGACGTCGCACTGGCCCGCAACATCCTGACCATCCCGATCAACCCGGAGTTTGGCTCGCTCAATCTTGCCCAAGCGGTGGTGCTCGTGTCCTACGAATGGGCGCGGCTCGGCCGGGCATTGGCGGGCGCTGACGCGGGTCTGGTCCAGCCTACTCTCGAGGAGGTTCTCCCCCCCGCCCCGCAAGAGGAGCTCGAGGGTCTGATTGCGCATTTCGAGAAGCTGCTCGAACCGCTCGATTACTTCTTTCCCGAGGGCCGTGCCGAGGCGACCCGCCGCAACCTGCGCGGCCTGCTGACCAAGCCCGGCTGGAACCATCTCGAGGTTCGGACCTTGCGCGGTGTGCTCAGTACGCTAGAGAAAAAGTACCGTAATCAATAGGATTTTTACCTTGCGCCTTCCACTGACCCTCGCCGCCGTCGCACTTGCACTTCCCATGCCGCTTTTCGCCCAGAGCGCCGAGCCGCAGCCGGTACCCTCGCCAGCGCCCGTGGCGAAAAAGGAGGCCTCTGATAAGCTGATCTGCCGCCGCGAGGTAAAGACCAGCTCGCGGATGGGCGCGGCGAAAATCTGCCTCACCCGCCAGCAGTGGGAAGAGAAAGACGCTGCCTCACGCCGTGACCTGCGCGAGACAGAAGGCAGCCGCTGATGCCCGGGGGCGCCCGCGCCCTTTCAGGATCCCACCCCCGCAGGGTTGACCGCGCCGCCAGTCCTGCTATGCGCGCGCCTTCGCAAATGGGCCCTGCACCCCGGTGAAGCAGTGGCCGCATCATACCTCCTGTGGGCGTGATGGAGCGATACCGGGTTGAATGTCCGCCAGTGGGGCGGAACAGCACATTGAAGGACACGACGTATGTCGAAGCGCAAAAGCGCCAAGTACAAGCTTGACCGCCGGATGGGTGAAAACATCTGGGGTCGTCCCAATTCCCCGGTGAACAAGCGCGCCTACGGTCCTGGCCAGCACGGTCAGCGTCGCAAGGGCAAGGTCAGCGATTATGGCCTGCAGCTGCGCGCCAAGCAGAAGCTCAAGGGCTACTACGGCGAAGTCACCGAGAAGCAGTTCAAGAGCACCTACGCCGAAGCTTCGCGCCTTAAGGGTGATACCAGCCAGAACCTGATCGGCCTGCTCGAGCGTCGTCTCGATATGGTGGTGTACCGCGCCAAGTTTGCGCCGACCATCTTCTCGGCCCGTCAGATCGTCAGCCACGGCCACATCTATGTGAACGGCGTGAAGTGCAACATCGCCTCGCGCCGCATTGACGTTGGCGATGTCATTAGCCTGGGTGCCAAGGCCAAGGAAATGGCCCTCGTGATCGAAGCACAGGGCCTCGCCGAGCGTGATATTCCCGATTACGTCCAGCCCGATGGCAACGACAAGATCACCTTCACGCGCACGCCGAAGCTCGACGAAGTGCCTTATCCGGTCACGATGGAACCGAACCTGGTGGTCGAGTTCTACTCGCGCTGATCCGGCTTCCAGCCAATTGGCAAAGCAAGAGGGCGATCCTGCGGGGTCGCCCTTTTCTTTTGTGCGCAGGCCTGCGATCCTTCGGCGGGATAGGAGACGTGTGATGAGGGTGCTACTGCTGGACGGGCATCCGGATCGGGGCCGGCTGACGACGCACCTGCTCGACATCTACGCGGGCGCCCTGCCCGCTGGCGCCGAGGTCACACGCATCGCGGTGCGCGACCTCGCCTTCGATCCAGTACTGCGCAACGGGTACAAGCGGCGCACGGAATGGGAGCCGGATGTGCACAAGGTCGCCGAGGCGCTCGACGCCTGCGATCACCTCGTGGTGGCCTTCCCGATGTGGTGGGGTGCCGAGCCGGCCGAGCTCAAAGGGCTGATCGACCGGGTATTCCTCCCCAAGTTCATGTTCGCCTATCACGACAATGACCCGTGGTGGGACCGGCTGATGGCAGGGCGCTCAGCCGATGTGATCGTCACAATGGATACGCCGCCGCTGTTCCTATGGCTAGCCTATGGCAACGCCGTGATCCGGCGCTGGAAAGGGCAAGTGCTGGGGTTTGTCGGGTTCGCGCCGGTGCGGGTGCTTACCTTCGGGCCGGTGGGCAAAGGCGGCGCGGAAAAGAACCTCGGGAATTGGCAGGCGAAAACCGAACGCCTCGCGCGAACGATCCGGCAGAAAGCGCCGGACAAGAAACAGCCGCGCCTTGAGTCTTTCCTTGGCCGGGACGTCAGTCCCTGATGCGGTCCCATTCGGCAAATTCGTAGGCGATCGAGCCTTCGACGAGCCGTTCCCAGATATCCGCGACCACGTCGACCGGGATGCCGTGCGCGTCTGCTTCGGCGAGCGCGGCGGCGATCACGCTGGCCTTGCGCGCCTCGTCGCGCACCGCATCGCGGGTCGGCTTGATCCGGGCGGCGGCGCGCATGTAGCCGAACCGCTTGGCGAGCAGCGCCACCAGCTCGCGGTCGAGCGCGTCCACGCCGGCGCGGACTTCGGGCATGGTAGTGCAGTCTTCGGGGTTCAGCGCAAGTTCCTTCATGCCCCGCGCCCTAGGCGGTGAATGCGGGGCTTGTCGAGGGGGTTCCCGCGTGCCTCACTTGCTCTCCATCGACGTGTCGAGGAACTTGCCGATGTCGGCCAGCATCGACGCGCGCACCGTGCTGTCGTCGAGCCCGTGCTGGAGATCCTTGTACTCGTGGTACTCCACACTCTTGCCCGCCGCCCTCAGGGCTTTGGCCATATCCTGCGAGTGGCGGACCGCGACGTTCAGGTCGAGCGTGCCATGGAACAGCGCGACGGGCGCGGCGAAGCGCTCGGCCTGGCGGCGCGGGCTGCCCGCTTCGATGTGAGGGCCGGTGCCGACGAACTCCTTGACGAGCCGCGAGTTGGTGTAGGCCTGCGCATCGGTGGTGAGATAGCCGAGATCGGTCACCGGCGCGATCGCCGCGACCGCTTTGAACAGGGTCGGATCGAGCACCTGCGATTGCAAGGCTGCGTAGCCACCATAGGACCATCCGACGATGGCGAGCTTGTCGGGCTTGGCGATGCCCTGGCTCACCAGCCACCGCCCCGCGTCGTTGACATCGCCGATCGCGACTTCCCACGCCTTGAAGCCGTTCTTGCCGTACCAGTTTTCGCCGTAGCCCGCCGAACCGCGGTAATTGGGCTGGAGCACGGCGTAACCCTTGGCGATGAAGTACTGCACCAGCCAGTCAAAGCCCCACTCGTCGCGCGCCGAGGGGCCACCGTGCGGCATGACGATGGCGGGGAGGTTCTTACCATCGGAGCCCGGCGGGAGCGTGAGGTAGGCCGGGATCATCGTGCCGTCGGCGGCGGGGTAGGTGATCGGGCGCATCTGACCCATCGGCCGATCTTCGAGCTCCTTGCGCACCGACAGCAGCGGTTCGAGCGTCTTGGCGGTCTGGTCGAAAAGGTAGACCATACCCGGCTGGGTGTCACTGGAAGCGATCACCAGCAGCTGGCGCTCGTCCGCGCTCGCCCCGACGATGTTGACCAGCGGCTGCTCCGGCAGCGCCTTGCCAAGACTGCGCGCAACCTTGGCAAGGGCGGGATCGAAATAGGCGATCTCACGCTTTTCGGTCGCATAGCTCGCCCCGACGACGCGGCGCTGGCGGCCGATGCGGATAAGCCCATCGACGTCTACATCGTTACGGGACATCAACACCTTGCCTGCGGCCGTGCCGTCGAGCGGGAACTCCGCGATACCGTCATATCCGTCCTTGGTGACGAAGCCGATCACCACGTTGCGGGCCGAGTCCACCGCGGCAGGGCTGAACCTCGGCAGAGGTGTGCCGTCGATGGTGAGGTTTTCGAGCGGTTTCCAGGAATCCGTACCCGCCGGGCGGAAGTACGTGTCGACCTCCCCGGTCAGCCGTCCCGAGCTCATCCGGTTGCGCACCTTGAGCCGCACTTGGCCGACGGCGTCAGCGAGGTAGTAGCGGCCGAGCGGATCATACCGCTCGCGCGCCGAGCGCTTGCCAGTGGCGACATCGAGAAGCTCGACGCCGAGGCCTTCCGCCTTGTTTACCATACGGGTGCTAGTGTCGTTTTCAGGGACGGCTTCGCTCGAAATCAGGATGCTGCCTTGCTGCCCGCCGACATCGAGCGCCAGCACGTCGCCGCCACCCTGAGCAACCCGGACCGCGGCGTAGCTCTGTCGCTTGCTCAGCTCCTTGCTTGCGCCGGTCCGGACATCGATGGAAAACAGCCGATCGAAGGGGAGCAGCACACCATCAGGTCGCGTGGCCATCCCCGAAGCCTGGCACACAAGCTGCAGGTCGTTAGCCCATTCGCACCAGTCCAGGTCGGCGATCACCTCGGTGTTAGCAGCGATCTGGCGCGGCTTTGCATCGCCGGAGAGGTCGATGACATTGACCATCTCGGTGTGCTGGGGCCCAGCGGAGATATAGGCAATCTTGTTGCCCGAGGGCGAAAGGCTGATGTCCATCACGCTTTCGCGCGCGCCAAAGCGGATCGCGGCTTCGTCGGTCGTAGCCTGCGCGGCAGCCGATACGGCGAGGCTGCCGGTAGCCAACACGCTGCTCGCAAGCAGCCATCGGCGCGCAGTGCGCGCTGCTTTCAATGCCAAGATCATGAATGCTCCCCTGTCTGCGATGCCGATCAGACTAGCGCGGACAAAACGAGTTTCAAGCCTTCTCGTGCAGATATCCGCGTCGGAAGTTGCTGGCGAAGCTTGCAAACTGTCCGGCGGCGATGCTGTCGCGCATCCCCTGCATCAGCGCCTGATAGAAGCTGAGGTTATGCTCGGTCACCAACATCGCGCCCAGCATTTCGCCTGATTTGACGAGATGGTGGATATAGGCGCGGCTGTAGGCGGTGCAGACCGGGCAATGGCAACGCTCGTCCAGCGGACTGGTGTCCTCGGCGTGGCGCGCATTGCGCAGGTTCAGCGGCCCGTTCCACGTGAAGGCCTGTCCGTTCCGGCCAGACCGAGTGGGAAGCACGCAATCGAACATGTCGATCCCCCGCTCGACCGCGCCGACCAAATCGTCGGGCTTGCCCACGCCCATAAGGTAACGCGGGCGGTCCTCCGGAAGCATCGCGGGCGCGTAGTCGAGCACACCGAACATTGCCTCTTGCCCTTCCCCCACGGCCAGCCCACCGACCGCATAGCCATCAAAGCCAATGCCAGTGAGCGCGTCAGCGCTGATCCGGCGCAGGTCCTCGTGGAGCGCGCCCTGCTGGATGCCGAACAGCGCGGCGCGCGAGGCGTGCTCCTCGCCCGCATCGAAGCCCTTTCGGCTGCGCTTCGCCCAGCGCATCGAAAGCTCCATTGAGGTGGCGATCTCGTCCCTAGGCCGGTCGGCGCGCGGGCATTCGTCGAAGGCCATGACGATGTCCGATCCGAGCAAGCGCTGGATCTCCATCGAGCGTTCCGGCGTGATCATGTGCTTGGAGCCATCGAGATGGCTGCGAAACTCGACACCCTGTTCGGTGAGCTTGCGCAGTTCTGAGAGGCTCATCACCTGATATCCGCCGGAATCGGTGAGGATTGGGCGCTGCCAGTTCATGAAGCCGTGCAGACCGCCTAGGCGCGCGATGCGCTCGGCGCCCGGGCGCAGCATGAGGTGGTAGGTGTTGCCGAGGATGATGTCGGCGCCCGTCGCGCGCACGGCCTCGGGCTTCATCGCCTTGACGGTCGCCGCGGTGCCTACCGGCATGAAGGCAGGCGTGCGGATCTCGCCGCGCTGCATGGCGATGGTGCCGGTGCGCGCCTTTCCGTCGGTGGCGCGGAGCGTGAAGGTGAAGCGGGACGCGGTCATGGCGCTCGCCCGCTAGCGCCGCGCGACCACGATGTCACGCCTAGCGGACCGCGCGCAGCAAAAAGGCCGGAGCAGCGCAGGGGCTGCTCCGGCCTCGTTCATGCAGTCAGTCCAGGCTTAGAAGCTGTACAGAATGCCAGCGGTCGCGCGGGTCGAATCGAACGCAATCGTGTCGATCCCGGCGCGGAAGCTGATCGGGCTGTCACCCAGGCCGAATTCGACGCCGGCGCCGACGAGGTAGTCGCCGTCAGTGTCATCGAAGCCAGCGGGCGGGTTCACGCCGAGAAGGTTGCGGACGTCGAATTCGACTTCCTGATAGCCACCGCGGACATAGACCTTGCTACGCTCGCCAACGCGCACGCCGGCGCGGGCCGCGACGCCGTACTCGCTGTCGATGGCGCCGTCGCCGAAGTGGTAGTTGCCTTCGACACCAACGAAGAAGGTCTCGCCGACCGGAACATCGACACCGGCGACAACACCGTAGATGCCGCCGTCATCGTTCGGCAGGCCGATCCCAAGATCGTGGATACCGGCCGAGGCGCCGACATAAAGCTCCGGGCCCTGTGTGGTGGTCGACTGCGCCTGAGCGGCAGCCGGAACAGCAACTGCGCCGAGAGCGGCGAGCGTGGCCAAAGTGAAGGTTTTCATAGTTCTGTTTTCCCTTGTTTTATTCGGCGCCCGTGGGGTCGCGCACCGATGGGAAAGCACCTATAAACCTATCACTTGCGGTAGGATGAACCGTCTGAAAAGCTGTCGTTCAGGCTCGGCGAATGACTTGGGAGACCGACAAAAGCCCGCTTCTGATCGACCAGTGAAAACTGCCGGGGGACCGCGTGGCG
>JANNWO010000159.1:0-9198 GCA_031408395.1 Sphingomonadales bacterium | reverse complement strand
GGAAGCTTTCAAGGACGTGTCCTCGGCCCAGCAGGATGCTGACGCGGCGATCAACCGTTCGCGCGCGGTCGCTCAGCAGGTGCTCGCCCGCGCGCAGGGTGACGCGAGCGAGTTCAACGACATTTATACCGAATACAAACTTGCGCCCGAAGTGACGCGTCGGCGCCTTTATTACGAGACCATGGAGCAGATCCTGTCCAAGACCGACAAGACGATTGTCGAATCCGGCAACGTGACCCCGTATCTGCCGCTTCCGGAGCTCAAGCGCCGGGCGCAGCCGCAACCTCAGCAGCAGGGGAACTGAGGCCATGACCAGCTTCTTCCAGAACATTCGCAACCTGGTGATCGCCGCCGTCGTGCTGGTGGTGGCGCTCGCTTCGAGCGTGGTGATCGTGCCCGAGACCCATCAGGCCGTTGTAATCCGCACTGGGAAACCGGTCCGGGTCTTCAACAAGTTCAGCCCGGATGTGCCCTACGGCCAGACCGGCGCCGGCATCCAGTTCCGGATTCCCTTTGCCGAACAGGTGCGTCTGATCGACCGCCGTGTGCTCGACCTCGACATGGAGCGCACTCAGGTGCTCTCCAACGACCAGCAGCGGCTGCAGGTCGACGCCTATGCCCGCTACCGGATCATCGATCCGGTCAAGCTGGTCGAGAAAGCCGGGACCGAAGCGCAGCTCGAATCGCAATTGCTGCCGATCCTCTCCTCGGTCCTTCGCCAGGAGCTTGGACGTCGGCCGTTTTCGGCGTTGATCAATGCCGAGCGCGGAACAGCGATGGCGAACATTACCCGTTCGCTCGACCAGCAGGCGCGCAACTACGGCGCGCAGGTGCTCGACGTGCGGATCAAGGCGGCGGACCTGCCTGAAGGACGCCCGCTCGATGCCGCCTTCACCCGCATGGAAACCGACCGCCAGGAACAAGCCGCGACGATCCGCGCTGCCGGCCAACGCGATGCGCAAATCATCCAGGCCGAGGCTTCGGCCGCAGCGGCAAATATCTATGCCGAGGCTTATGGAAAAGACCCGAAGTTCTACGACTTCTACCGTGCCATGCAGAGCTATCGCCAGACGTTCCTCGCCGGCGAAGGGCAGAGCAGCATGGTTCTGTCAGACGACAGCGAATATTTCCGCCAGTTTAAGGGCGAGCGCTGATCGACCAAGCGCCAACAGGCGACGCTGAGCGCAAGCTGATGTTCAATCAGCGTTCAGCGGCAAAATAGGTATTTGGGGACGCCGATCTGGCCATCGGAGCGGCACTGCAAACGTTTAGGAACGGCGCGGCACTTTCGCGCATTCCAGCCAGGATAAGGACCAAGAGGACGTGAACAAAGTGCGCTATGTATACGGATTGACGAGCGCGCTGCTGGTGGGCGGCGCTGCCATATCGCTGATCACCGGCTCGCCGCTGGGCGCGCAGGTGGCACAGAACGACGGTGCGGTGATGGACCGGGTGGTGCCGGTCGCGGGTGCGCCGGCGAGCTTTGCCGACCTCACCGCGCAGCTTCAGCCCGCGGTGGTCAACATCGCCACCCGTCAGCGCATCGAAGTTGCCAACAACCCCTTCGCCGGCACGCCCTTCGCCGATCTGTTCAACCGCCGCCAGGGCGGCGGCGGCAGCGGTGGCGGCGCCGAACCGCAGACGCGCGAGGCGCAGTCGCTGGGTTCGGGCTTCATCATCTCCGCGGACGGCATCGTGGTCACCAACAACCACGTGATCTCGCCGCCCGACACCCGCGCCAAGCTGGAATCGATCACCATCACCCTACCCGACGGCACCGAGTATGAGGCCGACGTGATCGGCGCCGATCCAGCCTCCGACCTCGCGGTGCTCAAAATCCGCGCCAACCGCACCTTCCCCTTCGTCAGGTTCGGGGATTCGAGCGCGGCGCGCGTTGGCGACTGGGTGGTGGCAATCGGCAACCCCTTCGGTCTTGGCGGCACGGTGACCGCGGGGATCATCTCGGCGGTGTATCGCAACACCGGCCAAGGCGGCGCGTATGACCGCTATCTCCAGACCGACGCGAGCATCAACCGCGGCAATTCGGGCGGTCCGCTGTTCGACATGCGCGGCAACGTGATCGGCATCAACAACGCGATCTTCTCGCCCTCGGGCGGCAGCGTCGGGATCGGCTTCGCGATTCCCGCCGAAACGGCCGCGCCGATCGTCGAGAAGCTGCGCAGCGGGCTGGAGATCCAGCGCGGCTACCTCGGCGTCGGGCTCGCCCCGATCGACGAAGACGTCGCCGCCTCGCTCGGCCTGCCCAAGCGCCGCGGCGAGTTGGTGCAGACCGTGCAGGACGACAGCCCCGCTTTGCGCGCTGGCCTCAAGCCGGGCGACATCGTCACCAAGGTAAACGGCAAGGACGTAACCTCCGAACAGACGGTCTCCTTCCTCGTCGCCAATCTCCAACCGGGCGCCAAGGTGCCGGTCGAGCTGCTCCGCAATGGTGAGCAGCTCGACATCAGCGTCACGCTCGGCAAGCGCCCGACCGAGGCTGAGCTGCAGCAGCAAGCCGAGACCTTCGACCCGGATGCCAATGAGCCGATGGCACCCGGCACCTCGGACAGCACTATCGAGCAGAAGCTCGGACTGCAGGTCATGCCGATGAACGCCGCTGCCGCGCGTGCACTCGGCGTGCCGGCGGATACCAAGGGCGTGGTGGTCGCGGCGGTCGACCAGAACTCGGATGCGGCGCGTAAGGGCCTCGTCCGGGGCGACCTGATCCTTTCGGCCAACTACCAACCGACCCCGACGGTCGAGACGCTGCTAGGGCAGGTCAAGGCCGCAACCGACGCGAAGCGCGAGGCGATCCTGCTACGGGTCCAGCGCCGCAACAATCCGCCGGTGTTCATCGCGCTCCGGCTGCGCTGATCGCGCTTCAGGCATAACACAAAAGGCGCCGGGATCTGGTCCCGGCGCCTTTTTTTGTTTGCCCGCAGGCCCGCCGGCTACTGCTCGGGCGGCTTGAGCGCTGGCTGCGGCGGCCTGCGTTGTTCGCGCGGGGGCCGCTGGTTGGGCTGCTGCGGCAGCGCGCCGCCGGTGGCCTGTTCGAGGAATTCCTCGCTGGCGGCAGGCGGCGCGTTCGGCCCGCGCTCGCCCTCTACCCCGAGCGGATCCTGCGTGGGATCGCGCCGTCCGGGCTCGACCATGTGGCCCTGCTCGTCGATGTAGTCGTATTCGTCGGGCTCACCGAACATCGCCTCATCGTCGGGCTCAAGCTGCCAGTCGGGCAGATTGAGCGCGACGTCGAATTGCTCGACCGGGCGGCTCTTCACGGCGAAGCGCATATAGGCGGCAAAGGCCTGCGCGGGCGCGCGCCCGCCCTGAAGTCCCGGGACCGCCTTGGCATCGTCGCGGCCCATCCACACACCGGTGGTGATCCCGCTGGAGAAGCCGATAAACCAGCCATCCTTGTTCGAACTGGTGGTGCCGGTCTTGCCCGCGACCGGACGGCCGATATCTGCCGCGCGGCCGGTGCCGGTCTGCACCGCTGCCTGTAGCAGGTCGGTCATCCCGGCGACAACGTAGTCTGGCACAGCCTCGGAGGTGCGCGACGCCTTGCGGGTATAGAGGACATCGCCGCTCGCCCCCGTCACCTTGACGATGCCGTAGGGCTCCACGGGCACACCTTTGGCGGCTACCCCAGCGAAGGCCTGGGTCATCTCGATCACCCGCACCTCGGAGGAGCCGAGCACCATCGAGGGGTAGGTGTCGATCTTGGAACTGACCCCGAAGCGCCGCGCCATCGCCGCAACCGTCCCGAACCCGACCTCGTTGCCAAGCTGGGCGGCGACGGTGTTGATCGAATAGGCAAAGGCGGTGCGCAAGTCGGTCTCGCCGACGTTGCGCCCGTTCGAGTTGCGCGGGCTCCAGCCATCGATCGTCACGGGGGTGTCGACGACCTTGTCCTCGGGCGTGTAGCCGGCCTCCAATGCGGCGAGATAGACGAACAGCTTCCACGCCGAGCCCGGCTGGCGCATCGCGGCAGTGGCGCGGTTGAAGTTGCTCGCGACATAATCGGTACCGCCGACCATCGCGAGGATCGCCCCGTCACGGTCGAGGCTGACCAGCGCGCCTTGTGCGCCCTTGGGCGTGTTAGCCTCGATCGACGCGGTCGCGGCGCGCTGCATGCCGACGTCGAGCGTGGTCCATACCTCGATCGGCTCATAGGTCTCGGGAAGTATGATATCGAGCTGCGGCAGCACCCAGTCGGTGAAGTAGCGCACCGAGTTCTGCCCGGCCTGCTCCTTCAATTGCACCGCGCTGACATCGACGCTCGCCTGGTCAGGGGTGACATAGCCCTGCTCGCGCATCAGGCCGAGCACCACCGTGGCGCGGTCGACCGCGGCCTGCACGTCGGCGGTCGGCGAATACTGGCTCGGTGCCTTGACCAGCCCGGCAATGATCGCCGCCTCGCCCACGTTGAGCTCGGTCGCGGGGTGGCTGAAGAACTTGCGACTTGCGCTGTCGATGCCGTACGCACCGCCGCCGAAATAGACCTTGTTGAGGTAGAGCTCGAGGATCTGCTCCTTGGAGAACTTCCACTCGAGCGCCATCGCCAGCACCGCCTCGCGCGCCTTGCGGTCCAATGAGCGGTTGTTGTTGAGGAACAGGTTGCGGGCGAGCTGCTGGGTGATCGTCGAGGTGCCGCCGAGCCGCTTTCGCGAACCTGTGATCCCTTCGACCATCGCGCCCGTCAGGCGGACCGGATCCACGCCGAAGTGCGACCGGAAGCGTTTGTCCTCAACCGCGACCATGGCGTTAGTCATGTTCTCGGGGATTTCTTGGTAGTCGATCCAGTCGCCGAAGCTCGGTCCGATCTCGACCAGCTCGCGCCCGTCGCGCGCGCGCACCACGATCGTCTGCCCGGGCTGGGTTGCCTTCAGGGTGGCATAGCTCGGTAGCGACTGGGCGGCGAAGCCGACCGCGAAGGCGAGGAACAGGAGGCCGAGGAGCGCAAGGCTACCGCCCCACACCAATCCGCGCCGCAGCCACACCCTCATCCGGGAGGGCGGCTTTCCGGACTCGGGGCCGCCGGGGCCAGTGCTCGCAGCACCGGCGCGCTCTGATGCCGCCCGCCGTTTTCCGCGCGCGCCCTTGTCCTGCAACTGCTCACCCCTTTTCGACATGACTTGAGCCCAATTGATACCCACCGCATAGTGGGCCGGGTCGCGGCCCCTTGCATAGGCAAGTTGTAACCGGCGGTGAACCCGGGTTTACGCGGCTCTCCCCCGGCACAGCGTACAAATGGCTCAGCTTTCGGCCGGGGTGAAGATCAGTGCGGCCGAATTGATGCAGTATCGCAAGCCCCCCTGCTCGGGCGGACCGTCGGGAAAGACGTGGCCAAGGTGCCCGTCGCACTTGCCGCAGCGCACCTCGGTGCGGACCATGCCGTAGCTGACGTCGCGGAGTTCCTCGATCACCTCTTCGTCAGCAGGCTTGGTGAAGGCCGGCCAACCGCAGCCGCTGTTGTACTTAGCGGTCGAGTAGAACAACTGCGTGCCGCAGGCCGCGCAATGATACTCGCCCTCGTCGTTGAACTTGTCGTATTCGCCGGTGAAGGCGCGCTCGGTGCCGGCCTCGCGCAGGACGTGATACTGCTCGGGGCTAAGCTTCTCGCGCCACTCGGCGTCGGTCAGGCTGCGGGGATCGGAATTGTCCATGATTTGTCCTCTCTGCTCGCGCACAATATCGGCGCGGCACGAGCAATTCGCAAGCTCGCCGGACGCGGTTACCTAACCGTCCAGCTGCGCATAATGCGGCGGCGGCTTGATCACGTCCATCCGCTCGGTCAGCAGCGGGCGGAAGCTCGGGCGGCTCTTGAACACGGCATACCATCCGCGCGACTGCTCGTGGCCCGTCCAGTCGATCCCGCCGAGATAATCGGCGACCGAAATCTGCGCCGCAGCAGCAAGGTCGGCAAGGCTCATGGTCGAGCCTGCCACCCACGGCCGGTTGTCGATCAGCCAGTCGAGATAATCGAGGTGCCCATGCGCCATCTTCATCGCATCGCGCAGCGCGCGGCTATCGGGCGGCTGGCGCAGGATGCGCTTCTTCATCCGCTCCGAGAGCAGCGGCGCGGTGACGTCGGTGTAGAAGTTCTCGTCGAACAGCGCGACCAACCGGCGGATCTCGGCGCGCTGGGCGGCGGTGCCGTTGATCATCGGATTGCGGTCGACCGTCTCCTCGAAATACTCCGCGATCGCGCGGCTGTCGGGGATGACGACGTGCTTGTCCTGCCGCACCAGCACCGGCGTACGCCCTGCCGGGTTCAAGTTGAAGAACATATCGGAGGCCGCCCAGGGGTCCTCGCGCACCAGATCGAAGGGGATGTTCTTTTCGCTCAGCAATAGCCGGATCTTGCGGCTGAAAGGGCACAACGGGAATTGATAGAGGAGCCACATGATGGGCCGTTCCATGCCCCATGTGGCGCGGCGAATCCAGCACGCGGAGGGGCCGGCGCGGGGATATGTCGGCGGTTTACAGCCCCGCGGCCGATTTCATCGTTTGGCAGGCCGGCATCATCGCCGCGACCTGCGCGGCGCCGTCGGGCTTGTCGTGATTCTCGACCCCGGCGAAGGCCAGCGCGACGACATTGTCACGTGTGAGCCCGGCCTCGTCCATGAGCTTGGCCATCACCTGCACGAAGAACTCTCGCCCGCCGCCCGCTTCCATGTCGGGATAGGCTGTGCCGCGCGGATCGTCCGCCTTCTGCCAGCGGCTGACAGTCGCAAAGGCGATCGCGCAGCGCGCCGCGGCGGCCTGCGTGATCGGCAGCTGGTCGATCATGATAGCGGACTGCTGCACCTGCTCATCAGAGAGGGCCGGGTCGGCAGGAACCGTGGCCGGAGCAGCCTGAAGCGCAAGCGCGCCAAAGACCAAAGCGGGGGCAAGAAGGGACGTAAGCATGGCTTCTCCTATGCCCGCCCAGATGAACCTGTGGCTACTGAAAAGCGCGTTGCCCCGCGGCAATATCCGTCCTAATCCGCAACCCGTCTTAAGAGAGGAGACGTATCTTCATGTTCAGTCACATCATGGTCGGCACCAACGACTTCGACCGTTCCAAAGCATTCTACGATGCCGTGCTGGCCACGCTCGGCGCAGGGCCCGGCAACGTCAACGAAGCGGCAACCGGCCACAAGCGCGCGTTCTGGTTCCACAATGGCGGGATTTTCGCGATCAGCCAGCCGATCGACGACGCGGGGGCTTGCGTCGCCAACGGCTCGACGATCGGCTTTGCCTGCGACAGTCTGGAGCAGGTGCAGGCCTTCCACGACGCGGCAGTTGCTGCCGGGGGCAAGTCGATCGAAGACCCGCCGGGGCCACGCACGGGCGCGATGGGGACGTTGAACCTCGGCTACGTGCTCGATCTCGACGGGCACAAGCTGTGCATGCTGCACCGCGCTGGCTAAGGCCTAACGGCTCAGTTCGAATACCGCGAATTCGGCGCGCCAGTTAGCTGCTGGCGCGCCGATTTGTTTCTCGCCCGAGAAGAACCACGCGCGCTCGATCCGGGCGCCCTTCAATCGGGCAAGGTCGCGGAAGTCTTCGACCGTCACGTGGTGGATGTTGTCGGTCTCGTACCAGCTCACCGGCAGAGCGCGGGTCACCGGCATCCGCCCGCCAAACATCAGCGCCGCGCGCGTTCGCCAGTGGGCGAAGTTCGGGAAGGAGACGAAAGCCCGCCGGCCCACCCGCAGCAGCTCGTCGAGCATCAGATCGGGCCGGGTCGCGGTCTGGAGCGTCTGGCTCAGGATCGCGTAGTCGAAGGCCTTGTCCGGATAGTTGGCAAGGTCCGCATTGGCATCGCCCTGCACCACGCTGAGGCCGCGCGCGACGCAGCGTTCGACCAGCGTGCCGTCGAGCTCCATGCCCCGCGCATCGCAGTCCTTATTGGTTTCGAGCACCTCCATGAGGCTGCCATCACCGCATCCGATGTCGAGCACGCGCGACCCGGGCATGACATTGTGGGCGATGGCCGCAAGATCGGGGCGCAAGCCGAAGGTGGCGGCGGGGGCGTGCAGGAGCATTAGTCAATGAACCCCTTCACCACCCGGTCGAGCTGGTCGTGCTCGAGAAGGAAAGAATCATGCCCGTGCGGCGCGGACAGCTCGACGAAGCTCACCTTAGCGCCCGCTGCGTTCAGCGCGTGGACCACGTGGCGGCTTTCGGCCGTGGGGTAGAGCCAATCGGTGTCGAAGCTGACGATGCAGAACCGGGCTTGCGTGCCTATAAAGGCGTCGGCGAGCTTGCCGCCCCCCGGAACGTCGGCGAATTCTTCAGCGATGTCGAAGTAGTCCATCGCGCGGGTGATGTAGAGGTAGCTGTTCGCGTCAAAGCGCCGCGTGAAGCCGCTGCCCTGATAACGCAGATAACTCTCGACCTGGAAATCGGCGTCGAAGCCGAAGCTTTTAGCGCCTTTGGTGCCGTCGGGGCGGTCCTGAAGCCTGCGCCCAAACTTCTCGGTCAGGCCCGCTTCCGACAGATAGGTGATGTGCGCGGCCATCCGCGCGACCGCAAGGCCGTTGTCGGGCTTGGCTTGCGAGGCGTAATAGTCGCCCTCGGCCCAAGCTGGATCGGCCATGATCGCCTGCCGCCCGACCTCGTGAAAGGCGATGTTCTGCGCCGAATGACGCGCGGTCGCGGCGATCACCAGCACGCGAGCAGCCCGTTCCGGCCAGTTGGCGGCGAGGCTCAGCGCCTGCATCCCGCCCATCGACCCGCCGACCACGGCATGGAGCTTGTCGATCCCCAGCCCGTCGAGCAGCGCGACTGCTGCGCGCACCATGTCGCGGATGGTGATGACGGGGAAGCGCATCGCGTAAGGCTGGCCGTCGGCCGCGCCAAGGTCTGGGCTCGCGGGGCCGGTCGAACCCATGCAGCTGCCGATGACGTTGGCGCAGATCACGAAGTGCCGGTCCGTGTCGATCGGCTTGCCGGGGCCGACCATCCGCTCCCACCACCCCGGTTTGCCGGTGATCGGGTGAGGGCTGGCCAGATACTGGTCGCCGGTCAGCGCATGGCACACCAGCACCGCGTTCGATGCGTCGGGCACGAGCGTGCCATAGGTCTCATAGGCGATCTCGGCACCATCGAGCACCTGTCCGCTGTCGAGCGGCAGGGGATGGGGTATGCGATAGACCTTAGAGATCGGGGCAGCGTTCATTGGCCGTGCGAATTGGGGGAGCCCCCCGC
>JANNWO010000158.1:0-17445 GCA_031408395.1 Sphingomonadales bacterium | reverse complement strand
CCCCCCCCCCCCCCCCCCCCCCCCCCAAAAAAAACTTTGTGGAACTTTGGGGGGCGGGGGGGGCCGCCGGGGCGGGAGGTCTGCATCGCGCGTAAGCGCGGCATGATCAAACCACGCTCACTTGGTCCATCATCGGCATCGGCATCCCCATTCCGGTCGGGAATTTGGGGCGATAGGGCGCTTCGAGCGGCGCGATCTCTTGCGGGGACAGTGTGAGGTCGAGTGCCTTGACCGCATCGGCGATATGCGTGGGCTTGGTCGCGCCGATGATCGGGGCGGTGACCTCGGGCTTGGCCAAGTGCCACGCTAGGCCGATGCTCGCCATCGCCGCGCCGCGCGCAGCGGCAAGGGCTTGGACTGCGTCCACCACCGCGCGGTCGGCCTCGTCCTCGGATTTGTAGAGCGCCTTGCCGACCACATCGGTCTCGCTGCGCACGGTGGCCTCGCCCCACGGCCGCGTCAGCCGTCCGCGCGCGAGCGGGCTCCACGGGATCACGCCCACGCCCTGATCGGCGCACAGGGGGAGCATCTCGCGCTCTTCCTCGCGGTAGAGGAGATTGAGCTGGTTCTGCATGGAGATGAACCGCGTCCAACCATTGGCGCGGGCGGTTTCCTGCGCCTTGGCGAACTGCCACGCATACATCGACGACGCGCCGATATAGCGCGCCTTGCCCGCCTTCACGATGTCGTGGAGCGCCTCCATCGTCTCCTCGATCGGGGTCACATCATCCCAGCGATGGATCTGGAACAGGTCGACATAATCCATGCCGAGCCGCGTCAGACTGTCGTCGATCGCGGCCAGCAGCGCCTTGCGCGAAAGCAGGCCGCAATTGGGGGCGTTGCGCCACAGCCCGAAGGCCTTGGTCGCGACCACGATCTCGTCGCGCCGCGCCATGTCGCGCAAGCACGCGCCGGTGATTTCCTCCGAACTGCCGCCAGCATAGATGTTGGCGGTGTCGAAGAAGTTGATCCCGGCTTCCAGCGCCTCGCGGAAGAATGGGCGGGCGGCGTCCTCGCCCAGCAGCCAGTCGCCATGCCAGCCCCGCGCGGTGTCGCCGTAAGACATGCAGCCAAGGCACAGGCGCGAGACGGTGAGGCCGGAGCGGCCTAGGCGGGTGAACTGCATGGGTGTGCGTCCTTCAGGAGAGGGTGAGGCCGCCGTCGACCACCAGCGTCTGCCCGGTAATGTAGGCCGATAGCGGCGAGGCAAGGAACAGCGCCGCGCCGGCCATATCCTCGGGCGTGCCCATGCGGCGCAGGGGGATGGACCTGATGCTGGCTTCGAGGCGCTCGGGGTTGTCGGTGGTCACCGATGTGAGCTTGGTCGGCACCAGCCCCGGCGCGATGCCGTTGACGCGGATGCCGTCGCGCGCCCAGGCCTCGCCCAGCGTCTTGGTGAGGCTCGCCGCGCCTGCCTTGGAGGCCGCGTAGGCGGGCGTGCCGAGGGTGGATTTGAACGCCGCGACGCTGGAGACGATAATGATCGCGCCCTTCGCTTCGGCCAGCGCCGGATGGAACGCGCGCGCGGCGTCCATCACCGAATTGAGATTGATGTCGACCACCGCATCCCACCCCTCGCGGGTAAACTCCTGCCGCCCGTAGCGCACGGTGCCTTGGGAGAGGACGAGCACGTCAACCGCGCCGAGGTCGGAAGCCAGACGCTCGGCCGCGTCGCGGTCGGTCAGGTCGATCTGGCGGTAATCGAGCCCGGTGAAATCGCTGTCTTCGGCCTCAAGATAGTCGCCGAAGTCGGGCCGGGTGCCGGTGACGGTCACCTGCGCTCCCCGCTGGCGAAAGCCATGCGCAATGCCGTTGCCGATCCCGCTCGACCCGCCGATGACGAGGGCGTGCTTGCCGGTGAAGTCGAGGGGGTCGGTCATGTCAGATGCCCCCTCAGATCGAGCGCGAGATCACTTCCTTCATGATCTCGTTGGTGCCGCCGAAGATGCGGGTGACGCGCGCGTCGCGCCACAGGCGAGCGATGGCGTATTCGTTCATGTAGCCCGCCCCCCCGTGGAGCTGAAGCGACGCGTCGCAGGCTTCCCACTGGAGGTCGGTGTGCCACAGCTTGGCGGCGGATGCCTCGGAGGTGGTGAGTTCGCCCGCGAGGTGCTTGCGGATCGCCCAGTCGAGATGCGCCCAGCCGACCTGCAGCTTGGCCTTGAGGTCGGCGAGGGTGAACTTGGTGTTCTGGAATTCGAACACGGTCTTGCCGAAGGCCTTGCGGTCCTTGGTGAACTTCACCGCCTCGTCGAACGCCCGCTGCGCGGCCGCCTGCGCGCCGACCGCGATGCCGAGCCGTTCTTGCGGCAGCTCCTCCATAAGGTGCACGAAGCCCATGCCTTCCGCGCCCAGGATATTGGTCATCGGCACGCGGCAATCGTTGAAGAACAGCTCGGAGGTATCGGCGGCGTGCTGCCCGATCTTGTCGAGGTTGCGCCCGCGCTCGAAACCGGGGGTGTCGGCGTCGACCAGCACGAGGCTGATGCCCTTCGATCCCAACTCGGGATCGGTCTTGGCGACCACGATCACGCAATCGGCGTTCTGGCCGTTGGTGATGTAGGTTTTCGAGCCGTTGATGACGAGGTGGTTGCCGTCCTTCTTGGCCGTGGTGCGGATACCCTGAAGATCGGAGCCTGCGCCGGGTTCCGTCATCGCAATCGCGGTGATGACGTCGCCGCTGACCATGCCGGGCAGATACTTGGCACGCTGTTCATCGTTGCCGAGGCGCTCGAAATAGTTGGCGGTGATGTCGTTTTGGAGCGTGAAACCGGCGGACGAGCCGAGGTAGGACAGCTCCTCGGTCAGCACGCAGTTGAAGCCGAAATCGAGGCCAAGGCCGGCGTTTTCCTCCTTCACCGTCATGCAAAGCATCCCGGCGTCACCCATCTTCTTCCACAGATCGCGCGGGACGATGCCGTTGGCTTCGTGCTCCTCCATGTGCGGGGTCAGGTGCTCGGCGAACACCTTGCGGACAGTGTCGCGGAAGGCCTCGTGGTCTTCGTTATAGGCGGTGCGATAGGAGGTCGCGAGCATGGGGGTTCTCTCCGGCAAAACGGTTTTGATTTGCTCGCGTTGAACAGCGCTGCCGGGCGGGGGTCAAGCGCGAAAGTGGGGTTGGTGTCCCTCCCCCCTCCGTCGCCCCGGACTTGATCCGGGGCTGGGCTTCTTCTTGCTTGCGGCTTGCCAAAGCTAGCCAAGCCCCGTGTCAAGCACGGGGCGACGGAGAGCTAAGTTATCGGCGGACGATGCTTTCCACAAAGCGAGCCCAGCGCGGAAAGAATGCCACCACGATCCACGCGAATGCATTCATTGCGAGTAAGATCAAAACCTCGGACCCGGCAAGGTCTCGGTCGAGAAATCGGTTCCCAAACAGAAACTGGGAGGCGAGAGCCATTACACTGAAGAGGCTGACGCACCCAGCAACGACCCGCATACCGAACTGGACTATCGTGTTGTAAGTGCTCAATCCATTTTCGCCATCCGACATGCTGGCCATCATACTCTACAATATGTCCGCGATCACCCCACAAACGCCCGCTCGATCACGAACTGGCCGGGCTTGCTGTTCGCGCCCTCTTCAAATCCGCGCCGCTCCAAGTCCGCCGCGTGATCCTTGATCATCGCCATCGAGCCGCACAGCATCACGCGGTCCTCGTCCGGAACGAAGCGCTGCGGGCCGTGGGACTGTTCGAACAGCCGACCATCGTCGATGAGCGCCTGAATCCGGCCCTGCGTGCGGAATGGCTCGCGGGTCACGGTCGGCACGTAGATCATCTTGGCGCGGTCTTCGTCCTCGAGCAGCGGATCGCCTTCGAGCTTGCTCTCCAGCAGCTCGCGGTAAGCCAGCTCGTTCACATTGCGCACCGAATGGACCACGATCACTTCCTCGAACATCCCGTAGACGTCGGGATCGCGCACCAGGCTCAGGAACGGGGCAAGGCCAGTGCCAGTCGAAAGCATGAACAATCGCTTGCCCGGCAACAGCGCATCGGTCACCAGCGTGCCGGTGGGCTTCTTGCCGAGGTAGATCGGATCGCCGACCTTGATGTGCTGGAGCCGCGACGTCAGCGGGCCATCAGCCACCTTGATCGAGAGGAACTCCAGCTCCTCGTCATAGCTGGGCGAAGCCACCGAATAGGCGCGCAGCAGCGGCTTGCCGTTGTCGCCGGGCAGCCCGATCATCACGAACTCGCCCGACCGGAAGCGGAAAGCGGGCGGGCGCGTCATCTTCAGCGTGAACAGCCCCTCGCACCAGTGGTGGACATAGGTGACGGTCTCGACCGAGAGCGCCGCGCTTTCGGTGAACTGGTCGCGGTCGATAGTGGGCTG
Source organism: Sphingomonadales bacterium (assembly GCA_031408395.1). GTDB lineage: Bacteria > Pseudomonadota > Alphaproteobacteria > Sphingomonadales > Sphingomonadaceae > Erythrobacter. Next base: position 13,113 of record JANNWO010000158.1, on the reverse strand, counting down.
GTTCACGTGCGGGCCTCGGATACAGGGGTGCGGTGCCCGGGAGGGGCAGCGGAATGGGCGCGCAAATGGACTAGAGGCGCGCGCCCTTCAAGACAGTTTAGTGTTAAGGGCTGAAAGCGGGCCTTGATGATGCCGCGTCAATTCCAGCGCGCGGCGTTGTAGAGTTCGACCGCTTTCGCCTCGTTCTTGCCGATCTCAGCCGCACCCAGCGTGTCCGCCTTGAAGGTACCGAGCGCCTCGACCGCCGAGGTCGGGGCGACGCCCTTGGCCGCGGGATATTCGTTGTTGCCGTTAGCGAGATAGCGCTGCGCGCTGTCGGAGCTCAGGTATTCGAGGAACTTGATCGCATTGGCGCGGTTCGGCGCGGTCTTCACAACGCCTGCGCCGCTCATGTTTACATGGGTGCCGGTGGTCGCCTGATTGGGGAAGATGATGCCGATGCTACCCAGCACCTTGCGCTTCTCGGGCGTGGCGAAGCGGGCGAGATAGTAGGTGTTGACCAGCGCAATGTCGCACTCGCCAGCCGCCACCGCTTCGATGTTCGACATGTCGTTGCCCTGCGGCGGGCGCGCAAAGTTGGCCACAACGCCCTTGGCCCACGCGCCCGCCTTGTCTGGCCCGTCATGCGCGATCATGCTGGCGAGCAGCGCGATGTTGTAAACGCTCGACGACGAGCGCATGCAAATGCGGCCCTTAAATGCGGGGTCGGCGAGGCTCTCGTAGGTGTCGAGGCCAGCGGGCCTGCCCTTGGCCTTGTTGTAGATGATGATCCGCGCGCGGGTCGACAGCGCGAACCAGCGCTTGGCCGGATCGCGCAGGTTGGCCGGAATGCGCTCATCGAGGATCTTGGAATCGACGGGCGAGAGAATCCCCGCCTCCTCGGCGCGCCACAGGCGCCCGGCATCGACGGTGATCAACAGGTCGGCCGGGCTGAACTCGCCCTCGGCCCGGATGCGCTCGATCAATGCATCGGCATCGGCTTCGATGCGGTTGACCTTGATACCGGTCGCCTTGGTGAAGTCGTCATAGAGCGCCAGATCGGTGTCGTAGTGGCGGGAGGAATAGATGTTGACCTCGCCGGTGATCGGCACGGCCTCGCTGGCCTTCTCCCCTGCGGCGTCAGCGCAGGCACCGAGCAGGCCGAAGCTGATGCCGGCCAGAGCAGCAAGGAGCAGTCTTTTCATGTGGAGAGGCTTTCCGGTCAGTTCTTGCGAATGACTTGCAATATTATTGTACCCCGCGCAAGACCTAACTGTGGCGCGATCAGCCGCGCACGAAGGCCCTCACGCTCTCGGGATCGGGAAGCACGCTATATGTCTTGGCAGGATCGACCGGCAGCGCGGTCTCGACCGTGATCGTCGCTCCGTCCCCGCTCTCGAGCAGCACGCGGGACCGCGCGCCCATCGGATGCACATCGCGCACGCGGCAACCGCGCACATCGGGCACCGCCATCAGCCGATCGGCCTGCACCAGCAGATCAAGGCTGGCGGCATCGGGCAATTCGCCGACAAGCGCGCCCAAGGGCCACAGCCCGAACGCCGTATCCAGCCCTTCTTCCCTGCGCACGCCCGCGATCACCTGCGCACCGCCGAAGATCGCGCCGACCGCAGCGGTGGCGGGGGCTTCGTGGAGCTGCTCGGGCGTGCCAAACTGGACGATGCGCCCTGCTTCCATCACCGCGATCCGGTCGCCGATGTCGAGCGCCTCGGCGGGATCGTGGGTGACCAGCACCACCGTCGCCCCCGCCTCGCGCAGCAGGATGCGGCAATCACGGCGCAGCTTGCGGCGCAGCACGATGTCGACGCTGGCGAAAGGTTCGTCCATCAGCAGCACGTGCGGCTGCGGCGCCATCGCCCGGGCGAGCGCGGCGCGCTGCTGCTGGCCGCCCGAAAGCTCGTGCGGGAAGCGCGCGCCCATGCCGGCAAGGCCGACCCGTGCGAGCCAGCTTTCCGCCTCGCTCCGCTGCGCGCGCGGCAGGCCGAAAGCGACATTGGCGGCGAGCGTCATGTGGGGAAACAGCGCCCCGTCCTGGAACACGAGGCCGACGGGCCGCGCCTCGGGCGGCGGGCTGCGATGCGCATCGGCGAGCACCTCGCCGCCCAGCACGATCTCGCCCTGCTGCACGCAAAGCAGCCCCGCCGCGAGGCCGAGCAGTGTTGACTTCCCGCAACCCGACGCGCCAAGCAGGCAGGTGATCTCCCCCGCGGGCGCGGTGAAGCTGACGTCCTCCAGCGCCCGCACCGGGCCATACGCATGGGCAATATGACGGAATTCGAGGCTCAATGACCGATCCAGCCCAATCTCTGCGGGGGTTGCAATTGAGCCGCATTAGGCAAATTCGCACCCGCTACGCAAGCGGAGCCGCCAATAGGGGTGACGGCAGCGGGCGCTGGACGCTCGCCGCGCTCGCCATTGCGGTGCTTGCTGGACTGCCGATTGCGGCCATCTTGTGGGAATCGCTGGCGGGCGGAACCGGCGCTCTGCGCGAAATCGCGGGCACGGTGCTGCCGACCTATATCGCCAACACCGCGCTGCTGATGCTGCTAGCCGGGGGACTTGCGGGGGTGACCGGGACGGGCTGCGCGTGGCTGATCGCCGCGACGCGCTTTCCGGGCCGCCGGGTGCTCGGGTGGGCGCTGGTGCTGCCGCTGGCGCTGCCGGCCTATCTCGCCGCATACATCTATGCGGGGCTGCTCGACTATGCCGGACCGGTCCAGAGCGCCCTTCGCGCAGGCACCGGCTGGGGTGTGAGCGACTACTGGTTCCCTGACATCCGCTCTTTGGGCGGCGGGGCCTTCGTGCTGGGCATCGTGCTCTACCCTTACGTCTACCTCCTGGCGCGCACCGCCTTTGCGACTCAAAGCTTCACCCAGTTCCGCGCCGCAAGGAGCCTCGGAGCACCGCCTGCTCGGGCCTTCTGGCACGTCGCTCTGCCCGCCGCGCGGCCAGCCATCGCAGGCGGCCTCGCGCTGGTGCTGATGGAGGTGCTCGCCGATTTCGGCGTCGCCGAGTACTTCGCGATCCCCACCTTCTCGACCGGCATCTTCAGAAGCTGGCTGGCAATGGGCGACAAGCCCGCTGCCCTGAAGCTTGCCGCCATCATGCTGCTCTTCGTGATCGCGCTGGTGGCGTGGGAGGCGCACACGCGGCGCGGGCGCACCGACAGCCGCGACGGCCTCGCTGCGCGCGGGGTCGAGGGCGAGCCGCTGGTGGCGCTCTCGCCGCTCGGCAAGGCGCTGGCGTTCGCCGCTTGCCTCATCCCCGTGCTCCTCGGTTTCGTCCTGCCTGCAGGTTACCTCGTCAACGTCGCGATGAGCGACACCGCGCAGAACGCCGCAGGCGACTTGGCGACCTATCTCGGCGGCAGCCTGCGGCTCGGCATTGCGGCTGCAAGCCTGTGCCTCGTCGCCGCGCTGGTCCTCGCCTTCGCCCGCGCCCGATCGGCGTCCCGCGTGACCGCCGGCGCCATCCGGTTGGCGACCTTGGGCTACGCCCTGCCCGGCGCGCTGCTCGCCGTGGGCCTGCTCGCCCCGATTGGCGCCTTCGATGTGACCGTGACGCGGTTCGCCCGCGACAATCTCGGTTATAGCGGCGGGCTGCTGCTGACCGGCACCAGCGCGGTGCTCGTCTATGCGCTCTCGGTGCGGTTCATGACGGTCGCCTATAACTCCGTGAGCGGCGGTCTGGCGCGCATCCCCCCCGGCCTCGACGCTGCTGCGCGCAGCCTTGGCGCGGGGCCTTCGCGGGTGCTCGCGCGCATCTATGCGCCGCTTCTCGCACCCAGCCTTGCCGGAGCGGCGGCGCTGGTGTTCATCGACACCCTGCGCGAGCTTCCCGCCACGCTGATCCTGCGCCCCTTCAACCTCGAGACCCTCGCGACCCGCACATACCGCCTCGCCGGCGACGAGCGGCTTGTCGAGGCTGCGATCCCGGCGCTGATCATGATTGCGGCGGGACTACTGCCCGTGCTGGTGCTGAATCGGCTGGGCAAGCGGTAAGGCAAAAAGTGTAACGCCAGCTTGTCAGTAGGCTTGTCCCAAGCCGTCCGAACGCTAAAGGTGCGTCGCATGGCACGCTTCCCATTTTCCGCGATCGTCGGTCAAGACGACATGAAACAGGCGCTGCTGATCGCCGCCGTCGACCCCAGCATTGGCGGGGTGATGGTGTTCGGCGATCGCGGCACAGGCAAATCGACCGCCGCGCGCGCGCTCGCCAGCTTGCTCCCGCCGATCCTCGCTGCCGAGGGTTGCCTCTACGGCTGCTCCAAGGAGGATCAGGCGCGCTACCCTGACGTGTGCGGCACCGGCAAGATGGTGAAGCGCGCAGTGCCCTTCGTCGACATGCCGCTGGGCGCGACCGAGGACCGGGTGATCGGCAGTCTCGACCTTGAACGCGCACTGCGCTCGGGCGAGAAGGCCTTCGAACCCGGCCTGCTGGCCAAGGCCCACCGCGGCTTTCTGTATATCGACGAGATCAACCTGCTCGAGGATCACCTCGTCGACCTGCTGCTCGACGTCGCCGCCTCGGGCGAGAACGTGGTCGAGCGCGAGGGGCTTTCGGTGCGCCACCCCGCCAAGTTCGTGCTGATCGGCAGCGGCAACCCTGAAGAAGGCGAATTGCGCCCGCAGCTCCTCGACCGCTTCGGGCTCTCGCTGGAAGTGCGCACGTCCAAGGACATCGAGGTGCGCATCGCGATCATGAAACTGGTCGCGGAGAACGAGGCAGACCCCGAAGGCTTTGCCGCGCGCTGGGCCGATGCCGACGCCGCGATCCTCAAGCGGGTTGCCAAGGGCAAGGCCCGGCTGTCCAAGCTTTCCGCGGGCGATGAATTGCTGCGCGACGCCGCAAACTTGTGCCTCGCGGTCGGCGCGGACGGCCTTCGCGGTGAGCTCACTCTGATGCGAGCGGCGCGGGCGCTGGCGGCGCTGGAAGGCGCCAAGAGCGTCACCCGCAAGCACCTGATCGCCATCGCGCCTTCGGCCCTGCGCCACCGACTGCGGCGCGACGTGCTCGACGAGACCGGCTCCACCGTTCGCATCACACGGGCGATCGACGAGCTATTCGGATGACGGTCGAGGGCCTTGGCGCCCCGCCCGCCGACCCGCTGGAAGATGCGGTGCTGGCCGCACGACTTTTCGTGTCCGCCCCGCAGGTCTTCAAGGGACTGGTGCTGCGCGGGCCTGGCCCTAGCCGCGAGGCATTGGTCGCGGCTTTGGCCGAGAACATCGCACTGCGCCGTCTGCCCGGCCATGTCGATGACGAACGGCTGCTCGGCGGGATCAACCTTGCCGCAAGCCTTTCCGCAGGGCGCCCGATCCGCCAGACCGGGCTGATCGAGGAAGCGCGGGGCGGCGCACTGATCGCAGGCATGGCCGAACGGATGGACGGCGCGATCGCCGGACGGCTCGGGCAGGCCTTGGATGAGGGCACGACCGCGCTGGTGCTGCTCGACGATGCGAGCGAGCCTGAAGAAGGCCCGCCGCAAAGCCTCTCCGAGCGCGTCGCCTTCATCGCCGACCTTTCCGCCTCGCGGCGCTGGCAGGGCGTCGAGATGGCGCCGGCGGCGGGGCACCTTGCCGACGTGGCTCCGCTGGACGACGCAGCCTTGCGCGCGCTTGCCGCGACCGCCGAGGCGCTGGGGGTGGAAAGCTTGCGGGCTCTGATCTTCGCGGGCGAGACGGCGCGTGCGTTAGCGGCGCTCGAGGGGCGCGACGCGGCGGGCAAATCCGATCTTTCCGGCGCCGTGCGCCTCGTGCTCGCCCCGCGCGCCACGCGCCTGCCTCCGCAACAGCAGGACGCCCCGCCCGAGGAGGAGTCCCCGCCCCCGCCGCCCGATAGCGAGCGTGACGACCAGTCGGACAGCGAGCAGCAGCAGCAGGAACCCGACCTCTTCGAAATCCTCGTCGAGGCGGCCAAGGCGTCGATCCCGGCGGACCTGCTCGCCAGCCTCGTGCAGGGCAAGGCCCCGCGCCGATCGAGCAGCAGCGGCACCGGGCAGAAGCGCAAGGCAGCGACGCGGGGCAAGCCGCTCGGCGCGCGTCCCGGCATGCCGCGCGGCGGCGCGAAGCTGGCGCTGATCGATAGCTTGCGTGCCGCAGTCCCATGGCAGGCGGTGCGCAAGCGTGAAGCGGGCGCAAGTGAAACGTCGTCGATCCTCATGCGCAAGGAAGACCTGCGCATCCGCCGCTTCGAAGAGCGCGCCGCGCGGGTCACGATCTTCGCGGTCGACGCATCGGGCTCGGCGGCAGCGGCGCGGCTCGCCGAGGCCAAGGGCGCGGTCGAGCTGATGCTGGCGCAGGCCTATGTCACCCGCTCGGAAGTCGCGCTGGTCGCGTTTCGCGGCACCACCGCCGAACTGCTCTTGCCCCCCACCCGCTCTCTGACCCGCGCGCGGCGCACGCTGTCGCAGCTCCCCGGCGGCGGGGGAACGCCGCTCGCGCTCGGGCTCAACGCCGTGCGCGAGGTGGCCGAAAGCGTCATCGCCCGCGGACGCAGCGCGGCGCTGGTGATCCTCACTGATGGCCGCGCCAACATTGCCGCCGACGGCTCACCGGGCCGCCCGCAGGCCGCCGCCGATGCCCAGGCCGCCGCGAAAGCCATCGCCGTGCAGGGGATCGATGCGCTGGTGGTCGACATCTCCGCGCGCCCCGGCCCCGAAGGCGCGGCGCTGGCGAACGCGTTGGGGGGCCGCTTCCTCGCCCTCCCCCGCGCCGACGCGCGGATGATCCAGAAGGCGATCAACGCCGTCCAGCCGATCGGGCGCGCAGCGTGAGTACCCTCGACTGGAACCGCGAGGGGCAGATCTGGCCGCACCGCGAGGCGAGCACCTTTGTCACCGCGGGCCGTGCGCATTGGCATGTCCAACAGATGGGAGAAGGGCCTCCCCTGCTGCTTATCCACGGCACCGGCGCATCGGTGCATTCGTGGCGCGACCTGATGCCGCTGCTCGCGAAGGACTACGCCGTTACCGCCATCGACTTGCCGCGCCATGCCTTCACGCGGGGGCACGATGCCTATGCGATGAGCCTGCCCGCGATGGCGCGCGAGATCGCCGCGCTCATGTCAGTGCTGAAGATCGAACCGGCGGCGATCATCGGGCATTCTGCGGGCGCGGCGATCGCGCTGCAATTGGCGCTCGACCACGAGTTTGCCGGGCCGATCATCGGGCTCAGCGCCGCGCTGCGCCCCTTCCCAGGCGCGATGGCGCAGATCTTCCCGGCGATCGCGAAGGCGCTGTTCGTCAACCCGCTGGTGCCGCGCTTCTTCGCGGGCACCATCGACCTTGCCGGCGGCGCGGAGCGGTTCATGTGGCGGTCGACCCGTTCGCGCATCGATGCCGCGGGGATGGCCTGTTACCGCACCCTTCTGAAGAACCCGGGCCACGCTGGCGGGGGCCTGGCGATGATGGCGAACTGGGACTTGCCCGGTCTCAAGGCACGCATGGGCGAGGCGGCGAACCCGGTGCTGTTGGTCCACGGCGCGCAGGACCCGGCGATCCCGCTCGACTGGGCGAAGGACGCGGCGAGCTGGCTTCCGAATGTGCGGCTGGACGTGCTCCCCGGCCTCGGCCATCTTGCCCACGAGGAAGCGCCCGACAAGGTCGCTGCGTTGATCGCGGGCTTCCTCGAAGGCCAAGGCTAGGAGAGGCAAGCATGGGCAACATGGGCTGGATCGAGATCGTGCTGTTCTACGGCATCGCGATCGGTATCGCCGTGTGGCAGTGGCTGAAGATGGACCGCATGCTCAAGAAGACCCGCGCCGAACGCGAGGCGAAGGAAGCGGCGGAGCGAGATGGCGGCGGACCTCCGGGCTAGCCGATCGTCAGATGCGGAACAGCCACCGGGTGTTGCTACAAAGCGTCACTTGCACGGCGCTGAGGCCGGAATGGATTGGCCCGGCGCCTCTTCGTGACAATATCCAGCCAGATGCGCTATGATCGCGGCAGACGTTCGGCAGGCACGGCTTGCCCGGCATATTCAAAGGAAGCTTGCCCGTGTTCGACGAATACAATTTCCTGGGCGACGCTGAACCGGAATTTGCTGCTCTCACGCTTGAGACGTTCGTTTATTGCAGCCGCGCCGCTGAAAGTGTCGACGCCGCCGAGGTTGACCGGATCATCGCGTTTTCGCAGCGTCGCAATGTCGCGCGCGGCATCACCGGAGTGCTGGTGTTCGGCAGCGGGGTGTTCTTCCAGTGGATCGAAGGCCCGCCCGAAGACGTGCAGAGCCTGATCGCCAATCTGCATAACGATACGCGCCATCATGATATCGTCACACTCGACCAGAGCGTTGAAAAGCGCGAGCGTCTGTACCCGAATTGGGAGATGGAGCGCGTTGATGCCGATGACATCCGCGCCGTATTGGAAGACGCGCTGGAAAGCGCTGAAGATGAAAACAACGTCGCAGCACTGACGCGAATTATCGCACACCTCGATTCGGGACCATTGCCAACGGTTGGGCGCTGAGAATCAGGGTAGCGGTCGGTCGTTCAGAGCCGGTCAGCCGCCGTGCCTTCGGGGAAGCAAGGCGAAAGAACGGTCCGTCATAAGGGACGCCCCGCGCGCGCTTACCCCTTACGGCCTAGCGGTTTTTTCTGGGCATCCGGTAGGGCAGCATGAACTGCACGATCGGCGAGGAGAAGCGCCGCATGTCGAGGCTCTCCTGCACCGCCACCACGTCCTCGCCCAGGAAGCGCGAGGCGAGCTCGGAGCGAGCGTAGAAGGGCGTATCCTCCCATGTCCGGCGCACTTCGGCCACCCCGATGTCGGAGCGTGTGCGGCGATTTATGCCCCATTTGCTGTCGGGCAAGGCGGCGATCGGAGGCAGCTCGACCGGCTCGGGCACGCCGTGCCGATCAAAGCGCAAGGCGCTGGCGAACAGCGATCCGTCGCCGCGCTCGCCCTCATAGCACACCAGCGCGCCATCCTTGAGATGCGCGCGCGACCAGTGCCAGGTGTTGAAACCGGTCTCCAAAGGCTCGGCGCCGCGGTTGTGGTCGAGATAGGCCTTGCCGGACCATGAGATGCCGGGCGAGGTCATCTCGACCTCGATCCGCGCGCGGGGCGCAAGGCAGTGCCAGATGTGGTTCTCCGCGCCGTCGAGCGCGAAGGCGGTGCGATTCAAGGCCTCGGGGATCACCCGCACGCGGCCGCGCACAGGGCGCTGCCAGGGCACGAACAGGCGGCTATCGCCCTCGACTATGTCGATGACCAGCGCATCGCTCTCCCAGCGCACGTTGCTGGGGCCGATGGCGAGATTGCTCGCATCGCGCTCCACCGCGCCGGATGCGCGCTCGGTCATCGCCCAGCGCGCCTGCGGCCCGTAGAGCGCGACGTTGAGCGAGCAATGGTTCAGCGGATCGCCCCGCCCGCTCCGTTTGTAATAGGGCGAAAAGACGCTGCCCAGAAAGGCGATGATCGTCAGCCCATGCTGCCCGTCGTCGGAGATGGCGTCGACATACCACCAGGAATAGCCACCGGGCGCGATGTCCTCGTCGAAGCGAGGTCCTTCGCGATCACCCGCGCTGCCAGCTGCCCGGACAAGGCTGCCATAGGGACGCCGGCCGCCGGATGGGTCGCCCCGCCCGTGCAATACAGACCGGGCAGCCGGGTTTTCGGCCCCTGTCTCTGGAAGGAAGCCGCCCAGCCGTGCGACGCTCTGCCATAAAGCGCGCCGCCCGTGGCCGGGAAGAGGCCCTCCCAGTCCTGCGGGGTCATGAGCTGGTGCGGCAGCGGATCCTCGAGCTCCAGGCCGCAGCGCCGTAGCGTTGCCATCATGGCTTGGGTGCATCGGTCTCTCTCCTCGGGTGAATAGGCATGGACGTCTCCGTCGGCAGGGGCGTTGACGATGATCTGAAGGCGCTCGCGCCCATTCGAGCCGGCACCTTGCGGCGGCGGCGGGTCGCCGACGCGCGCGCTGCGATCGATGGCGCAGACATAGACCGTGGGCTCAGACGGGGTGCGGCCCTGCCCGATCTCGCGGAACTCAGCCGCGTAATCGCGCGAGAAGAAGACGTTGTGATGGGTGAGCTCGAAGCCCTCGGTCCGGGTGTGGGCGTACCAGACCAGCGCCGAGAGCGAGCGTTTGGCCCGCGGGATCGCGGGGACGGCGCGGGTCGCGGCCTCGCCGAAGCGGCCGGTAGCGAGCGCCCCCGGATCGCCGTTGCAGATCACGATATCGGCTGGGATCACCTCGCCGCACGCGAGGCGAACCCCGCTGGTGCGGCCGTTTTCCGTGAGGATCTCGGCCACCGGCGCGCCGGTGCGCACGCGCGCGCCCTGCCGCTCCGCCAGTCCCGCCAGCGCCCCGGCGAGCGCGTGGATCCCGCCATCGATCAGCCATACGCCCTTGGCCTCGACATGCGCGATCAGCATCAGCGTGGCGGGCGCAGCGAAGGGCGAGGAGCCGCAATAGGTGGCATAGCGCCCGAACAATTGCTGCAAGCGCGGGTCCTTGAAGTGGGCACCCAAAGCCTTCCACATACCGTCGAAGGGGCGCATCGCGAGCATGTCGCCCATCTTCCACGGGCCGATCCGCCACATCATCGGCAGCGGTGTGGATGCCTTGTCGCCGCGTAGAAAGGGATCTTCGAGCACCTCGAAGATGCGCCGGGCTTCAGCTGTAAACGCGCGGTATCCGCGTGCGGCCTCGGGCCCGGCGAAGGCGCCGACGGCGTCTGCACTCGCGTCCGCGTCGGCGAACAGGTCCAGGCTGCCGCTGTCGTCCCACGCATGGCGGGCGAGGACTTCAGCGCGAGTGATGCTGACATGATCCTCGAGCCGGGCGTTGCAGGCCGCGAACACCTCATCGAACACCGCGCGGTAGGTGAAGACGGTCGGCCCGCCGTCGATCGCGGCGCCGTCGACCTCGACGCGCCGTGCCTTGCCGCCGACCCAGGCTTCCTTCTCGAAAACAGTGACGTCCGCGCCGCGCGCGGCGAGCAAGGCGGCGCTGGTGAGCCCGCCTATCCCTGCTCCGATCACAGCGACTCGCGCGTTCACCCTTCCTCGCTCCCGTCATGCCCCGGATTATCATTGACCTTACGCACGTATCTGTCCAACTCTTTAGACATATGATCTGTGAAGCACCTTAGTCATGCGCCGATGGGATGCCTTCCGGGTCGCTTATGCGACGCGTCGAAACCGGCTTTTCGCCTCGCCGAAGTTCCAATATTGGGCCGCGCGCCTGCCCGTGATCCGATGGATCGCGCGCTCCCGCGCCAACGGCGCCTTCGACCTGCTCGCCGGCTTTGCCTATTCGCAGGTGCTGCGCGCGTGGGTCGAGGGCGGGCTGTTCGACATCCTAAAGGACGGCCCACACGCGCCTGCCGTGGTCGCCGCGCGGATGGATCTCAGCGAGGATGCCGCGCTGACCTTGCTGCGCGCAGGCCGATCATTGATGCTCGCCGAGGAGCCTGCGCCCGGCCTGTGGATGCTCGGCGAACAGGGCGCCGTGTTCGCCTCCAACCCCGGTGTGCAGGCGATGGTGCGCCATCACCGGCTCCTTTACACCGACCTCGCCGACCCGCTTGCGCTGCTGCGCGCCGACCGCAAGGAGCCGACGGCATTGTCGCGCTTCTGGACCTACGCCGGCGCGCTCCAAGGGGCGACGGAGCGCGGGGCGGACACAGCGGAATATTCCGAGCTGATGGCTGCCTCGCAGCACTTTGTCGCCGACGAAGTCCTCGCCTCGATGTCGTTCAAGGACGTGGACAAGCTGCTCGATGTCGGTGGCGGTCACGGTGCTTTCCTGCGCCACATCGGCATGGCTTGGCCGCACCTGAAGCTCGGCCTTTTCGACCTGCCAGAGGTTGCGAACACCGGACGCGCGGCGCTCGGCGGAGCGGTGGGCGCAGGCCGAGTGACCGCGCATCCGGGGAACTTCTTCAAGGATTCCATACCCCAAGGCTACGACATGGTGTCGCTGGTGCGGATCCTCCACGATCATGACGACGCGCCCGCGCAGGCGCTCCTCGCCAACATCAGAGCCAGCCTCGCGCCCGGCGCGCGGCTGCTCATCGCCGAGCCGATGGCCGGCATCCCTGGCGCCCAGCCAATGGGGGAGGCCTTCTTCGGGCTTTACCTTTGGGCAATGGGCTCGGGCCGCCCGCGCAGTCCTGCGGAACTGGTCGCAATGCTGCGCGCCGCGGGCTTCGCTCACACTCGGGTCGTCGCGACAGCGCAACCGGTCAACGCAAGCGTGATCATCGCCACCGCCTGAACTAAATGTCCAAGTTGTTTGACAGTCAGAATCGTAAGGCGTAGCAAACAGGTCGGAGAACGTGTCACCGGACTTTCGAGTCGGCTTAGCGCCGCAGAAACCGGATGGGAGAGCGATAAAAATGGACACACTGGCAGTCATTCTCGAGCGACCGGAGCGCCTCGCGCTGCGGTCGCTCGAGATGAAGCCGGTTGAGCCCGCCGACGTCGTCGTCGAAATCGCCTTCAGCGGCATCAGCACCGGCACGGAAAAGCTCCTCTGGAGCGGGCGCATGCCGCCCTTCCCCGGTCTCGGATATCCGCTCGTCCCCGGATACGAATCGGTCGGCCGCGTCGTTGATAGCGGAAGCGAAGCCCGCAGCCGGATCGGCGAGTGGGTCTTCGTCCCCGGAGCCAATTGTTACACCGACGCGCGGGGCCTTTTCGGCGGCACCGCACGCCGCGTCATAGTGCCGTCGGCGCGAGCGTTGCCGATCCCCGAACACCTCGGCGATGCCGGGGTGTTGTGTGCCCTCGCGGCGACGGCACTTCACGCCATCAAGGGTGGCTTTGCCCGGCGCGAGTCGCTGCCCGACCTCATTATCGGCCACGGCGTGCTTGGCCGCCTGCTTGCGCGGCTGACGCTGGCGCTCGGCGGTAAGGCGCCCACCGTGTGGGAAACCAACCCTGCCCGCCGCCACGGCGCGGTCGGCTACAATGCGATCGACCCCGCCACGGACGAGCGCCGCGACTATCACGCGATCTACGACGCCAGCGGCGACGCCGGCCTGATCGACGACCTCGTCATGCGCCTCGCCAAGGGCGGCGAGATCGTGCTCGCGGGCTTCTATGCCGAGCGGGTGAGCTTCGCCTTCCCTGCCGCCTTCATGCGTGAGGCGCATTTCCGCGTCGCGGCC
>JANNWO010000157.1:0-5953 GCA_031408395.1 Sphingomonadales bacterium | reverse complement strand
GGTAAACGGGGATATTGATGACATCGCTGGGCCATGCCGTTTCCTTCGCCGCGGCGCTGTCGTTGGGGTGCTCTCCGCTTGCGGCCGCGCCCAGCAACGGGCCGCCGCCTGCGGCCGAGGCTTTCACCTGCCCGGCCCTTCACAACCAGTTCCACGGCGATACCGTCCCGCTCGGGCCGCGTCAGGACTACGAGCCCAAGCCTGCGATGTGGAAGATCGCAGATGCGGACACCACGATCCACGTCTTCGGCACCTTCCACGTGCTGCCCGAAGGCTTCCGCTGGCGCACCGCGAAGTTCGACAAGGTCGTCGCCGTGGCCAAGGAGGTGGTGTTCGAATCCCGCGACGAGGAGCCCGTCGGTGAGGACGGCGCGGTCTCTGCCGAGGAGCAGCGCTATATCGATATGATCGCGAGCCGCAACGGGACGGTGCCGCTCTCGCAGCGGATCTCGGAAGGCAACCGGGCCAAGCTCAAGCGGCTCTTCAGGATGGCGGGCATTTTGCCGTCGGACATGGAGCTTGTGCCGCCCATGGTCGCGATGTTCACTATCGACGCGATCTCCTCCGAGGCCGAGGGGAGCCTCGAGGACTTCGGGGTCGAGACGGTGATCGAGAAGGAGTTCCGCAAGAGTGGCAGGCCGGTCTTGGCGATCGAGGACCCGGCGGCGGTGATGGAGAGCCTGCTGGCCATCGACGAGAGCCAGATCGTGGCGATGATCGACGCCGGGCTCGACACATGGGATGGGTGCAACCTCGCCGACCCTTACGAGATTGACTGGTCGATGCAGCAGAACTGGGCGCGCGGCAAAGTTGCGGCGGCCGAGATCAAGGAAATGGACGACGAACCCTTCGAGAAGGCGTTCTACGAGGCGATCATCGTCAACCGCAACCGCGCCTGGGCCGACTGGCTCGCCGCGCGGATGAAGCAGCCCGGCAACCTGCTGCTGGCGGTTGGCGCCGCGCATATGGAAGGGCCGGATTCGGTGCTGCTGATGCTCGAGAAGCGCGGGATCAAGGCCGAGCGTGTGCAGTAGCCGCAAGTTTTTTAGTCATGCAGATATGACACAAAGTCAGGTATCCTTGACATAGTCAGCGAATCGCGACATATAGTCAGGCATACCTGACATGAGGCCTCTTTCGATGACGCGCGAAGACCGTACCCGAGTTTACCTGATCATGGCCCACTTCGGTGCTCTGGCCACGATCTGCGTGTTTCTGAGCTTTGGCCTCGACCTGCCCGACTTCGTGAAGGGGCTAAGCATCGGAATGATGACCGTTCCGCTGGTGGTGATGCTGATCCGCCGGTTTCGCGACGAGTATATCGAAACGCTGTGGCAGGCGGGCACGTCGCTCGCCTTTGCAGCGGTGGTGATCGGCCTCGTTGCGCTGCCTTTTCTGGAAGGGCTCTATGACGGTTTCATCGGCATCGCGAACGGTCAGGACATTCCCGCCGACGCTGCCGCCTTCGCCGCGATCGCCGCCTTCTACATCGGGTTCCACTTCCGTTGGTTGCGTGGGCTGCAATGAAAAACCGGCTCAAGGTCCTGCGCGCCGAACGCGACTGGAGTCAGGCGGAACTCGCCGGCCGGCTCGATGTCTCGCGCCAGGCGGTCAACGCCATCGAGACGGGCAAGCACGACCCCTCGCTCCCCCTCGCCTTCCGCATTGCCCGATTGTTCGACATGACGATCGAGGCCATCTTCGACGACGGAGACCACGCATGATCCTCCCTAAACCCGCCGAACTCGGCCCGGGCGAAGCCCGCACCCGCCAGCGCCGCCGAAAGCAGATGATCTATTTCGCGGTCGCCGCGATCATCGGCGGCATGATCGGGGGGATGACGGGCTTCTTCGACCAGGGTGATGGCCATCTGTTCCGTGGCGACTGGGAGAAGCTGAAGCTGCCTCCGATGATCGCAATCGGTCTTGCGATAGGCCTTCTGGCGGGTTTCCTCGCCTTACCCCTTTATGGCTTCAAGATGATCGATGACTACAAACGCGAGCGCAACCTCATCGGCTTCACCGGCGGCTGCTTGTCGGTGCTCGCGGGCTACCCGATGTGGGCGGTGCTCTATGCCGGAGGCTTCGTCCCGCCGCCGCATGCCTTCGGGATGTTCGCCATCGCCTACGCCTCGATGATCGTCGCTTTTCTCTATGCCCGCTGGCGGCTCTGATCCGTAAATGGATCGTGTCAGCGCCCTTTTCTGCCCACCCTCACCTTTTCACAATTCCATGACTTCCACGAAAGGAACTCCGATGAAAACTACCTCTCTGCTTCTGCTTGCTGCTGCCCCGTTTGCCCTGTTTGCCTCGAGCCCAGCCTTCGCCGCGGCGCAGCCTGCGGCAACGACGCAAGCCGCCACCGCCGCCACCGCACCCGCCAAGGGGCCCGCGCTGTGGAAGGTCGCCGACGCGGACACCACCATCTACCTGTTCGGCACCGTCCACGTGCTGCCCAAGGAGATCGAGTGGTACGACGCGACCATCGCCAAGGCGTTCGAGGGTTCGGACATTCTCGTGACCGAAATTCCGATGGACCCGGCGAGCGAAGCAGGGATGCAGTCGCTCGTGATGGCCAAGGGCATGCTGCCCGCCGGCACCACATTGCGCTCGCTGCTGACCCCAGAGCAGACCACCCAGTTCACCGCCGCGCTCGCCAAGCTTGGGGCGCCGCCCGAGGCCTTCGATCCGATGAAGCCCTGGATGGCGGCGCTAACCTTCACCATCGTGCCGCTGATGCAGAGCGGCTATGACCCCAACAGCGGCGTCGAAAAGGTCCTGCTCGCCAAGGCCGGCAACAAGCCCACGGGCGCGCTTGAGACCGCCGAATTCCAGCTCGGCATTTTCGACGGCATGGCCCAGGATGCGCAGGTCACCTTCATGATGGAAGCCGCGACCGAGATGGACAAGGCCAAGCCCATGCTCGACCGTATGGTTGCCGAGTGGGCCAAGGGCGATGCCGATCAGCTCGCCGTGGTCATGAACGAAGGCATGGACGATCCCAAGGTCGCCGAAGCCCTGCTCTACAGCCGCAACGCCAACTGGGCCGAGTGGATCGATACCCGCCTCGACCAGCCCGGCACCGTGTTCATCGCGGTCGGTGCAGGCCACCTCGCCGGTGCCAAGAGCGTGCAGGACTTCCTCGCGCAAAAGGGCATCACGGTTTCCCGGGTCAAGTAATGACCGGAGCCAGAGGGGCGATGGTGATGCGGCTCCTTGCCGCAATCATCGCCCCGCTTTTCCTTCTTGGTCTTGCCGGTTGCAGCGATGCACCCGGCAAGGCTGGGAACAGCGGGACGGGAAATGAGGGGCCGCCGAACCCGCTCGTCTACGAACTCGCTTCGGCCGACGGGACGGTGGAGGGCTGGATGCTCGGCACCATTCACGCCCTTCCCCCCGGTACCGCGTGGCGCACCCCGGTCATCAACAAGGCGGTCGATGATGCCGACCTGCTGGTGGTAGAAGTCAAAGGTCTGGGCGACGCGGATGGCGTTGCCCGGACCTTTGCCGCATTGTCGGCAAGCCCCGGCCTCCCCCCGATCAGCCAACGCGTGCCGCGCGAGCTTGCCGCGCCGCTCGCCGCCCTGCTCGACCGCGGCGGCACCTCGCCCGGCCGCTTCGCTTCCACCGAGACCTGGGCTGCGGCGATCGCGCTCGCCCGCATTGATGCTGTTGGCGATCCCGCGAACGCCGTCGACCGCGCGCTGCTTGACGATTTTGCCACGCGCCCGGTGCGCGAACTTGAGGGCGCGGTCGCCCAGCTTTCCATCTTCGACCGCTTACCCGAGGCGCAGCAGCGCGCCATGCTTGCCGCTGTGGTGCGCGAGAGCGAGACGGCCCGCAGGGACCCAGCGCGCCTCCAACGCGCATGGCTGGCGGGTGATGCGACAACCATAGCAACATCGACCCGCGAAGGCTTTCTAGCCGAGCCTGCCTTGCGCGAGGCGTTGCTGACGGGTCGCAACGAACGCTGGGCCGAGGCAATCATTCCCTTGCTGGAGCAAGGCCCCCGCCCGCTCATCGCGGTAGGGACTGCGCACCTTGTCGGCCCGGAGGGGCTCGTTGCCCTTCTGGAAGCGCGCGGCTACCGGGTGCGGCGCTTGCCCTAAACGGGTTGCCATTTGAGCCATCCCTCTCTAAGGGCCCGCGCTTCAGTGCTCCGGTCATCCCTGGAGGCGGTGCGTCTGATAACACTTTTTCAACATGCATTCGAAAGGCACGATTATGAGCGAAGCTCTGAACCTGCCGGCTGAAGCGCGCGAACGGGCTGGCAAGGGAGCCTCCCGTGCAATTCGCCGCGATGGTCGGACACCTGCTGTCATTTATGGCGGCAAGGAAGAACCCACCTTGATCCATGTCGAGCAGAAGGAACTGGTGCGTCAGCTGAACACCGGACACTTCATGAACTCGATCGTCAACATAGAGATCGGTGGCAAGACCATTCGCACCCTGCCCAAGGATGTGGCGTTTAACCCGGTGACAGACCGCCCGATCCACGTCGACTTCCTGCGCATGACCGGCGACAGCAAGGTCGAAGTGCACGTGCCGGTGGTGTTCATCAACGAGGAAGATTCGCCCGGCCTCAAGAAGGGCGGCGTGCTCAACATCGTGCGTCACGAACTCGAACTGCTGTGCCCTAACGCCAACATTCCTGAAGAAATTCAGATCGATGTCACCGGCAAGGACCTCGGCGATTCGATCCACATCAGCGAAGTGACCCTGCCCAAGGGCGTCACCAGCGTGATCACCGATCGCGACTACACCATCGCCACGCTCGTCGCCCCTTCGGCGCTGAAGAGCAGCGGAAGCGATACTGAAGACGCTGAAACAACCGCCGAATAAGGCATCATTTGCCCATTCAGGTTTTTGGACGCCGGGCTTCGCGAGAAGTCCGGCGTTTCGTTTTGTGAACGGCAAAGCTAAGGGGCATGCCATGCAGATCTGGGTCGGCCTCGGAAATCCCGGACCGCGCTATGCGCTCCAACGGCACAATGTCGGCTTTATGGCCGTGGACGTCATTGCCGACATGCATTCGTTCGGCCCGGTACAGACCAAGTTTCAGGGCTGGGCGCAGGAAGGACGGATCGGCATCCACAAGGTGTTGCTGCTGAAGCCCGCGACCTTCATGAACGAAAGCGGCCGCGCGGTGGGCGAGGCCTTGCGGTTCTACAAGCTCGGCACCGAGGCACTGACCGTGTTCCATGACGAGCTCGACATTGCCCCCTTCAAGGTGAAGGTGAAGCAGGGCGGCGGCCACGCAGGGCACAATGGGCTGCGCTCCCTCGACCAGCACGCCGCCACCCTCGGCGCGCCCGACTACCGCCGCATCCGGCTTGGTATCGGCCATCCCGGGCACAAGGACCGGGTGACCGGCCACGTGCTCGGCAACTTCGCCAAGGACGAGCAGGATGATCTTGCCGAAATGCTCGGCGCGATCGGCGCGGAAGCGGAGTGGCTGGCGAAGGGCGACGACGTGCGCTTCATGAACGACGTCGCGCTGCGGATGCAGGGCTGACAATGTCCTCGTCAGTCATCGTCATTCGCAGGCGGTGGTGGGCGCATCTGCTGATGATGATCCCAGTCACGATCTTTCCTGTCCTTTGCGGCCTTATGGCATTGGCATCGGTCGGGATCCTCCCCCAGGCTGGCGGATGGTGGACAGCGCCATTGCTGCTGGCGGGCTCGGGCGTGATGGGACTTGCCGCTGTGATCGCGCTCAATGCGCTGTTCACCTACCGGGTCGAACTTGATACGCGCGGCCTCCGGATTGTCGGCAATCTCTACACGCATGATCTGACTTGGCAGGAAATCACGCTTATCACCAAGCGCCACAATCACCGCATCCCGGGCTATCATGTCGGCATCAAGGTTGATGGCTCGCGCCTGCCGCGCCGGCACTGGTGCAACCTGTGGTTCGCAGGGTATTTCATCCATCCGGGCATGGAAAAGGGCGG
>JANNWO010000156.1:0-5963 GCA_031408395.1 Sphingomonadales bacterium | reverse complement strand
TGCATTGATACCTCGGCCCCCAACGGGGCTGAGACGATGCGTACATTCCTGGTCATCATCGACGAGAGCGAAGAGGCGACTGCCGCCCTGCGCTATGCCGCGCGGCGAGCCGCCGTGGTGGGCGGCGCGGTGCATCTTCTCGCGCTCGTGCCGCAGCAGAACTTCTCGGCTTTCGGGGCCGTTCAGGCAACCATCGAGGCCGAAGCGCGCGACCGGGCCGAAATGCTCGCGCATGGTGTGGCTGGCAATCTTTTCGCCGAAAGCGGGATCATGCCGACCATCTCGGTAAAGATCGGCCAAGGGCAGAAGATCGTCAGCGAGTTCCTTGCCGAACACGCCGAAGTCGCCGCCCTGGTACTGGGCGCTGCCAAGGGCACCGGGCCCGGGCCGCTGGTGACCCACTTTTCGGCCGCAGCGGGCTCTCTGCGCTGCCCCGTCTACATTGTCCCTGCCGATTACGACGAGACCAAGAGCGACCATCAGGCCTAGAGCAGGTCTGACGCGCTACTTCTTGCGGCCCTGATGGCGGATATTGCCGGGTCGGCCGCGCTGCCCGACCGTGAACTTGCCCGACGTTTTGGGTGGTCCGCCCCCCGGTGTCCCTTCACGCCCCCGCCGCCGATCTTCGGGGCGGCTCCCGCGCGGTTCGATGACACTCGCGTCCCGGTCGGGTAGGAGGAATTTCAGCGATCCGGTAAGCGCATTGGCCTCGGCGAGCCGAAGCTTCAACCGGTCGCCGCTTGCGTAGGTCGTGCCGCTGTCGGTGCCGACCAGTGCCTTGGCAGCCTCGTCGTAGCGGAAGTATTCTCCCCCCAACGTCGAGATCGGCACCAGCCCGTCGCCGCCGAGACCGACGATGGTGGCGAAGAAGCCGAACGACTGCACCCCGGTTATGCGGGTGTCGAATACCTCGCCCACCCGGACCGAGAGCCATGCCGCGACGTAGCGGTCAATGGTGTCGCGCTCGGCCTCCATCGCGCGGCGTTCGGTCTGGCTGATCGCGCTCGACACCTGATCGAGGCTCGCGCGGTCGCGGTCGGAAAGTCCGCTGGCCGGCGGAAGCGATCCCGGCGGTGCGGGTTGTTCCAGCTTGTAGGCATCGACCAGCGCACGGTGGACCAGAAGATCGGACTAGCGGCGGATCGGCGAGGTGAAGTGGGCGTATGATGCCAATGATAGACCGAAATGCCCCGCGTTGGCGGGGCCGTAATAGGCCTGCGTCTGGCTGCGCAGCACCGCTTCCATCACCAGCGCCTTTTCGGTCTCGTCGGAGACATCCTTGAGCATCCGGTTGAACAGGCCGGGGGTGACCACCTGTCCCAGCGCCAGCTTCTTACCCATCGTGGCGAGGTAATCGCGCAGGGCGATCAGCTTCTCGCGGCTTGGTGGTTCATGGATGCGGTAGACCACCGGCGCAGTCTTGGCTTCCAGCGCCTTGGCCGCCGCCACGTTGGCCGCGATCATGAAGTCCTCGACCACACGGTGCGCATCGAGGCGATCGCGCAAGGCGATCTCGGCGATCTGGCCTTGCTCGTTCAGCACCACCCGGCGCTCTGGCAGTTCCAGCCCGAGGGGATCGCGCGCATCGCGGGCGGCGGAGAGCGCCTTCCATGCGTCCCACAGGTTGGCGAGGTATTCGGGCGGATTGCCGCTATCGACCGCCTTCTGCGCGTCCTCATAAGCGATGTTGTGCGCAATCCGTACCAGCGCGCGCGTGAACCGGAAGCTGGTGACCTTGCCCTCGCCGCTGATGTGCAGGTGGCAGGCCATCGCTGCGCGGTCCTCGCCCTCCTTGAGCGAGCATACATCGGCGGACAGCACCTCGGGCAGCATTGGCACCACGCGGTCGGGGAAATAGACCGAGTTGCCGCGCTTTCGCGCCTCCCGGTCGAGCGCCGATCCGGGGCGGACGTAGAAGCTGACGTCAGCGATGGCGACGAGCGCGTTGAAGCCGCCCTGCCCGTCCGGCTCGGCCCAGATCGCATCGTCATGGTCGCGTGCATCAGCAGGGTCGATGGCGACGATCGGCAGGTGCCTGAGATCTTCGCGCGTTTTTTCCGACAGCTTGAGTTTCGCCGCGCGCGGGGCTTCCTCGAGCGCGTCTTCGGGGAAGATGTGCGGGATGCCGTGCTTGGCAATCGCGATCAGGCTGAAGGAGCGCGGCGCGAGCGGGTCGCCCACCACCTCGACTACCTTCACACCCGCCCGTTCGGACCGGCCGATGCGTTCGGCGATCACCAGCTGACCTGCCTCGGCCGACCCCAAGTCGGCGATAAGCGACGATTGGCGCACGCGCTTGTCAATGGGGGCGAGCCAGGCCTTGCCGGTCTTGTCGACCTCGACCACGCCCATCAGGCCTTCTGTGCGCGCCGGGAGCTTCTTCATCGCGAAGGCAACCCAGCCCTGCTCGGTCTCCTCGGTGCGCGCGAGAATGCGGTCGCCGCGCTTCAATGCCGGGGGCCGCTTGGCGCCGCGGACTTTGGGCTCGCGCACCACGATGCGCGGCGGCTTACCGGGTGCTTCCGGGTCCCAGTTGTCGGGCTCGGCGATAAGGTCGCCCTCGTCGATATCCACGATCTTGAGCGTCGTGACCTTTGGCACCCCGCCCATCCGATGGAACGCGGTCTTCGATCCGTCGATCAGGCCTTCTTCCGCCATGTCCTTGAGCAGCGCCTTGAGCTTGATCTTCTCCTGCCCCTTAAGCCCGAAGGCCTTGGCGATCTCGCGCTTGCCCGCGGGAATGTCGGAGGACTGGATGAAGTCGAGCACTTGGTTCGCGCTCGGCATTCCCTGCGGGAGTTTGGGGGGTTTAGGCATCGGCTAGCCCTATTCTCCAACCCCGTTCGTGTCGAGCGAAGTCGCGACACCTGCGCCCGGCCTCTTGACTACGCTCAAGGCGAACGGGGGGTTATTCCTTGCTCACCGGCGCGAATGCCCCGCCGGGGACGGCGCTGGAAACGGGCGAGCAATACGCGCCCGCACAGGCAGCAACGCCGAACATCCAGTCATCGCCGCGTAGCTTCTTCACATGGCTGAACTCGCGCCCTTCTGCGGCCGCAGCGTCATTGGACGCTTGCGGACCGTCGATATAGACCAGTGTAGAATCCTTACCCCATTCGGACGCATCGGTGGCGCGGGCGGCGACGGTGTAGATCTGCGCTCCGGTGACTGCCTTCCACTTCAATTCGGTATCGACACGCACCGCAGCATCGACCGTCACTTTGGGCGGCATGGGCGCGCGGGCCAGCGCGTCGAGCGCGCGCACATTCAGCCGCGTCACCCCGGCGAGGTAGGCGAAGTCCATCTCCGCGATGGTGTCGCCGTAGAACACCCCGTTTTCGGTGCGCAGGTCCTGATGCTGGTGGTCGTAATCCTCGACACCCACGGAAAAGCGGATCGCGGGGTAGCCTTTCTGGAGAAACGGCACCTGATCCCCGCCGCGGCCCATGCGGTCGGTGCGCCAGATCTGGCGGACTTGCAGGTCATCCGAGGTCTTGGAGGCAAGGTCGGCGACCCAGCGCGACAGGTTACGCGAGGGCGTGTCGTTCTCGCCGCCGAAGCGCGTGGCGGCGGCGCGCAGGCGATCGGTCAGGTCGGCGCGCGGGCCTTCGGAGAAGACGCGCACCACCTTGGGCTCGCAATAACCGTCCGATCCGCAGGAATTGCCGACGATGTCATTGTTGAGCACGGCTTTGACGGTGAAGCCCTGTGCTTCGGCCCAATTGGCGAGGATTTGCCCGCCATGGAGCCCCTGCTCCTCGCCCGAAAGCAGAGCGTAGATGATGGTGGTGGGGTACTTCGTTCCCGAAAGTACCCGCGCGGCTTCTAGCACGAGCGCGGTGCCCGATCCGTCGTCGTTGGCGCCCGGCGCATCGGACGCGGCGTCCATCACGTCGGTGACGCGGCTATCGATATGCCCCTGCACAATCACGACCTCGTTGGGACGTTCGGTGCCGCGCTGGATCGCGACCGCGTTGCGCACCAGGGTCGGCGTAGGAACACGCGGTCCGGTGACGGTCTCGCCCACAGGCAGGACTTCGAGGCAGCCGCCGCACTTGGTGCCGATGCGCTTGAACTCGGCCAGCCCCCAATCGACCGCCGCGCCGATGCCGCGCTTGGGATCGTCCTGCACCGAAAGGGTGTGGCGAGTGCCGAAACTGACGAGCTTTTCGACGTCACCCTTGAGGCGCTCTTCCGAGACCTTTTCGGAAGGGTTGCCTTGGGCAGAGAGAGGGGCCGCGATCAGCGCGGCGAGTAACAGGGCACGTTTGATCATGTGCGCTGTCTGCCCGCCTGCTCGCGGCCACGCAAGCCCAAGCTCCTGATCCTAGTACGCGCGCGCCACCAGGATGCGCTCGGTTGCAGGCGCGCCGGTGAATATGCAGGTGCCGCTCGCCGCTTCAGCGCCGCGGGGCACGTTGCGGATGGTGAGCTTCACCGCCTTCAGCTTTTCGACCACTGCTTCCAATGCCGCACCGGTCGGCTTGGCCCATTGGGCCTCGACCCAGCCGGGATATTTGCCGCCCTTGTCGAAGTGATCGACCACGGCCTGCCAGTCGGTCACGCCGCGGGTGATGTTGGCATCGCGCCGGTCGCGGGCTTCCTCGTAGAGCGCGCTCTGAATCGCTTCGAGCACGGCGCCTGCCTCGACCACAAAATCGGCGTGCGCGGGATAGGTGAAGGCAGGCTTGCCATTGGCCGTGTTCCACAGCTGGTCGCGGCGCAGCACGGCGATCTTGCCGTCGGCCATATCGCGCGGGCCGACCTCGATGATGACGGGCGCGCCCTTGCGCACCCAGTCCCAACGTTTGGCCGCTGCCTTGCCGGGCTTTACGTCGAGCAGCACACGCATACGTTCGCCAAGCGCGGTATGCCCCGCCAGCGCCGCGCGCACACTTTCGCAATAGGCGATCAGCTCGGCGTCTTCGGGCGCCTCGCGCAGCATCGGGATGATGATGATCTGTTGCGGGGCGATGGCGGGAGGCACACGCAACCCGTCATCGTCGCCGTGGGTCATGATCACCCCGCCGATCAGCCGCGTCGAAACGCCCCAGCTGGTGGTGTGGCAGAACTGCTGGGCGCCCTCGCGGTCCTGATACTGGATGCCCGCCGCATGAGCGAAATTGGTGCCGAGATAGTGCGAGGTGCCCGCCTGCAAGGCCTTGCCATCCTGCATCATCGCCTCGATCGACCAGGTCTCTACCGCGCCGGGGAAACGCTCGTTCTCGGGCTTCTCGCCCGCGATCACGGGTAGCGCCAGATCATCCTCAGCGCAGGCGCGATACATTTCCAGCGCGCGGTGCGTTTCGGTGAGCGCATCCTCGCGAGTCTCGTGCGCAGTGTGGCCTTCCTGCCAGAGGAATTCGGTGGTGCGCAGGAACATCCGCGTGCGCATTTCCCAGCGCACTACGTTGGCCCACTGGTTGGTGAGCAGCGGCAGGTCGCGCCACGATTGCACCCAGCGCGCCATCGCATCGCCGATGATTGTCTCTGACGTCGGGCGCACCACCAGCGGTTCTTCCAGCTTGGCGGACGGATCGGGGATCAGCCCGCCTTTTCCGTCAGAGATAAGACGGTGGTGGGTGACGACCGCCATCTCCTTGGCGAAGCCTTCGACGTGCTCGGCCTCGCGGGTGAAGTTCGATAGCGGGATGAACAGCGGGAAGTAGCAATTCTGCACGCCGGCTGCCTTGATCCGGTCATCCATCAGGCGCTGGATACGCTCCCAGATGCCGTAGCCCCACGGCTTGATGACCATGCAGCCGCGCACACCGGATTCCTCGGCGAGGTCGGCGGCGCTGATGACTTCCTGGTACCACTTGGCGAAGTCGTCGTCGCGCTTGACGGTGAGCGCGTGGCGGATGTTGGACACGGGGCTTGGCTTCCTGCTTGAACGGGTGCGGCTGTTACCGCAAGCACCGGGCGCTATCCGCTATTTGCTTAAGTCGTCCAGCTTCTTTTGC
>JANNWO010000155.1:0-11517 GCA_031408395.1 Sphingomonadales bacterium | reverse complement strand
CTCGCATGCATCGGCAACCCGTGGATCGGGCCGTCAAGCCGGGCGACTTCGGGCACATCGACGAACAGGTCGTCAATCGAAGCGGCGCCGACTTTCGCCAGCATCGCCTGCCGGTCGGTTTCGGTGAGAGGAAGGTAGCGCATGGGAGAGGGTGTTTCCGTGGCTGGTGGTAAAAAGAGGTTCAGGCGCTCAACTGCGCAAGGTCGGCAAGGGTCCCGACAAAACGCGCCGGGCCTGTGTGGGTGGTACGCATCCAGGGGGCGAGCCAGATGCGGTAGCCGGCCGCGCGCACGCGGTGGCAGAAGGCGTAATCTTCGGAGCGCAGATGGCCGGTCTCGGGATCGATCAGCGGCTGGAACAGCGCGGTGAGCGTGTCGGCCACAAGCCCGCTGTCGCGGTCAAGCTGATCGGGAACGTAGCGCAGCTCCGGATGGCACTGGCAAAGCGTTTCGATCACGTCGCGGCGGATCATCATCAGGCCTGTGCCAGCGCGCAGCAGCTCGATCGGCTCACCAAGCGGGAACTGGCCGGCCGGATCGGCGAGATCAGTCGCGAAGATGCCGGAGTAACGCTCCAGATTCGCCGGATTGCCCTCCCCCAGCCCCTTGGCGGCGGCCGAGGCGACGAGGCCCCAGTTGATCTGCCGCTTGGGGCAAGGCGCGCCCAGCACCGCGAGGCGATCATCGGCCTGCATCCGCGCCACGGCATCGACCAGCTCTTCCGGCACAAAGCCGATATCGCCGTCGATAAACACGAGGTGCGTCGCATCCGATTGCAGGAACGCCGCCGTCAGCGCGTTCCGCGCCCGGTCGATCGAGGCGTTGTTGCTGAGCCAGGCAAAGGAACAGGCAAACCCCGCCCGCTCCGCCGCGCCCGCCAGACCGACCACACTGCGCAGATAGTCCGCTTGCGCCCCGTCGTAGAGCGGGGTCGCAACCAGCAGGCGCGTGAGCGAGGTCGGCGGCGTTTGGGTCACAATTCCTCGACGAACGCCTTGTAGCCGTCTTCGTCCATCAGCCCGTCGAGTTCGCCGACGTCGGCCATCGTCATCTTGAAGAACCAGCCGCCGTCTTCCGGGGCAGTGTTGACCAGCGAGGGGTCGTCGACCAGCGCCGGGTTCACTTCCGTGATCTCGCCGGTGATCGGAGCATAGACGTCGCTCGCGGCCTTTACGGACTCGACGACGGCAGCGTCCTTGCCCTGCTCGATCAGCGCGCCGACTTCGGGCAGTTCTACAAACACGATGTCGCCAAGCTGGCCTTGTGCATAATCGGTGATGCCGACGGTTGCGATGTCGGCTTCGACGTCGATCCATTCGTGTTCGTCAGTGTAGTATCGCATGGGTCAGCTCCCTCGGTAGTAGCGGTGGGGTACGAACGGTGTGGGCGAGACGGTGGCGGCGAGGCGCTTGCCGCGCACTTCGACTTCGAGCGCGGTGCCGATGGCGGCGTGTGCGGCCGCGACGTAGGCCATCGCGATCGGCGCAGCCAGCGTGGGCGAGAAGCCGCCGCTGGTGACGGTTCCAACGTGGTCGCTTCCGGCGAAGATCTCGGCGCCCTCTCGCGCAGGCAGGCGGCCGTCGATCTTGAGGCCGACCCACTTGCGTGCGGTGCCTTCCGCGATCTCGCGGTTGACGCGGTCAGCGCCAGGGAAGCCGCCTCCACCCTGCTCAATGGGGGCGCGGCGGCGCTTGTTGATGCCGAAGATCAGCCCCGCTTCAATGGGCGAGGTTTCCAGCGACATGTCGTGGCCATAGAGCGGCAGGCCCGCCTCCAGCCGCAGCGAATCGCGCGCGCCCAGGCCGATGGGCTTCACTTCGGGCTCCGCGCAGAGCAGGTCGGCGATTTCGGCGGCGGCGTTGGACGCGAGCGAGATCTCGAACCCGTCCTCGCCGGTGTAGCCCGCGCGGGCGATAGTGACATCGTGGCCGGCAAGCTGGAACCGTCCAAACTTCATGAAGGTCAGCGCCGACAGCGGATATTCGCCCGTCGCGTGGCGCGCCAGAGCGTCCGCCGCCTTGGGTCCTTGCAGCGCCAGCAGCGCGCGGTCATCGAGGTAATTGAGGGTAATGTCATCGGGCAGCGCTTCCCGCAGCGTGCCCATATCATCCCACTTGGTCGCGCCGTTGACGACGAGATACAGCGCATCGGGCCAGCGCGAGACCATCAGGTCGTCGAGCACTCCGCCGTCTTCATCCAGCAGCAGCGAATAGCGCTGCTGGCCGAGCTTCAGCGTTGACAGGTCGATCGGCAGCACGGCTTCAACCGCCGCGTCCAGATCCGGGCCGGAGAGCAGCAGCTGGCCCATATGCGACACATCGAACAGCCCCGCGCTCTCACGCGTCCAGTTATGCTCGGCGACGATGCCCCCAAACGGACCGGCGTATTGAATGGGCATTTCGTAGCCCGCAAACGGCACCATCCGGGCCCCGCGCGCACGATGCCAGCCATCGAGCGGCAAAGCGTCGAGCGGCAGGTCTTCGAGATGTTCGTCGGTTTCGTGATCGGTCATTGGGGCACCCGGCAAGCAGAAACGGCAGTCCGACGATGCGCGCACGCACCGCCACGATCCTGCCCCATCTGTCGGGTGACCTGAGAGCTTCGGCGGGGCCGCCACAAAGACAGTCCGCCTCCCCTTCGGTGGCCTCGGATCAGATCCGAGACGCTTTCCAGAGTGCCCATACCTGTTCGCGGTTCATTTGCCTGAGAGTTTCCGGGGCGGTTGCTCCTTCGGCGCCATGCCCCGGCGGCGAAGCGCTTGGGGGCCGATCTCTCCCGCGAAAGACGCCGGAATCGCTTCCGGCAGGCATTCCCATGTTGCGGATGCGAAGCGTCACGTCAATCGTAACCGCGCACTATCCCGGCAAAATCGCCTCAAGGTCAGAGCGGAGTTTATGCCGCGCGATCACTGCCAATCGGGCTGCACCACCATGTCGGGTGAGTAATAGTTGAGATACTGCACCAGCCGCGGCGATGCCGCACGGTTCGGACTGGCACCGTGCGGCAAGTCCTGGCGCCAGATCACCAGATCGCCGGCCATGGCTGGCACGCTCACCGCTTCTTGCCCCAGATCAACCGTGCGCGGATCCTGCGCGCCGAGGCCATCCAGCCATGCATCGATCCGGCGATGGAACCCCGGAACGCAGCGAAAAGCGCCCTGATCCGCCGCGGTATCGGTCAGATACAGCACCCCCTGGGAGGCGAAGGGAATGGGGCGGGTCAGGCTGACGTCCCAGTGCAGCGGCGAGCCCCGGAAGGTGTAGCTGCCGCCCACCGGCGGATTGAAGCCCAGCTGATCGATGACGGGCCACAGGTTGGCGGTGCCCCAGAGTTGCGTAAACGCCTTGTGCACCCGCGCTGACCGGCGAGCGCGTGTGATTGCCGGATGGCGGTAGAGCGAAACCATGATCCCGTCAGTCTGCGACGTGTACCAGCTGGCCGGATCATCCGGGCGCGCGCCGAGCCGGTCCCACAGGATCGCCGCCAGCTCGTCGGCATGATCGCGGGTCACCGCATCTGCCAGCACGACATAGCCATCGCGCTCCCACTGCGCCAGCTGAGCCGGGCCCAGCACATCTGGCATGGCCGCAACCGCGTTCAGCTGTGCACGCGCCGCCGCGCTTGGTTCGCCGGTTCCGGCCCAAGCGTTGTACCGCGACACCAGATCGGGATCGGGCTGCCCCGCGGTGGCGATGATCCACGCCTCGAACGCGGGTTGCGAGGGCCGCTCGCCCGCGAGGAAGGTGTAAGCCTCCCGGTTGCCGAGCCCCAGCGTATCGAGCAACAGCCGCACCGCCACTTCGGGCAAGCGCGGTGCACCCTCGACGAAAGATCGGCGCAGGTCCTCCAGTCTGGCAATGAAGGGCAAGTCGGACATGGCGCCGGGAAATGCCGCAAACGCAGCGCCTGCACAACAGGCCGCGGCCGAGATCAAACTGGGGATAGCTTGTACGCCAGTCGAACAAGGCGTTTGCGCGAGCGATTGCCTCTCCCTAGCCTTGGTGCGCAATGAACCTCACCGAAATCTATCTGATCGCCCTGACGATCATCTTCGCCGTGCCGTGGCTCGTTTGGCGCGTGTTTCGCACCGATTACTGGGCGCCGCTGGTCGTCGTCCAGATCGTCGGGGGGATTTTGCTCGGCCCCGGAGTGCTGGGCGCGGTGTTCCCGGATTACTACGCCTTCGTCTTCAAGCCCGATGTGATCATCGCCCTGAACGGTGTCGCATGGTGGGCGGTAATGCTGTTCGTCTTCGTCGCCGGGATCGAGCTCGACCTGTCGGCGGCATGGAAGCACCGCAGCGAGACGGGCATCACGGCGGGCCTCGCGCTCGGCGTGCCGCTGGTCGCAGGCAGCATCGCGGCGGCGGTCATCCTGCAATTCCCCGGCTGGCGCGGGCCGAATGGGGCCTATTGGCAGGCGCTGCTCGGCATCGGCATGGCCTGCGCGGTGACGGCGCTGCCGATCCTCGTGCTGCTGATGGAGAAGCTCGGCATCCTGCGCGAACAGCTTGGCCAGCGCATCCTGCGCTATGCCAGCTTGGACGATATCGCGATCTGGGGCGTGTTGGCGCTGATCCTGCTCGATTGGGAGCGCATCGGCCGGCAGGCAGTGTTCCTCGTCGGCTTCTTGATCGCCGCCGCTGCCTTGCGCCGGGTGATGGTCCGCCTGTCGGAGAACGACCGCTGGGCGGTGGGGCTGATCTGGCTTGCGATTGCCGGCTTCGGGGCGGACTGGTCGGGTCTGCACTACATGGTCGGCGCCTTCCTTGCAGGCGTGGTGCTAGACGCCAAGTGGTTCGGCCATGAAGCGATGGACCGGTTCCGCAATGTCGTGCTGCTGACGATCATGCCGGTGTTCTTCCTCTCTACGGGCCTGCGCACCCAGTGGGAGGGCGGCGGCCTGGCGGTGTTCGGCGTTGCCGCGCTGCTGCTGGCGGCGGCGGTGGGAGGCAAGCTCATCGGTGTCCATATCGCGGGACGGCTGCTCGGCTGGAGCCGCACCGAGGCGAGCCTGATCGGCTGGCTGCTCCAGACCAAGGCGCTGATCATGATCATCTTTGCCAACATCCTGCTCGACAAGGGGATCATCACGCCCACGACCTTCACCGCGCTGCTGCTGATGGCGGTGGCAAGCACGATGCTGACGACGCCGATCGCCGCGCCGTTGCTGAAGAAGTTGGGCGAGCGGGTGAAGGCCGAGGCCTAGGGCTTCTTCGCCACCAATACCTGCGCGCGGGCCATAAGCTCCTTTTCGCGCGCGGTGAAGCCGCCTGTATCCTCCCCGCCCACAGGCGGCGGGGCTTCGGTCATGAAATAGGCAAAACCCCGGCCCGTGCCGAGGTCGAACCAAAGGCCCGATTGCAGTCCATAGGCCTCGCCCGAATGGCCCACCCTTGGCTCGCCGTCGCCGAACAGTTCGTCCCGGCAAGTCGCCGGCTTGGGCTGCTCCGCATTGGCCCACAGCGCTTGGGACGAATCGATGATCTGCAGATGCAGGCCATAGATGCAGAAGAATTCCTGACCGGGATGGAAACTCGTGTCCCACGCGCGGTCGAAGCTTCGCTTCGCACGGTCCGAGAAGAATGTGCGGTCTTCACCGAACGCCTGCCCGATCTTCGCGAGGTCAATCATCCCGATCCGCACCCCGCCCTGCGGCGAGAAGATCGAGGCATTGGTGCCGGGCACATAAGCGTCGAGGTTGCAGGCCGCACCTTCGGGCACAGGAATGGTGCAGGCGGGCGGAAGGCGCTCGGGCGCGTCTGCGGCGACCTCGCCGGTGTGGCGATAAAGCGTCACCGCGCGCGCCTGCATATTGGCATCGCAGCCGACCCAATTGAAGCAGGCCTTCACCCCCAGCGGCTTGAACACGAGGCGCTCGACAAGGCGGTCGTACCGCTCGCCCGAAGCCGCCTCAAGCACGGTGGCTACGATCGGCGAGCCCAGATTGGCATATTCGAACTCTGCCTCACCTGAAGGACCGACTGCGCGCCACGTGGCGGGATCGGCGAGTTTCGCCTCGAGGCTCTCACCGAGGGGGATGCTGTAGCCCGCCGCGTCCGACAGGCCAGCGCGGTGCATCAGCAAGTGGGTCAGCGTGACGACCGCGTCGGGGTGGTAGGGCGAGCGCAGCTGCCACCCGAGATAGCCGGAGATATCGCGGTCGAGATCGACCTTGCCCTCGTCCATCAGCCTGAGCGCGGTGAGCGCCATGATCAGCTTGGAGATGCTCGCGATCCGCACCGGATCATTGGCTTCAACAGCGCGGCCCGTTTCCTTGTTCGCCAGTCCCTCGACGATCAGCGGGCGGATGGTGTCGCGGTCGAAAGCGACCGCCACCGTGGCTGGGGGCGTGGCTGGGGGCGTGGCGGGGGGCGGCGCTGGCGGCGGATGTGCGGCGTCCTGCGCAGCGAGGGGTGCTGCGGCGATGAAGGCCCCAAGGAGCAGGGGAACGGCGAGAAGGCGGCGGATCATGCCGCGCATCATCGCCGTCCCGGCCCCTACGTCAATCGAGATTCGGCCTGAGCCAGCGCTCGGCCTGCTCGACGCTGACGCCGCGCCGCGCCGCATAGTCCTCAAGCTGGTCGCGGCCCACGCGGGCGACGCCGAAATACTGGCTTTCGGGGTGGCCGAAATAGAAGCCCGAAACCGCCGCCGTCGGCCACATCGCGAAGCTTTCGGTCAGTGTCAGCCCAACGTTCGCAGGCGCATCGAGCAGGTCGAACAGGATCGGCTTCAAGCTGTGATCGGGGCACGCAGGATAGCCCGGCGCCGGGCGAATGCCGCGATATTGCTCCTTGATCAGCGCCTCGCTGGTGAGCTGCTCACCCGGCGCGTAGCCCCACAGCGTGGTGCGCACGTGCTGGTGCAGCGCCTCGGCAAAGGCTTCCGCGAAACGGTCAGCCAGCGCCTTCAGCAGGATGTCCGAATAATCGTCCTTGTCGTCCTGGAACCGCGCCGAATGGCTGTCGATCCCGTGGATGCCGACCGCAAAGCCGCCGATCCAGTCGCCGTCGGGATCGATGAAGTCGGCAAGGCACATGTTGGCCCGGTCGCGCGACTTCTTGATCTGTTGGCGCAGGAAAGGAAGGCGGACGTGCTCCTCGGTGTCGGGGAGGTGGATGGTCACATCATCCTCGTCGCGCGCGCAGGGCCACAAGCCCGCAACGCCGCGCGCGGTCAGCCACTTTTCGGCGATCAGCTGGTCGAGCATCGCGTTGGCATCGGCGAACAACTGCGTCGCGGTCTCGCCCACCACTTCGTCGGTGAGGATGCCGGGGTAATTGCCGTGGAGCTCCCAAGCGCGGAAGAACGGCGTCCAGTCGATGAATCCGCGAAGATGCGTCAGGTCCCAGTCGGGGAAGACATGCACGCCGGGCTGTTCGGGCGGGGCGGGCTTGTCGGACAGGTAAGCGTCGAAGAAGTTCGCGCGCGCGTCATCGAGGCTGAGCAACACGCTCTGCGACTTGCCCGCGCGCGCATCGCGCACATGGATATATTCGTCCTCGACCGCAGCGACATATTCATCGCGCTGGGTGTCTGAGAGGAGCTTGGAGGCCACCCCTACCGCGCGGCTCGCGTCGAGCACGTGGATCACCGGGCCATCATAGGCCGGGTCGATCCTCAAGGCGGTGTGGACCTTGGAGGTGGTCGCCCCGCCGATCAGCAGCGGCATGGTCATGCCGGCACGTTTCATCTCCTCGGCGACGGTCACCATCTCGTCGAGCGAGGGCGTGATCAGGCCCGAGAGCCCGATCATGTCGGCCTTGTTGTCGTTGGCAGACGCGAGGATCGTCGTCCACGGCACCATGACGCCGAGGTCGATCACGTCGTAGCCGTTGCACTGGAGCACGACGCCGACGATGTTCTTGCCGATGTCGTGAACATCGCCCTTCACTGTCGCCATGATGATCTTGCCTTTGGCCTTGCGCTGGGCTTCGGGGAGCAGGTCTTTCTCCGCCTCGATGAAGGGGATCAGGTGGGCGACCGCCTTCTTCATGACGCGCGCGGACTTCACCACCTGCGGCAGGAACATCTTGCCGCTGCCGAACAGATCGCCGACCACGTTCATCCCGTCCATCAGCGGGCCTTCGATCACTTCGATCGGGCGACCACCAGCATCAGCCGTGGCGGCGCGCATTTCCTCGGTATCCTCGACGACATAAGCGTCGATGCCCTTGACCAGCGCGTGTTCCAATCGCTTGGCCACAGGCCAGCCGCGCCATTCCTCGGCGGCCTTTTCATCGGCGACAGACTTGCCCCTGTAGCTTTCGGCGAGCGCGATCAGGCGCTCCGTGGCGTCCGCGTCGCGGTTGAGGATCACGTCCTCGCAGGCGTCGCGCAAGGCCGGGTCGATCGTGTCATAGACATCGAGCTGCCCAGCGTTGACGATCGCCATGTCGAGCCCTGCGGGGATCGCATGAAAGAGGAACACCGAGTGCATCGCGCGGCGCACGGTCTCGTTGCCGCGGAAGCTGAAGCTGAGGTTCGATAGCCCGCCCGAGTAATGCGCATGGGGGCACAGCTCGCGCAGCTCCTGCACTGCCTCGATAAAGTCGACGCCGTAATTGTTGTGTTCTTCGATGCCGGTGGCGACCGCGAAGACGTTGGGGTCGAAGATGATATCCTCGGGCGGGAAGCCTTCGGCCACCAGCAGATCATAGGCGCGCTTGCAGATGGAAACCTTGCGCTCCTTGGTGTCCGCCTGCCCGACCTCGTCGAAGGCCATCACGACCACCGCCGCGCCGTAATCCATGCAGATGCGCGCGTGCGCAAGGAAGGCCTCTTCGCCCTCCTTCATGCTGATCGAATTGACGATCGGCTTGCCGCTGACGCACTTCAATCCCGCCTCGATCACCGCGAACTTCGAGCTGTCGATCATCACCGGCACGCGGGCGATATCGGGCTCTGCGGCGATCAGTTTCAGATAGGTCGTCATCGCGTGGACCGCGTCGAGCAGGCCTTCATCCATGTTGACGTCGATCACCTGCGCGCCGTTTTCGACCTGATTGCGCGCAACCTCGACCGCGGCGGGATAGTCGCCCGCCATGATGAGCTTCTTGAACGCCGCCGAGCCGGTGACGTTGGTGCGCTCGCCGATATTGATGAAGCGGGAGGAGGAGGTGGGTTGGTTCATTTCAAAATTTCCGTTCGCCTCGAGCGTAGTCGAGAGGCCCCGCCATTGTGTCTCGACTTCGTTCGACACGAACGGGGGTGGTTGTTCTAGGCCGCGATGAACGCCTCAAGCCCCGCCAGCTTCATCGCCGGTTCGGGGTGCGGGATCACGCGCGGCTCGCTCTTGGCCACCGCTTTGGCGATCGCGTCGATGTGCGCCGGGCTCGATCCGCAGCACCCGCCGAGAATGTTGACCTGGCCGTGATCGGCCCAGTCCTTGACCAGCCCCGCAGTGGTCTCGGGCAGCTCGTCATATTCGCCCAGTTCGTTGGGCAGCCCCGCATTGGGATAGATCATCAGCAGCGTGTCGGCGATCTGCGAGAGCACCTTGACGTGCGGGCGCAGCTGCTCTGCGCCGAAGCTGCAATTCAAACCGATGGTCAGCGGCTTGGCGTGCCGCACTGCATACCAGAACGCCTCGACCGTGTGGCCCGACAGGTTGCGGCCCGACAGGTCGGTAAGCGTCATCGAGATCATCAGCGGCACCTCTCGGCCCAGATCACGCTCCAGCTGCTTGACCGCCATGATCCCGGCCTTGGCGTTCAATGTGTCGAACACGGTTTCGATCAGGATGAAGTCCACGCCCCCTTCGACCAGCGCGGCGGCCTGATCCTTGTAGACCGCGACCAGCTCATCAAAGTCGATCTCGCGGTAACCCGGGTCTTCGACGTCGGGGCTGAGCGACAGCGTCTTGTTCGTCGGCCCGATTGCGCCTGCCACGAAGCGCGGCTTGCCGTCCCTGGCTGCATATTCATCGGCGAGCGCGCGCGCGATTTTTCCGCTGGCGATATTGATATCGGCCACCAGACCTTCGGCGGCGTAATCGGCCTGGCTGATGCGGTTGGCCGAGAAGGTGTTGGTTGAAATCACATCCGATCCCGCGTCCAGATAGGCGCGGGTGATGTCGGTGATCACATCCGGACGGGTCAGCGCGAGAATGTCGTTGTTGCCCTTCTGATCGGCGGGCAGGCCGAGATCGCCGGCGTAATCGGCCTCGGTGAGCTTGCGCTCTTGGATCTGCGTCCCGAACGCGCCGTCGAAGATCAGGACGCGCTCCGACGCGGCATCGAGGAGTTGCTGGCGGGCGCTCATGCATGGTCTCCGGCAGGACGCTTCCCGAGCATGTGGCAGATCGCATAGGCGAGCTCGGGGCGGTTCAGGGTGTAGAAGTGGAAGTCGCGCACGCCGCCTGCATAAAGCCGGCGGCACAGTTCCGCAGCGACAGTCGCGGCGACCAGATGGCGGGCGGCGGGCTTTTCATCGAGGCCTTCGAACAATCCGTCCATCCACGCCGGGATCGAAGCCCCGCAAGCGGCAGCGAACTTGCGCGCCTGCGCGACATTGGTGACAGGCAGGATACCCGGCAGGATCGGAGCGTCGATCCCGGTCGCGGCGCAAGCATCGCGGAACCGGAAGAACGCTTCGGGCGAGAAGAAGAACTGGCTGATTGCGCGGGTGGCGCCTGCATCGAGCTTGCGCTTCAGATTGTCGATGTCGTCCTGCGGGCTGACCGCGTCGGGATGGGTCTCGGGATAGGCGGCGACGCTGATCTCGAAGGGGGCGATGTCCTTCAGCCCCGCGACCAGCTCGGCGGCGCTAGCATAGCCTTCCGGGTGCGGGGTAAAGGGCGCGCCGGGCTCGCCCGCATCGCCGCGCAGCGCGACGATATGGCGCACGCCCGCTTCCCAGTAATGCTCGGCGACCTCGCGGATTTCCGCCTTCGACGCCGCAACGCAGGTGAGGTGCGCGGCGGCCGGGAGCCCGGCTTCGGCAATGATCCGCGCGACGGTCGCATGGGTGCGCTCACGCGTCGATCCGCCCGCGCCGTAGGTGACCGAAACGAAGCTGGGGTCCAAGGGCTTGAGCTGCGTCACCGCGTCCCACAGCTGCTCTTCCATCTTCTCGCTTTTGGGCGGGAAGAACTCGAAACTCACCGCGACATCGCCCGGCAGACCGGAGAACAGCGGTGTGTCGGTGGCGGTGCGGTATTCGCGGAGCTGGTTCAAGGTGGGGGTCATCAGACGGTTTCCGTGAGGGTGGCGGGGGTTTTCTGAACGGCGCCAGAAGGCCCGGGGGCGCGGCGCGTGGCGGTCCAGATCTTGACCACCAGCGTATCGCCTTCAAGCGCGCGCGGCGTGCCTGCGGCAAAGCCCGCGCCGCGCAGCAGTTCGGCCATCTGGCGGTCGGCAAAGCCCAAGCGCACGTGCTGGTGGCGGGTGCGCAGCTCTTCGTGATCGTGGCTGGCGAAGTCGACGATGGCGATCCGGCCCCCATGGCGCAGCACGCGCGCGGCCTCGGCCAGCGCGGGCGCGGGGTCGGGCGCGAAGTGCAGCACCTGGTGCAAG
>JANNWO010000154.1:0-10982 GCA_031408395.1 Sphingomonadales bacterium | reverse complement strand
GCGGCGTCTTCATTTCCATGTGCGCGGCCATGCCGATCCCGGAGATTCCGGCACCGACGATCAGCACGTCGAAGTCTGGCGGTGTTGCGAGCATGGGGGGCCTCTCTCTCCCTAATTGACATCAATGTAACCACAGCGTGCGGGCAAAAGCGAGTCTTGAATGGCAAAGTGCAACTGAGTTTTGGGTGACGCAGCAGGTCCGAGCCTATAGGGCGCGGCTCATGACCTTTGCCGCCCGCTTGCTCGCCGCCGTGTCCCTCATCCCCGCCGCCGCGCCGCTCGCTGCGCAGGAGGCGCAACCGATGCCCGAAGAGCCCCAGGCGGAGGAGATCATCGTCACCGGGCGCGGGCTCGATCCGGCGCTTTCGACCGGGATCTACGCAGCCACCACCATCGAGCGCGCAGTGATTGTCAGCAGCCCGTCTGGCCGGATTGAGGACGTGCTGCGGAATGTCGCGGGCTTCCAGCAGTTCCGCCGCTCCGACAGCCGGTCGTCGAATCCGAGCGCGCAGGGCGTGACGCTGCGCGCGCTGGGCGGCAACGCGACCAGCCGCGCGCTGGTGCTGCTTGACGGGGTGCCGATCGCTGACCCCTTCTTCGGCTACATCCCGCTCTCCGCCATTGCGCCGGAAACGCTCGGCACGATCCGGGTGACGCGCGGGGGCGGGTCGGGGCCGTTCGGTGCAGGCGCGCTCGCCGGGACCATCGAACTGGAGAGCGCCGAGCCAGGCTCTACGCGTGCGTTCCTCGGCAGCGCGGCGATCAACGACCGCGCCGAGACCGAGGCGAGCGGGGTGCTGACGCAGAAGCTTGGCAGCGGGTTTGCCGTGGCCAGCGGGCGCTGGGACCGGGGACAAGGGTTTTTCACGACGCCCGAGGACCAGCGCGTCCCCGCCACCGCGCGCGCCGCATTCGAAAGCTGGAACGCCGCCCTGCGCGCCGTCGCGCCGCTGACCGGCGAG
This sequence comes from Sphingomonadales bacterium, assembly GCA_031408395.1. Taxonomy (GTDB): domain Bacteria; phylum Pseudomonadota; class Alphaproteobacteria; order Sphingomonadales; family Sphingomonadaceae; genus Erythrobacter. Next base: position 10,020 of record JANNWO010000154.1, on the reverse strand, counting down.
ATCGAGGTGCAGGCGCGCGTCGCCGTGTTCCGCGACGCGCGCACGCTGCGCTTCAAGGGTGCTGATTCGACCAGCGCGGGCGAAGAAGTCTCGGTGCGCTTCGTCGGACGCGGGCCGTGGCAGTTCGACGCGCTCGCCTATGTGCAGAGCCGCGACTTCTCGAACATCGTCATCTCTTCGACCCGCTTCACCCCGACGCTCAACCAGCGGCGCACTCCTTCCACCGGCATTGGCGGCAAGTTCGAACTGCGCCCGCCACTGCTCGAAGGGCACGACATCCGCATCGGCGCCGACTATCGCCGCGCCGACGGGGAATTGCAGGAGGAGGCGCTCAATGCCGTCTCTGGCGCCATTACCGAGCGGCGCAGGGCAGGGGGGGCGACCAGCAATCTCGGCATCTTCATCGAGGACGACTGGCAGATTGGTCCGCTCACCCTCAACGGCGGCCTGCGCGCCGATCGCAGCAGCATCACCGGCGGCTTCTACCGCGCGGTGAGCGCCGCTGGCGTGCCGGTCAGCACGATCATCGCGCCCGACCGCGCCGACTGGTCCGTGAACTGGCGCGCGGGCGCGCTGTTCTATGCGACCCGCCGCCTCGATCTGCGCGCTGCGGCCTATACCGGGCTACGCTTGCCCACCCTCAACGAGCTTTACCGGCCCTTCGTGGTGTTCCCGGTGGTGACCGAGGCCAATGCCAGCCTCGTCAACGAGCGGCTGCAGGGCTTCGAAGTCGGGTTCGACTGGCAGCCGGTCAATGCGGTGGTGATCGCGGTGACGGCCTTTGAGAACACCGTCGATAATGCCATCGCCAACGTCACTATCAGTCCTAACCTGCGCCGCCGCGCGAATCTGCCCGCGATCGAAGCGCGCGGGATCGAGGCGAGCGTCGCGGCGAAGTTCGGCACGCTCAGCCTCGACGGCGCGCTGGCCTGGACCGATGCCGAGGTGCGCGGGCGGGGCACTTACGCCGATCTCGACGGAAAGCGCCCGGCTCAGACCCCGGACTTCGCAGCGACGCTGACGCTCGGCTGGGAACCTGCCGCCGGCTGGCGGCTGGCGGGCACGCTGCGGCACGTTGCTGCGCAGTTCGAGGATGACCGCGAGCTTGACTCGCTCCCGGCGGCCACGACGTTCGACGTCTTCGTTGCCGTTCCACTGCGCCAGCAGCTGTCGTTTGTGGTGCGCGCCGAGAATCTGTCCGACGAGAATGTCGTCACCCGCAATCAGGGCGGATCGGTCGATCTCGGCGTCCCGCGCACCCTATGGGTAGGGTTACGTTACGGCTTCTGACATTTCACCGCTTAACGCAATAAAGTTGCTGAGGGTTGGGTTGCATTGGACTCATGCTGCGCCGCAACAGTATATGTTGCATAATTGCTACGCCTCCGCAGAACTTTTCCTATGACTCTTGTTAGGCGGCGCGACCCTGATAGGGTCCGTTACGCAAACCCAAGCTAGGCATGAAGACCGGCTGGTATACGGAGAGAGGGAAACCATGACGCGCAAGTTCGCTTATTACGCCTGTGGCCTGCTGGCCTGCAGTGCACTGACCACCCCAGCCTTTGCCCAAGACACCGATACCCAGGCCCAGCCTGCCGGTGACGACGGTGTCATCATCGTGACCGCCACCCGCCGAGCGCAGGACGTGCAGGACATTCCGTTGGCGGTGACCGCCATCTCGCCGCAGCAGCTCGAAACGCAGCGCGTCGTCAACATCCAGCAGATCTCGGCGCTCGCCCCCAGCTTTACTGCCAGCCAGGCGCAGCTTGCCTCAGGCTCGGTGGTGCTGCGCGTCCGCGGTATCGGCACGACCTCGAACAACATCGGCTTCGAAAGCGCGGTCGGCATCTTCATCGACGGCGCCTACCAGTCGCGTCCCGGCGTTGCGTTGAGCGAATTCGTCGACGTCGAGCGCGTCGAAGTTCTGCGCGGTCCGCAGGGCACGCTGTTCGGACGTAACACCTCGGCCGGTGCGTTGAACGTCACCAACGTCCGCCCTGACGTGACCGAGTTCAGTGGCTTCGTGAACGCCGAATATGGCAATTTCGACGAGAAGGCCCTTTCTGGCGCGATCAACGTGCCGATCGTCAAGGACACCGTCGCCCTGCGCGTAACCGGTGCATGGCGCGAGCGTGACGGCTTCCTCGATGTTGTCGACCGCACCGGCCGCAAGATCGGCGACACCAACGACGTTGACCAGTGGCTGGTGCGCGGCCAGATCGGCTGGGACACCGAAAGCGGAATCCGCGGGCGCATCATCGCCGATTACTCGAAGAGCACGTCGAGCTGCTGCGGCGCGATCGAGCTCTACCAGTCGCCGCTGGTGACCGGCGGGATTTTCGGCGCGGTGGGCGCCGGTGCGAACGGCGGCAATGGTCAGCCCTTCACCGCCACCACGGCGAACGACCAGCCCGGCTTTGAGCGGGCGATGGACAACCGCATCGTCTCGGCCAACCGAGTCCCAACAGCGGACATCAAGAACTACGGCCTGACCGGCGAGCTCGAGTTCCCGATCTCGGACAATGCCGACCTCATCTTCATCGGCTCCTATCGCAATTTCCAGAGCTTCGAGAACTACGATTCGGACTTCACCGGCCTCGACATCTTCAACGTCGACGCGCTGAACCTCGAGATCGAAACCTGGACCGCCGAACTGCGGCTTCAGGGCGAAGGTCTGGGCGGCAAGCTCAACTACATGGTCGGCGGCTTCTACTCGGACGAGCAGATCGACCAGTCGATCGGCTTCGCGCTTGGGGCGGATTACGATCTCAACGTGGGCGCGCTGCTCGCTGGCGGCACCGGTGGAGCTTCGCTCAATCCGCTTTCGCCGATCTTCTTCGGCCCGCGTCCACTGCAGCGCCTGACGGGGATCAACCCGGCGACCACCAGCAACACCAACCGCTTCCAGCAGGACGCCAAGAGCTACGCGGTCTTCACCCACAACAGCCTCGAGCTTACCGACGGGCTCGAAGTTACGGTCGGTGCGCGCTACTCGTGGGAAGACAAGTCGGGCGGTTTCTCGCAGACGCGGGTGAATAACACGGTCTGTCCGGCGGTGCTCGGCGCGCTGGGCGCCCTGCCGGCAAGCCTGCGCCCAACCTTCATCGGCCTCGGCTGCTTCGGCTTCACAGCGCCGGCGAACCTGCCGCAGGCCGCCGCTCTGCCGCTGCCCCGCACCTTCCAGTCGAACTTCAAGGACGAGGAGCTGATCTACACAGCCAAGCTCGGCTACGAGATCAGCCCCGCGGTGAACGCCTATGCGAGCTTCACCCACGGCTACAAGGCGGGCGGTATCAACCTAGATACTACCGCCGGGGTGCTCGGGGCCGATCCGCGGTTCCTATCGGAAGAGGTCGACGCCTATGAAGTCGGCGTGAAGGCGCAGACGGCCGACCGGTCGGTGACTGTCAACGTCGCGGGCTTCATCGAGAAGTTCACCAACTTCCAGGTGCTCGAGTTCACCGGGACGGCGTTCCAGACCTTCAACGTTCCCAAGGCCGATACAAAGGGCGTTGAAATCGAGAGCTTGATCCGTCCGGCCACCGGCCTGACCATCAACCTCGGTGCGACCTTCCTCCAGGCCAGCTACCCGGATGATTGCGCCGGCACGCAGACTTCGGTGCAGGTGGTGGCGCTGTGCGGTAACGACCTCACCAACGCGCCGCAGATCATCGCGCTCGCCGGGGCGATGTGGGAGAAGCCGATCAACGACTCGATGGAGTTCTTCGTCGCCGGCCAGGTCCGCATGGAAGGCGATCAGCGCACCTCGACACAGGCGAAAAATCTGCCGACTGTGGCTGCTGGCTCGACCCAGGCCCAGATTAAGGCGGCGGTCGATGCCTCCACTCCGATCATCGCCGACATCCAGGACGGCAAGGCCTTCGTGAACCTTCGCGCCGGCCTGCGCTTCGGCGACGGCGCCTACTCGATCGAAGGCTGGGTCAACAACCTGACCGACGAAGTGGTGCGCGGCGTGACCTTCAGCACAACCTTGCGCGGAGGCGGCGCGGCCAACTCGCGCTCGGCCTTCACCCTGCCGCCGCGCCAGTACGGCGTGACGCTGCGCGCCAAGTTCTGAGGCGTTTCAAAGGATAGCTCCAAAATAGGAGCGGGAGAGGAAGGGCGGTTCGCGAGATGCGAGCCGCCCTTTCTTGTTTCGGACTCTGCGACGCAGGACATGAAAAAGGCGGCCCGGTTTGGGGCCGCCTTTCGCATTCTGATCAGTGATTTGCCAGCTTACATGCTGCGGGCAATTAACATCTTCATGATCTCGTTCGAGCCGCCGTAGATGCGCGCGATGCGGGTGTCGCGGTACATGCGGGCGATGGCGTAGTCGTTGATGTAGCCCGCGCCGCCGTGGAATTGCAGGCACTTATCAACCACTTCGCTCTGAAGCTCGGTCACCCAATACTTCGCCATGCTTGCGGTCGCGACGTCGAGCTTGCCCTCGAGCAGCTTGGCGATGCAGTCGTTGACGAACACCCGGGCTGCGGTGCCGCGCGCCTTGAGGTCAGCCAGCACGAACTGGGTGTTCTGGAAGTCCCAGATCGTCTTGCCGAACGCCTTGCGGTTCTTGACGTATTCGACCGTCACATCGAGCGCCTTTTCGATCCCGGCGATGGCGTTCATCGCGATCACCAAACGCTCCTGCGGCAGCTCGCCCATCAGCTGGTAGAACCCGCGCCCTTCGACTCCGCCGAGCAGATTATCGCTCGGAATGAACACGTTATCGAAAAACAGCTCGCTCGTATCCTGCGCATCCAGCCCGATCTTGTCGAGCTTCTTGCCGCGCGCAAAGCCTTCCGCGCCGTCTGTCTCGAGCAGCAGCAACGAGATGCCCTTGGCGCCTTCGGCCGGATCGGTCTTGGCGACGACGATAATAAAATCAGCCAGTTGCCCGTTCGAAATCCAGGTCTTCGACCCGTTCAACCGGTAGCCATTGCCGTCCTTCAGGGCGGTGGTCTTGATCGCCTGAAGGTCGGAGCCCGCATCAGGCTCGCTCATCGCGATCGCGCTGACCAGATCGCCTGCCACAAGGCGCGGCAAGTACTTGAGCTTCTGCTCCTCGGTACCGTGGCGCACGAGGTACGGAAGGATGATCGTGTTGTGAAGGCTCGCGCCGAATCCATCAACGCCGTGCTTTCCCTGCTGGTCGATCACTACCATGTCATGCCGGAAGTCGCCGCCGTGGCCGCCGTATTCGGCGGGGACCGAGACGCCGAGCAGGCCTGCTGCGCCGGCTTCGCGCCAGAAGTCGCGTTCGACCATCCCGTCCTCGCGCCACTTCTCGACCCGCTTTTGCGGCGCGTGCTGGGCGTAGAACTTGCCGACCGCGTCGGCGAAGATGGCGATCTCTTCTTCTTCCATGAAGGCTGGCTGGGGCACGTCGATGACAGGCATTTTTCTCTCTCTTGGTAATCCCGTAATCGCTGTGTTTCACGTGAAACAGTGAAATGGGCGGGGTTTAACGGGGGTCTAAAGGGGGTCTAAGGGGCGTCTAAACCGATCTGGAGGGGGTCTGGAACGTGCCAACACCCCCTCTGAAACGGCCTGCTTTTACTTGCCCGTCCAGTTCGGCTTGCGCTTTTCGGCAAAGGCGGCCGCGCCTTCGCGCGCGTCGAGGCTGACGAACACCGGCCCGATCAGCTTGCCCTGTTCGGCATAGCGATCTTCCATCGCCCAGCCGCGCGACTGCTTCATCACCGCCTTCGACACCTTCACCGCGAGCGGGCCATTGGCCGCGATCTTCGCCGCCAGCGCCTTGGCACCGTCCAGCGCCGAGCCTTCGGTCACTTCGTTGATCATGCCGAGCTGATAGGCGCGCTCGGCGCCGATGAAATCACCGGTCAGCGCCAGTTCCAGCGCGATACGCTCGGGGATCTGGTCGGGCAGCATCATCACGCCGCCAGCGGCTGCGACAAGGCCGCGCTTCACTTCGGGGATGCCGAACTTGGCGTCCTTGTGCGCCACGACGAGATCACACGCGATCATCAGCTCGAGCCCGCCGGCCAGCGCATAGCCCTCAACCGCCGCGATCAGCGGCTTGGCAGGCGGCGCCTGCACCACGCCGCCGAACCCGCGACCGGGAACCGAAGGCGTCTCGCCGCGGAGGAAGCCCTTCAGGTCCATGCCCGAACAGAACGTCCCGCCCGCACCGGTGATGATGCCGACGCGCAGATCGTCTTCGGCGTCCAGACGGTCCATCGCCGCCGCGATTCCTTCGGCTGCGGCCTTGGTCATGGCGTTCTTGGCTTCGGGGCGGTTGATGGTGACGATGAGCACGCCGTCCTCCACTTCGGTCAGCACTTCCGGGGCAGCGGTCTCGCTCACGGCAACTCTCTCCTGTCAAAAATGTGATTGCGATTTGAAACGCAATTCTTGTGCCACTGGTGCAGTCGGTTTACGTGACCGTCAACCGCAATTTCGCTATAAACGGACGAGGATCATCATGGCCGAAGCTTACATCATCGACGCAGTGCGCACCCCGCGCGGAATCGGCAAGCAGGGTAAGGGTGCGCTAGCCGCCGAACACCCGCAACATCTGGCCGCCACGGTGCTGAAAGCGATCAAGGACCGCAACAATCTCGACACCAAGACCGTCGACGATGTGATCTGGTCCGTCTCGACTCAGGACGGGATGCAGGCGGGCGACATGGGGCGGATGGCTGCGCTCGATGCGGGCTATGATATCACCTCCAGCGGCACCACGCTCGACCGCTTCTGCGGCGGCGGGATCACCAGCGTCGCGCTCGCCGCCGCGCAGGTGATGAGCGGGATGGAGGATTGCGTCGTCGCCGGCGGCACCGAGATGATGAGCCTCACCGCCGCGATGTCTCAGGAGAAGATGCGCGCCGGGATCAAGCCGCCGATGATGGGCAGCTACAACGCGCGGCTCCAAGCCGTGCACCCGCAGTCGCACCAGGGCATCTGCGGCGATGCGATTGCGTCGAAGGAAGGCTTCACCCGCGAGGAGCTGGACGAGGTCGGCTACCGCTCGCAGCAGCGCGCCGCCGCAGCGATGGCGGAAGGCCGCTTCGCCAAGTCGGTGGTGCCGGTGGTAGCGGATGATGGCACGGTGCTGCTCGACCGCGACGAATATCCCCGCCCCCAGACCACCCGCGAAGACCTTGCCAAGCTGGAGCCGGCCTTCCCCAAGATCGCCGACGTTCCGCTGGACGCCGAGGGCACGACCTTCCGCAAGCTGATCAACAACAAGTATCCGGATCTCGACATCCAGCACTTCCACCACGCGGGCAATTCGTCGGGCGTGGTTGACGGCGCGGCGGCGGTGCTGATCACGTCGAAGGCCTATGCCGAAAAGCACGGTTTGAAGCCGCGCGCGCGCATCGTTGCCACCGCCAACATGGGCGATGATCCGACGCTGATGCTCAACGCGCCGGTGCCTGCGGCAAAGAAGGTGCTGGCCAAGGCGGGGCTTACGGTGGACGATATCGACCTGTTCGAAATCAACGAAGCCTTCGCCGTGGTCGCCGCCAAGTTCGTGCGCGATCTCGATCTCGATTGGGACAAGGTCAACGTCAACGGCGGTTCAATCGCCTTGGGCCACCCGATCGGCGCGACCGGATCGATCCTGATCGGCACCGTGATCGACGAGCTGGAACGTCGCGGCGGTCGCTATGGCCTCGTCACGATGTGCGCGGCGGGCGGCATGGCGCCTGCAATCATCGTCGAGCGGGTCGACGGCTTTGTCGACTAAGGTGCCTGATAACACCCCGGTGATCATCGGGGTCGGGCAGTATTCGGAGAGGGTCGGAGAACCCGGTTACGAGGCGCTGTCCTATATGGACCTCGGCGGGCGGGCTCTGGCGGCGGCAATCGCTGACAGCGGGGCGAGCGGAGACGTGGCAGGTGCCATCGACACCCTCGCCGCGATCCGCGCCTTCGAAATGTCGCGGCCTGATCGCAAGCCGCCGTTCGGTGCGGCGAGCAATGTGCCGAGGGCGATTGCCAAGCGGGTTGGGGCTGATCCCAAGCGCGCGATCCTGACGACGACCGGCGGGCAGACCAACCAGCAATTGGTGGGCGAATTCGCTTCGGCCATCGCGGCGGGGGACAGCCGATGCGCGGTGATCGTCGGCAGCGAGGCGATCTCGACCGTGCTGGCGCTCACCGCCAAGAGCGAGATCCCCGACTGGTCGGAAGAGATCGAAGGCGACTTCGAGGATCAGGGCTTCGGGGTCGAGGAACTGCTGGAGCCGGTGCTGTTCGCGCACGGGGCAAGCGGGGCGATCCCGCTCTACGCGCTGGCCGAGAATGCGCGGCGGCATAAGCTCGGGCTGGGGCTGGAGGAATACCGGCTGGAGATCGGCAAGCTGTTCGCGCCCTTCACGCGGGTGGCGGCGGCGAACCCGCATTCGGCCGCTCCGGTGGAGCGCAGCGCGGAGGAGCTGGCCACAGTCACCGACCGCAACCGCATCGTCGCCGAGCCTTACACCCGCATGACCGTCGCGCGCGATCAGGTGAACCAGGCCGCTGCGATCATTGTCGCTTCGGCGGGCTTGGCGCGCGCGCTTGGCGTGCCGGAGGACAAGTGGGTGCATATCCACGCGGTCACCGCTGCGACCGAGCTGAAGCTCTCGCAGCGGCCCGATCTGTCCGGCAACCCCGCCTCGCTTGGCAGCGTCGATGCAGCGCTGGCGCGGGTGGGGAAGGGCATCGCCGAGATGCGCTACATCGACTTCTATTCCTGCTTCGCGATCCCGGTGTTCAACCAGTGCGACCACTTCGGGCTTGCCGCCGACGACCCGCGCGGGCTGACGCTCACCGGCGGCTTGCCGTTCTTCGGCGGGGCGGGGAACAACTACTCGGCGCACGCCATCGCGGAAGCGGTCCAGCGGGTGCGCGGCGATCGGGGCAGCTTCGCCTTGGTGGGCGCGAATGGCGGGTGGATGAGCAAATACGCGACCGGCATCTACTCGACCGACCCGGCGGATTGGAGCGCGAACGACCGCTTCGCCGTGCTCGCCAAGGCGACGGACAAGGTGCCGGTGGCGCGGGAGCCTGTGCCAAGCGCGACGGTCGAGACCTACACCATCAACCGCGGCCCCAAGGGCGCCGAGGCGGTGGTCATCGGCCGCAGCGATGCGGGCGAGCGGGTGATCGCCAATGCCGACCTCGCCGACCCCGCCACGGCAGCGGCCTTCGAGGGCGGCGAACCGTTCGGCCTGAGGTTGGCGCTGGAGCAGGACGAGCGCGGGCGGACGGTGGGACGCATCGCCTGACCTTGCGCGAATCGCCGATTTGGGGTAGATGGTTTCAATTGAAACTATCTCGCTAGCGGGGACTGAACCGATGAACGCGCCGACAAGCACTCAGGGGGCCAAAGACCTCTTCGAAAACCCCGTCGGCCTCGATGGCTTCGAATTCGTCGAGTTCTGCGCGCCGGAAAAGGGCATGCTTGAGCCCGTCTTTGCAGCGATGGGCTTCACCCGCGTCGCGCAGCACCGCTCCAAGGACGTGCATCTGTGGCGTCAAGGCGGCATCAACCTCATCGCCAATTACGAACCGCGCAGCCCCGCATGGTATTTCGCGCGCGAACACGGCGCTTCGGCCTGCGGGATGGCGTTCCGCGTGCGCGATGCGGCGGCGGCCTATGACCACCTGATCGCCAAGGGCGCCGAGCCGGTCGCCGTCCAGACCGGGGTGATGGAACTGCGCATCCCCGCAATCCGCGGAATCGGTGGGGCGATCCTCTATCTGGTCGACCGCTACGATGGCGCGCAGAAGGCGGGCGGCCTCTCCATCTACGACATCGATTTCGAGTATCTCCCCGGCGTGGACAGGCACCCCGTGGGTGCGGGCTTCCACACCATCGATCACCTCACCCACAACGTCTACACCGGCCGCATGAAGTACTGGGCGGACTATTACGAGACCCTGTTCAACTTCCGCGAGATCCGCTTCTTCGACATCAAGGGCGAATACACCGGCCTGACGTCCAAGGCCATGACCGCGCCGGACGGCAAGATCCGCATTCCGCTCAACGAGGAAGCCTCGGGA
>JANNWO010000153.1:0-8228 GCA_031408395.1 Sphingomonadales bacterium | reverse complement strand
CTCGTCATCGGCCGCGCCGTCGATGTAGTCGAACACCGGAAACGGCAGCCGCGCCTTCGCCAGCGTGCGGAAATCGTCGATATTGTGGCAATCGGACAGGCGCATCAGGCTTGAGGCTTTGAAACAGCCGCGCGGAGCTGTCGAACATTTTCGTGAGCCACCTGTCACGAACGGCGCCCGGGCAGCGAAACAGGGGCGACGGCAAGATCTCGGTGGTCTTGTAACCCCACAGCACAAAGGACCTTCCCCGATGAAGCCGAAACGCCTGATCCTGGCACTAGCTGCCCTCGCAAGCCCCCTCTCGCTTGCCACCCCTGCCTTGGCTGATGGTGGCATTTACGCGGGGACCGAGGGCGAGAAGGTTGCCGTTGGCGGCTATGACACGGTCAGCTATTTCCGCGGCACCGGCGCACCTGCAAAGGGCAACGCGAAATACAAGCTGACGTGGAAAGGGGCCGAATGGCGCTTTGCCACGGCCGAGAACGCAGCTGCCTTCAAGGCCGATCCCGCCGCCTTTGCCCCGCAATATGGCGGGCATTGTGCCTGGGCAATTGCGCAAGGATATCTCGCGCCGGGCGACCCGGCAGCTTACGATATCGTCGGCGGCAAGCTCTACCTGAACTACGATCAGGGCATCCGCACCAAGTGGCGCAAGAATATCTCGGGCTTCATCGCCAAGGGCGCGCCCAACTGGGCGAAGATTCCCGCGGGCAAGACTTACAGCGGATCTTCCTGGTTCGGGTTCTGATCCGCTGAATGATGGGTGGCTGGCGGGTCCTCGCCTCCTTGGGCCCGCCAGTCGCCTTAGCTCTGCCTACTGCTTCTCGAACGCGACGCTGATGTCGAGTTCCACCTCGTCGCTGACGAAGGGGATGGCGTAGTTCACGCCGAAGTCGGAACGTTTGATGCTGGTTTCGGCCTCAAAGCCGATGGTCGCCTTCTTGTTGAAGGGATTGGCTCCGGCTCCGGTGAATTCGGCCTCGAAGGTCACCGGCTTGGTGACGCCGTTCAAGGTAAGATCGCCGGTGATCGTCGCCTTGGTGGCGTCCTTGGCATCGACCTTCACCGCGGTCGAGACGAAGCGGGCGGGCGCGGGGGCGGGGCCGAAGAAGTCGGGCGTCTTGCCGTCCTTGCCTGCGCGCAGCAGGTGCTCGGTCAAGCCCTTGCTCGCTGTGGTGACGTTGGCGACAGGGATCGTCACCTCGACCTTCGCGGCCGACAGATTGGCCGGGTCGATCACCAGCGTTCCGGCAACATCGCCGAACAGGCCATAGTAATCGTTAAAGCCGAAGTGGTTGACCTCGAAGGCGATCAGCGAATGGTTGCTGTCTGCCGTGTAGGTCCCGGCGGTGACCCGCGAGGGTTCCATCGCGCCGGGCACTTGCGACGCGCCCTGAGCGAAGATGGAGGGGGCGAGCGCGGTAGTGCCGACCGAAAGGCTTAGGGCGGCGGCAGCGGCAAGGGCGTGGCGGTTCATCGGGATTGGACTCCTGTGGGTTCGAAAGCCCAATACCCGATGCGCCGCAACGGTTCTACCGGCTTGGTGACCGGCAGAGCCTTCAGTTCTTCGCTTTGTCGACGAGCTTGTTGGCGGCAATCCACGGCATCATCGCGCGCAGCTTTTCGCCGGTTTGCTCGATCGGGTGCGCTTGGGCTGCCTTGCGCGCGGCCTTGAGTTCGGGCTGGCCGGCACGGTTATCGAGCACGAAGTTTTTCACGAACCGGCCCGACTGGATGTCGGCGAGCACGCGCTTCATCTCGGCCTTGGTCTCGGCGGTGATGATGCGCGGGCCGGTGGTGATGTCGCCGTATTCTGCGGTATTCGAGATCGAATAGCGCATGTTGGCGATGCCGCCTTCATAGAGCAGGTCGACGATCAGCTTGGTTTCGTGGAGGCACTCGAAATAGGCCATTTCCGGCGCGTATCCGGCCTCGACAAGCGTTTCGAACCCGGCCTGGATCAGGTGGGTGATCCCGCCGCACAGCACGGCCTGCTCGCCGAACAGGTCGGTTTCGCATTCCTCGCGGAAGTTGGTTTCGATGATCCCGCTGCGACCGCCGCCGACGGCGCTGGCATATGCGAGCGCGACGTCATTCGCTGCGCCGCTCGCGTCCTGGTGGATCGCGATGAGGCAGGGCACGCCGCCGCCCTTCACGTACTCGCTACGCACCGTGTGGCCCGGGCCCTTGGGGGCGATCATGATGACGTCGATATCGGCGGGCGGCTCGATCAGGCCGAAGTGGATGTTGAGCCCGTGCGCGAAGGCGAGCGCGCTGCCCGGCTTAAGGTGGCCCTTGATGTCATCTTCCCAAATACCGGCCTGATGCTCGTCAGGGGCGAGGATCATAAGCACGTCGGCCCACTGCGCCGCCGCAGTGTTGGTCAGCACCTTGAACCCGGCGGCCTCGACCTTCTTTGCCGTGGCCGACCCTTCGCGCAGCGCGATCGCGACTTCGGCGACGCCGCTATCGCGCAGGTTCTGCGCATGGGCGTGGCCTTGCGAGCCATAGCCGACGATCGCGATCTTCTTCGGCTTGATCAGGTCGAGATCGGCGTCAGCGTCGTAGTAGACTTTCATTTTCTTCTTCTTTCCACGTCATCCCGGCAGAGGCCGGGATCTAGGGCGGCAAGGTGCGGCCCCTGTTGCTTGAGGTGCCAGCTTTTGCTGGCATGACGAAATTGGTTCAGGCCCCCTCGGCCCCGCGCATCATGCCGACCACGCCTGAGCGCCCGACCTCGACGAGCCCCAGACCGCGCATCAGCGCGACGAAGCTGTCGATCTTTTCTGGCGCGCCAGTGAGTTCGAAGACGAAGCTGGTGGTGGTGGTATCGACCACGTGGGCGCGGAAGATTTCCGCCACCCGCAGCGCCTCGACCCGCTTGTCACCGGTGCCAGCGACCTTGATCAGCGCAAGCTCGCGCTCGACATGCGGTCCGGCGGTGGTGAGGTCGGTGACTTTGTGCACCGGCACCAGCCGTTCAAGCTGCGCCTCGATCTGGTCGATCACCTGCGGCGGGCCGTTGGTGACGATGGTGATGCGGCTGACGGCGTGGTCTTCGGAGATGTCGGCCACGGTCAGGCTGTCGATGTTATACCCGCGCGCTGTGAACAGCCCGGTGATCTTGGCGAGGATCCCCGGCTCGTTATCGACCATGACGGCCAGCACGTGGCGCTGTGAGGCTGCTTCGGTAATTTTCATCAATTAAGTGCCTTCCCGTCGAGATTGACACTAGTCTGCCACTGATGAGGGGAGTGGAGGAAGTCCTCCCCGCCAGCCATCGTACTGAGTTTGACGCGGACATTGAACCTACTGCCGAGCGGATAGCGAGTTGTATCTCGCAATGACGCGTCGCAGCGGATGTTTAAATCCGTCCCAAACCTTTGGCCCGCGATTGGGCGGATTTTCACAGCTTTTTGGTTCGGAACAGCGCAACTTTCGGCGACTATCCAGTGGTATCCCTTCGGAAGAGCCATCACACCAGCGCCTTGGCTTCGTCGTCCATCGTCCCGTCGACCTTGTCGCCGTAGAGCATCATGTCGGTGTGCGCCGCGCCGCTCGGGATCATCGGCAGGCAGTTGGCGTCGGGCGCGACCATGCAGTCGACGATCACCGGACCGGGATGGTCGAGCATCCGCATGATGCCATCATCCAGATCCTTCTCCTCGGTGATGCGAATGCCCTTCCAGCCATAGGCCTCGGCGAGCTTCACGAAATCGGGGAGGCTGTCGGAATAGCTGTTCGAATAGCGGCTTTCGTAGGTCAGCTCCTGCCACTGGCGGACCATACCCATGTATTCGTTGTTGATGATGAACACCTTGACCGGCAGGCGGTATTGGCTGGCAGTGCCGAGCTCCTGGATATTCATCTGGATGCTCGCCTCGCCCGCGATGTCGATCACCAGCGCATCGGGATTGCCGAGCTGTGCGCCGATCGCCGCCGGGAGCCCGTAGCCCATCGTGCCGAGCCCGCCGGACGTGAGCCACTTGTTGGGGTCCTCGAAACGGAAGTACTGCGCTGCCCACATCTGGTGCTGACCGACTTCGGTGGTGATGATCGGGCTTTGCCTGTGGGTGAGCGCATAGAGCCGCTCGATCGCCATTTGCGGCATGATCATGCCCGGGTTCTTGGGCGAACGTTCGGGGTAGGCGAGGCATTCGCGCGCGCGCCAGCCCGCGATCCGCGCCTTCCATTCGCCGAGGTTCTTCGACTGACGGCCCCCCCACGCCTCGATCAGCTGCGCGAGCACTGTGCCGCAATCGCCGACGATGCCGAGATCGACCGGCACCACCTTGTTGATCGAGGAGCGATCGATATCGATATGGATCTTCGTCGATCCCGGCGAGAAGGCGTCGAGGCGTCCGGTGACCCGGTCATCGAACCGCGCGCCGATGCAGACCATCACGTCGGCCTTGTTCATCGCCATGTTGGCTTCGAACGTGCCGTGCATCCCGAGCATCCCGAGCCAGTCGGGGTGCGCGCTCGGAAAGGCGCCAAGGCCCATCAGCGTCGAGGTGACGGGCGCGCCGGTCATGTCCTGTAACTGGCGAAGCAAGCGGCTCGCCTCGGGCCCGGAATTGATGATCCCGCCGCCGGTGTAGAAGATCGGGGCCTTCGCATTGGCGATAAGCTCGATCGCCTCGATGATCTGTTCGGGCGGCGCGACCGTCTGCGGCGCATAGCGGTTCGCGCCGGTACGCATGGCGGTGCGGCGCTCGGACGGGACCGCGATCTGCACGTTCTTGGGGATGTCGATGACAACCGGGCCGGGCCTGCCAGTGGTGGCGATCAGGAACGCCTCCTTGATCGTCGCGGCGAGATCAGCCGGGTCCTTCACGAGGTAATTGTGCTTGGTGCAGTGGCGGGTGATGCCGATGGTGTCGGCTTCCTGAAACGCGTCGGTGCCGATCAGGCTGGTGGGGACCTGCCCGGTGATGACGACCAGCGGGATCGAATCCATCCATGCATCGGCGATACCGGTGATGGCATTGGTCGCGCCCGGCCCGGACGTGACGAGAACCACGCCGGGTTTGCCCGTGGAGCGGGCATAGCCTTCGGCCGCATGGGCCGCGCCCGCTTCGTGGCGGACGAGGATGTGACGGATGCGCTCATCGCCGAACAGCTCGTCATAGATCGGCAGGACTGCGCCGCCGGGATAGCCGAAGACGAACTCCACGCCCTGTTCGATCAGGGCGTTCACGAGGATGGCCGCGCCGCTCATGGAGCTTGCGGGGTCGGTATTCGGGGCTGGGTCCGGCTTGCCGGGCACGGGGCACTCCATCAGTTTATTGTCACGAGGCCGTGCGGGCCGGGCGAGGGGGTTCAATATAAAAAACCGGTCCGATGCAGGGGAATGCCATCGGACCGATCGATCGCGGCGCTAATGGTTAGAATCTGACAAGTCAACACCTATTGACGTAATAATGATGCAAAATGGACGTCAATATCGATAGATTCGGATTCCCAAGTCGGATGAACCCGCGGCCATTCAGGCGGGGGCTGGCGGCGGAACCAGGTGAACTGGCGCTTGGCGTAGTTGCGGGTCGCCTGTTGCCCCGCCGCTACCATCCGATCGTGGTCGATCGCTTCGGCGAGATAGGCGGCGACCTCGGGCACGCCGATCGCGCGCATCACCGGTAGGTCAGGGTCAAGCTCGCGGTCGAGCAGCGCCGCGACCTCCTCAAGCGCGCCTGCCTCCAGCATCGCCTCGAAGCGCGCATCGCAGCGTTCGTAGAGCCACGCGCGCTCGGGTTCGATGATCAGTGCATGGAGATTGACCTCGTCGGCAATGCCGCCTGCCTTGGAGAGCTGCCAGTCGCCGAGCGTCACGCCGGTCGAACGTTTCACCTCCAGCGCACGGGCGATCCGCTGGCGGTCGCCCGGGTCCAATTCGGCGGCGCGCTGCGGATCTTCGATCTGGAGGAGCTTGTAGGCGGCATCTTCCGACATGGCGCGCACTGCGGTGCGGATCGCGGGGTCGATCTCGGGGATCGGCGCGATGCCTTCGAGCAATACCTTCAGGTAAAGCCCCGTCCCGCCGACGAGGATTGGCACGCCGCCCGCGGCATGGACATCGGCGATCTCGGCACGCGCGCGGGTTGCCCAGGCGGCGGCGGAACAGGCTTCCGACCCGTCCCATGCGCCGAACAATCGGTGCTCGATTCCCGCCATCTCGTCCTCGGTGGGGCGAGCGGAGAGCACGTATAGGTCGGCATAGACCTGCGCACTGTCTGCGTTGATGATCACCGCGCTGCGGCCATCCTTGGCAAGCCGCTGCGCCAAGGCGATCGCAACCGCGCTCTTGCCGCTCGCGGTCGGCCCTGCGATGAGCGCGAGCGGTTGTTCAGGAGAAGTCGAAATGCTCATGGCGCGGCTGATAGCAGAGACGAGTGAATGTGAAACGCGTCTCGCAACATTGGCCGACAGGCTCGCGGGCGAGGGGACAAGGCTGGTGTCCTCGAACCTCTCCGGCGAGGTGCTCGAACTGCGCTTCGATGGGGGCACCAGCGCAAGCGTGCTGGCGGCGATCGACGCGGTCTATGCACCCGCCGACATGCTGGCGAGCGACGGCGAGATCGCTTTTCCCCGCCTGTTTGTCTCGGACATGGATTCGACCATGATCGGGCAGGAATGCATCGACGAGCTGGCCGATTACGCGGGGTTGAAGCCGCAGATCGCCGCGATCACCGAACGCGCGATGCAGGGCGAGCTCGATTTCGAATCCGCTCTTCGCGAGCGGGTGGCACTGCTGGCGGGGCTTGATGAGGGCGCAATCCAAGCCTGCCTCGCCGAGCGGATCACCGCGACGCCGGGCGCAATAACGCTGGTGGCGACACTCGCGGCAATGGGTACGCGCACCGTGCTGGTCACGGGCGGTTTCCACCACTTCGCCGATCCGGTTGCGGAGATGCTCGGCTTCCACCGGGTTGTCGGCAACAGGCTCGCGGTCGAGGACGGCAAGCTCACTGGCGGGCTCGTCGGCCCGATCACCGATAGCGCGGTGAAGGCTGCGGTGCTGCGGGAGGAACTCGCTGCGCTGGGCGAGGGCGCGCACAGCCTCGCGACAGGTGACGGCGCTAACGATATCCCGTTGATCGAGGCGGCGACCTATGGGTTTGCCTACAAGGCCAAGCCCAAGGCGCGCGCGGCAGCCAACGGGCGCGTCGATGCAGGCGACCTCACCGCGGTGCTCACCCTGCTCGGCATACCGCGCGATGAATGGCGGCACGGCTGATCGGGAGGGCGGGAATGCTCCTGTTGTAAAAAAGGTTGCGATGGGCGTACCGAATCGGCTATTAACACTAGTGTAAGCAGGTAGGGGCTAAGGACAGCCTCTAGCTCAGGACACCGCACTCATGAACCGAACCGCTCGCCAGGACTACATCCAGATGTTCGCCGCCGACGGCACGGTGCTGCTGCACCCCGACCGTCAGCCTGCGCGCTATCGCCCGCTGCGCGCGGTGCAGAGCTTTCAGGCGCTCATGAAGGACAAGGAAGACACCAGCCTCGTCTTCAAGATCTTCGAATCGCTCCCTTCCAAAGACTTCATGCCCCGGGTGCGCGACCTTGCCCTGTCCGAGCGCGGCGAGTTCCTGCGGTCGAGCGAACTCTCGCTCGCCGAGATCCTCGACGATCATGCGACCTTGCGGCGCACGCCGAAGGGCAGCCTTGGGCACGCATATTGCGATTTCATGGAGGCCGAAGGGCTTTCGGCCGCGGGCCTCACCGCCGAATACGAGCGCGCTGGTCGGCCGAAATATCCCGATCTCGTCGAGTGGTTCATCAGCCGCTCGCGCGACACGCATGACCTTTTCCACATCCTCACCGGATATGGCCGCGACGCGCTGGGTGAGCAATGCGTGCTGCTCTTCACCCACGGTCAGGCGCCCAGTCAGGGCCACCTGCTGATCGGCTATGCGGGGGCGGCCAACATCGCGCGGATGACAAAGGGCAGCAAGGCACCCGTGTTCGGCGCGGTCCGTCAGGCGCATCGCACCGGCAAGGGCGCGCCGCCGCTGATTTCGCAGCCGATTCGCAAGCTGCTCGAGCGCCCGCTCGACGAGTTGCGCGCCGTGCTGCATATCCCCGAGCCGACCCAGTATCGCGAATGCCACCGCATCTGGAGCGCCGAAGGGATCGACCCCTACGACATGCTCGCCAACAAGCCCGCCGAGCCCGAACTGCTCGCCGCCTGAGGAACGTCAGAGCCAGCTGGCGATCTGCGTCAA
>JANNWO010000152.1:0-5541 GCA_031408395.1 Sphingomonadales bacterium | reverse complement strand
CGGGCGGCTTTGGGATCGGCAGTCCCGCTCATTCTGCGGCCTCTTTGGCAGGAGGCACGTCCTGCTCGTAGAGCGGCGGCAGGAGCGCGGTGGTGGTAACGAGCTGCAATTGCTGCACGCCGCGGATCGCCCGCAGCGCGTCGCACAGCTGCTTCAGCCGGACGGCGGGCCCCTGCACCAGCAGCACCTCCAGCGACTGGTCCTCCTCGAGGAACACGTGCTGCGAGGAGATCACCTCCTTCAAGTAGGCGGTCTGGGTCTCGGCCAACTGCTGGCGCACTCGCCCGCCGCCGCCCGCGTAGACAATGGTGATGGTGCCCGCGAGCATGTCGTCGGGCCGGGTCAGCGCCTCATGCTCGGCGAGCGCATGGCGGATCAGCTCGGCGATCAGCTGCGAGCGCGACGGCAGGCCGCGTTCCTCGACCATCATGTCGAGCTGGCGGAACAGCTCGGCCGGCAGGCTCATCGAGAGGCGCGCCAATCGTGCGGGTTCGGGCCGGGAAGATTCGGGGGAGCTCATGGGCGGACCTTTTTCATGGCAAGCACTTGGGCAGGAGCTTCGTCCGCCTGCTTGCGAGTCAGCGCGAGGTCGTAGACCACGCCGGCCCCGTAGCGGTGCGGGGCGTGCGGATCGTGGCGGTGCTTGTCGAGCGTCAGCACTCTGGTGCCGAGCGCGAAGGCCTCCTTGATGTCGTGGGTGACCATGATGACGGTCAGCCCGTGCTCGCGCCACAGCCGCGTGATGAGCGCGTGCATGTCGGCGCGGATGCCCGGGTCGAGCGCCCCGAAGGGCTCGTCGAGCAGCAGGATGCGCGGCCGCTTGATTAGCGCCTGCGCGATGGCAAGGCGCTGCTGCATCCCGCCCGACATCTGCGCTGGGTAGAGGTGCTTGGCATCCGTCAGCCCGACGGATTCGAGCATCGCCTCAGCCTCGGCAATTGCGGCGCGCCGCGCACTTCCGAACAGGCGCGCAGTGAACGGCGCAGCTGCGAATTCGAGGCCGAGCAGCGTGTTGCCCAGCACCGTCAGATGCGGGAAGACAGAGTAGCGCTGGAACACCACGCCGCGGTCAGGCCCGCACTCCGGCGGCAGGGCTGCGCCGTCGAGCGTGATGCGCCCCCGGGTCGGCTGTTCCTGCCCGAGGATGACGCGCAGCAAACTGCTCTTGCCCGCGCCCGAAGGCCCGATGATCGAGACAAACGCGCCTTCGTCGATATCGAGCGAGATGCGCTCAAGCACGACCTTGTCGCCATATTCGACCCACAGGTTCTTGAGGCTGAGGAGAGCCATCAGCGCGCGCCCAGATGGGCCCAGCCGAACAGCTTGCGGCTGCCGCGCGAGAGGATGAAATCCATCGCCACCGCCAGCAGCGCAATCCACGCGACAAAGGGCAGGATCACGTCCATCGCGAGGTAGCGGCGCACGAGGAAGATGCGGTAGCCGAGGCCTACGTCCGCCGCGATCGCCTCGGCCGAGATCAGGAACACCCACGCCGGGCCAAGCGAGAGGCGCAGGCCCTCCACCAGCCGCGGCAGCGCCTGCGGGAGCGCGACGCGCAGCACCACGCCCCACGAGTTCGCTCCGAGGGTGAGCGCCTTCACCACCTGCTCGCGCGGCAGGGCAGCGATATGCCCGGCGATGTCGCGGATCATGAAGGGCGCGATGCCGATCACGATCAGCGCCACTTTCGCCGTCTCGCCGAGGCCGAAGACGATGAACAGGACGGGAAGCAGCGCGACCGGCGGGATCACCGCAATCGCCGTGACGAGCGGGCCCAGCGTCGCCCTCACCGGGGGCAAGGCGCCCAGCACCAGCCCGACGAACAGCGCCGAAAGCGTCGCGATCCCCAGTCCCATGCCCAGCCGCATCAGGCTCGCCAGCGTGTCGGCCCAGAACAGGTATTGGCCCGAGAGCGGATCGGCCTCGAACAGCAACCCGGCCATCGCCGTCGCCATCGCTCCGGGGAGAGGCAGGATCTTGTCGGCGGGATTGTCCGCATGGCGCGCAGCAGAGGCGATGACGTAGCCCAGCGCCAGCACCAGCAGGGGCAGCCCCCCCATCAGCAGCGCGCCGCGCCGAGAGGGTGTCGCGGTCACCCAGCGCATCGGATCACAATTTCCCGTCGGCGGCGAGCTGCATGTAAGTGGGATCGAACCGCAGAGTGATCGCCGCCTTGTCGCCGAGCGTCTTGCCGCCCGGGAACTCCATCCCCACCGCATCCGCCGAGCGCGCACCTTGCCCGAACAGGCCTTGGGCAAAGCTGAAATCGCGCACCCGGGTCATGGTGGTGACAAGGTCTGGCGAGGCCATCGCGGCGACCGCCGCCTTGGGATCGGTGTAGAGGAATGTGGTCGCGAGCTGCCCCTCGAAGGCTTGCGCATCGGTGCCGGACAGCTTCGCCATCGCCGCGCGTGCGGCCGCTCCTTCGGCATCCTGCCTGGCCATCAGCGTCATCGTCTCGAACCATATCCCGGCGAGCGCCTTGCCAAGGTTCGGGTTGGCCTTGAGCACCTTGGTATCGACCACCATCAGGTCGAGGATCTCGCCCGGAATGTCGGCCGATGTGAAGACCGCCTTGGCTCCGGCCACGCCCTTCATCGTCGTCACCTGCGGGTTCCACGCCACCGCCGCAGTCACCGAAGGCGCGCCAAAGGCGGCGGCGATATCGGCATCCGAGGTGTTGACCGTCTTCACGTCGGTGAGCTTCAGCGCGTTCTTTTCAAGCGCGCGCGCCAGCAGGTAATGCGAGACCGACAGCTCAGCGAGATAGACCTGGCGGCCCATGATGCCAGCGACGCTGTCGGCGCCCTTCAGCAGCACCGCGTCATTGCCGTCGGAATAATCTCCGAGGATGATCGCGCTCGTGTCCTTGCCGCCCGCCGCGGGGATGGTCAGCGCGTCCATATTGGCAACCGTTACCCCGTCGAGCTTGCCCGCGGTGTATTGGTTGATGCTCTCGATGTAGTCGTTGACCTGTACGAACTTGATCGTGATCCCGTACTTGTCGCCCCAATTCTTCACGATCCCGGCTTTTTCGGCATAGGGCCAGGGCATCCATCCGGCATAGATCGACCAGCCGACATTGAATTCGGTGCGGGGAGCGGCGGCTTCGTCCTCACCGCCCGAACAGGCGGTCAGCGCGAGAGCGAAGGCGAGGAGGAGAAAGCGGTGCGCGCGTTTCACCAAGTGGAGCATGATTCGTCCCCTATGTTGCGCTTGCGAACATCCGCCGCTTGGCCGCGTTTGTCCACCTGAATTATTACGATTGATTGCATAAGTAATATAGGCGAGATTGTACCCGACAGCAGGGGAGTTGGGCTCCGTGCGACGGCGCGCGGACGCCTCCCTGCCTCACGCATGGAGGCCGACACTCATGAAGCGCAAACCGCCCGCCCGTCCGCCCATTCCCATTGTTGGCGTGATCGCCCTTGCGGCAGCACTCGGCGCGGCCTCCTGCTCCGCGAATCAAGGCCCCCCACCCGACGACGCGGTCGGGCCCGTACCGAATCTCGCCGAGAACGCGATGAAGGTGCCGGGTTTTGCCGATTTCATCGCGATCGACGGCGATACGGCGTGGGTCACCAATGACGGGCGGGTCGAGCAATGGTCGCCCACCGGCAAGCGCCTCTCCGCCGAGGTCCCCAAACCCTGCGGCACGATGGCCATCGCGGCAGGATCGTTATGGGTCGCCAATTGCAAAGGCGGCGAAGTGTGGCGCATCAACCTTGTCACCGCCGCAGTCGAGGCGAAGATCGCCACCGGCCTCGCCAATCCGAAGGGCGAAACCAACGTGATCGCCGGTGCAGGATCAGTGTGGGTGCCGAGCGATGCAGCCGGCAAGGTCGCGCGCATCGACCCTGCCACCAACGCCATCATCGCAACGGTCAGCGTGGTGCCCGAGACGTGGTATCTTGCCTATGGCTTTGATGCCGTGTGGGCGGTGTCGAGCGAGGGCAAGCTGCTCCAGCGGATCGATCCCGCCACCAATGCGGTGACGGGCAAGGCCGAGCTCGGCGACACGCCCGGCTTCCTCGCGGCAGGCGAAGGCGCGGTGTGGGTGCAGGAACAGGGCGACGGCACGGTCGCCAAGATCGATCCGGTGAACCTCAAGATCGCGGGCCGCACCAAGGTCGGCGACAATCTCAAATGGGGCGACATCGACACCGGCGACGGCACGGTGTGGCTGCGCACCACCGACGTGCAGACAATGGTGGTAATCGATCCCGCCAGCCTCAAGATCCGCGCCCGCATGGGGCCGTCCGTTGGCAGCGGCGCTTTGCGCTGGACCCCCAAGGGCGTGTGGACCTCGGCGCACGACAACCAGACGCTGTCATGGTGGAGCGCGCCTGCGGCGAAGTAGAACGGCCCTTTTCCTCTCCCCTCCCGCCCGCCCCTGGCTTTCGCCGGGGTTGGGGGTGGGTGACAGGCTAGCCCCGCCAACCGATCGACACGTAGACATTGCGAGGGCTCCCCGGGTCAAACCCGCCGCCGCCGCCCGGCCGCACGCGGCTCGCATAATCCTCATCCGTCAGGTTGTTCACCCCCGCCCCGACGGTGAACCCGCCCGCGACCGGCCATTCGACCGAGGCGTCGAGCACTTCGTAACCGGGCAAAAAGAAGTCCGCCACGTTGTTATCCGATCCCTGCTGGTCGCCCACCGAAGTGAAGATCAGCGCTGCGCGCGCGCCGTCCTTGCCGATGTAGGAGAGGGTCGAGCGCAGCAGGTGGCCGGGTGCGTACTGCGGCGTAAAGCCGGCTGCCACGCCATCGGTGAATTCGGCGTCAAGCAGTTGGAGATTGGTCGAGAGCCGCAGCGTGTTCTCAGCCTTCACAAAGCCCTGCGGCCCCATGAGATCGAGGCGCAGCGCTAGGTCGACGCCCTGATTGCGCATAGAGCCGACGTTCTGCCGCCGCGCGCCCCCTGCGCCCACCGCGCCGAACGGCGCCGCAGCAGCCAGCGGTCCGGCAAGGAAGCCGACCTGGTTTTCGAACTCGACGCGGAACAGGCTCGCGTCGATGCGAACAGGTTCAATCGGCTCGGCCTGAAGACCCGCCTCGACCGTGAAAGCATAGGAGGCGTCGAACGTCCCCGCCGCATCGATCCCGGCCTGGAAGGTCACGCCGTCATTATATTGCAGCGGCTTGAACCCGCGGCTGGCATTGGCGACAAACCGCAGATCATCGCTCGCGTCCCACGTCACCCCGATCCCGTAGAGCGGGACGGTGCTGATATTCTCGCGGTTGCCGAGCGTGCCGTTGGCTGCCCCCGGCGCGCCGCCGGTGGCGCTGCCGACCGCGAGATCGAGCGTTTCGACCACGCGCTGTCGCAGCCGTTCGAGCCGGAAGCCGGGGACGATCTGCACATCGCCGAAGCCGAGCTTTAGCTCACCGAACACCGCTGCGGTGTCGCCGCTGCGCTGCACGCGGGCGAGCGCGCCTGCGGTGCCATTGAAATCGGCATTGCTCGCACCCTTGTCGACGAAGACCGGGGCGTCAGAGGTGTGGCCGAGCACGCCGATGGTCAGGCTGTGCTGGCCGCTG
>JANNWO010000151.1:0-7920 GCA_031408395.1 Sphingomonadales bacterium | reverse complement strand
CGCTGGGCGAGCCGCAGCCCTTCATGGGCCCGGTGATCGACAACGACACCGCCGACGGCCTGTCCGAAAGCTTCCTTGCGCTCATCACCGCAGGCGGCCGCCCGTTGCTGCACATGCGCCGCACCGTGCCCGACCTGCCGTTCCTCAGCCCCGGCATCATCGACGTGACCGACATGCCCGAGCGTCCCGACATGGAGCTGTTCGGCCCGATCCTGCAAGTGATCCGCGTGCCCGATCTCGACAGCGCGATCACCGAGGCGAACAACACGCGTTTCGGCCTATCGGCCTCTCTGATCGGCGGCTCGCCGGACGATTACGGGCGGTTCTGGGCCAATATCCGCGCCGGGATCGTGAACTGGAACTCGCCCACCAATGGCGCGTCGTCCACGGCCCCGTTCGGCGGGGTGGGGCTGTCGGGCAACCACCGCCCGGCGGCCTATTACGCGGCCGATTACTGCGCCTATCCGGTCGCCAGCACCGAGAACGACCAGCCGCGCGCGACGATCATGATCGGGCTGAGACCCTAAAGGCTCGGCCCCTAAGGCGTCAGCGCGCGCGGTAGATCAGGTCGACGCCGTTGAAGCCGCCGGCCGCGGGGCGGATGTGGACCGTCAGCCGCTCGCTTCCTTTGCCCCGTGCCGCAACAATATCCTCGGGCGCGGCGTAACGCGCGGCGCTCAGCCCGGCGCGGCTGGCCCGGGCGTAGTGATATTGCAGGAGGTCGATGATCGGCGCGGCGCTGCGGTAGCGGATGATAGTCAAGCCGCACCCTTGTGCATCGGCTCCGCCCGCCTGCACCACCATCGCGTCCGGCGGGATGGCGGCGACCGGCGGGAGCGAGGCGGCGAGCGCGAAGTCCTCCTTCAAGGCACTGGCGCAGCGGGCCGGCGCATCGACGGCCGCGAGCAGGTCGGCAGGGCTCGCCATCGGGCCCAAGGGCTTGCCGCCTTTGCCCTCCTTGGCGGGCGGGAGATCGGGGATCGCGCCCGCTTCCAGCAGATCGAGCCGCAGCGCCTCGCGCGCCGCCTGGGCCTCGTCGGAACCTGCCGGAAGCACCGGCAGCGCATTGCTATCGGCAAAGCCAATCGCGGCGTTGGCCTCGTTGCGGCCGGCAAGATCGGGGTCGCTCATCAACGGATCGTGGAGCGCGCGGGCGATCACCGGATCCTGCGCAATGGCCGCATACTCGTCCACCGCGTCAGGCGCGCGCGCTCCGCAGGCAGCGGCACCAAGGCACAGCAGGAGGGCGATGACGCGGCGCATCCCTCTCCAATCGCACAGGATGGTTAAATTGCCCTTCACCGCACGCCCAACTCACAAGGAAACGCCCCCGGAGCCATCAGGCGCCGGAGGCGTGTCCCGCGAAGGCAAATTGGCCCCCGCGCCGGCGGGCGTCTGGTGGGAAACGACCGCAAGGTGCTGAAACCCGCCCCGCCGCTTGGTGCAGCGTGAACGCGCTTAGAGATTGTTGTTAATCCTTAGGGCCTTCAGCCTGAACGAATCGGCATCCCATCCGACAGCCGCCGTTCATTCGCCGAAGGCTGGTGCCGCCGCTTGCGCCGCGCCCCTGCGACCCCTAACGCCTCGCGCGATGACAGCCCCAGATCCCGCACCCGCCCCGAAAGCCTCGGGCCTGCTCCCTGCGCTCGGCGCCTATCTCATCTGGGGCTTCCTGCCGCTTTATCTGATCCTGGTGAAGACCGTCCCTGCCTTCGAGTTCGTCGGCTGGCGGATCATCTGGACCCTGCCGCTGTGCCTCGCCATCGTCGCGGTGCGCCGCCAGTTTCCCGAGCTGCTCGCTGCGCTGCGCTCCCCCCGGAGCCTGCTCGCGTTGTTGGCGAGTGCGGTGCTGATAGGGATCAACTGGTTCGTCTATATCTGGGCAATCATGGCGGGCGAGGTTTTTGCGACCTCGATCGGCTACTATCTCAACCCGCTGCTCAACGTGCTGCTCGGCACGTTGGTGCTCGGCGAGAAGTTGTCCAAGCGCCAGTGGATCGCAGTCGCCATCGCCGGTTTGGCGGTATTGCTGCTCGCGGCGGGCGCGGTGACGAGCCTGTGGATCAGCCTCACACTGGGTTTCAGCTTCGCGCTCTATGGCCTTGTTCGCAAACAGGTTGCCGTCGGCTCGCTCCCCGGGCTCACCATCGAAAGCGCAATCCTGCTGCTCCCTGCCGTCGGAATCGCCGCGTATTATGCGGCGAGCCCGCAAGGCTCGGCCTTCGGGCAGGATGCCTGGATGAGCACGCTGATTGTCTTGTCGGGCGTGCTCACCGCCGTGCCGCTGCTGCTGTTCGCGATTGCTGCGCGGCGGATGGATTATTCGACGCTGGGTTTCATCCAGTATCTCTCGCCGACGATCGTGTTTTTCCTCGGCCTGTTCGTGTTCCACCAGCCGCTCGCGCCCGCCAAGCTAGCGAGCTTCGTGCTGATCTGGGTGGCGGTGGCGATTTTCGTCTGGGACCTGCTGGCGAAGCGCAAAGCCGCTTCAGCCTAGGAACTTCCACCCGATCGTCTGGCCCCCGTGCCACGGCACGATCTCCTCGCCCGTCACGTGCAACACAGGCGGCACCGCCACTTCGGCGCGCTCCAGCGTCACGCTGTCCTCGTTGACGGGCAGCTTGTAGAAGGCCGGGCCGTGGAGCGAGGCGAAGCCCTCGAAGCGGTCCAGCGCGCCTTCCTGATCGAACACCGTGATGTAGCTTTCGAGCGCATAGGGCGCGCCGAAGATCCCGGCGCAGCCGCAGGCGCTCTCCTTGTCCTTGCGGAGGTGCGGCGCAGAGTCGGTGCCGAGGAAGAACTTCGAACTGTCGCCCGTCGCGGCCGCCCTCAGTGCCAGCCGGTGCGTCTCGCGCTTGGCGACGGGCAGGCAGTAATTGTGCGGCTGAATCCCGCCCACCAGCATCGCGTTGCGGTTGATGTGGAGATGCTGGGGCGTGATGGTCGCCGCGACATTCGGTCCGGATTCCATCACGAAGTCCACCGCGTCGCTGGTGGTGATATGCTCGAACACCACACGCAGCTTCGGGAACGCGGCAACAATGCCGCGCAAGTGCCTATCGATGAATTCTTTTTCCCGGTCGAACACGTCAACTGAATGATCGGTCACCTCGCCGTGGATGCACAGCACGATGTCCTCGGCCTCCATCCGGGCGAGCACCGGATAGAGCTTCTCGACATTACTCACCCCCGCAGCCGAGTTGGTGGTGGCGTTGGCTGGATACATCTTGGCGGCGGTGAACACGCCTTCTGCCGCGCCGCGCGCCAGATCGTCGGCATCGGTGTTGTCGGTGAGGTAGCAGGTCATCAGCGGGGTGAAGTTCACGCCCGCAGGCACGGCGGCAAGGATGCGGTCGCGGTAAGCCGCGCCAAGCTCGGTCGTCGTCACCGGCGGGGTGAGGTTGGGCATCACGATCGCGCGGGCGAACTGGTGCGCGGTATAGGGCACCACCTCGCGCATGATCGCGCCGTCGCGGAAGTGCAGGTGCCAGTCATCGGGGCGGCGGATCGTGAGGCGGTCGGTCATGGCTTCCCCTTAGCGAGGCACGTGCCTATCTGTCACGCATGACTGCAACCCTTCTGACCGCCCGTGCCATCCTGCGCATCTCACCCCTGGACGAGGACGAGGACGTCGCCGCTTTTCTGCAAGGCCTCGTAACCAACGACACGAAAGGCCCGCTGCCCTGCTACGCCGCGCTGCTGTCAGCGCAGGGCAAGCACCTGTTCGATTTTCTGGTGTGGGGTGCCAAAGGACCAGACGGTGCGGATCTGCTGCTCGATTGCGAGGCGGCGCATGTGGATGAGCTGGCAAAGCGCCTCTCCATGTACCGCCTGCGCCGCAAAATCGCGATCGCCCGCGACGAGGGGCTGGCCGTCCATTGGAGCCCCACGCCCCGCGACGGCGCCCTGCCCGATCCGCGCCTGCCCGAATTAGGCTTCCGCTGGCTCGGCTCTCCCGAGGGCGAGAGCGCGCCCCATGACGCAGACGCCGCATGGCTCGCGCATCGCCTGTCGCTCGGCGTCCCCGAGGGGCGTGCGGAACTGGGCGATATCCTGTGGCTGGAAACCAACGCGGTGGAGCTGAACGGCGTCAGCTTCACCAAGGGCTGCTATGTCGGCCAGGAGAACACCGCGCGGATGAACTGGCGCCAGAAGGTCAATCGCCGGTTGGTGGTGGTGCCGCTGGGCGCGTCGGACGAGGCGCGGCGGGTGGTCGCCTTTCCCGAACAAGGCCTTGCGGTCGATCACCTGCGGGTGGAGAGCCTCGATCCCGCAGCCCTGCCGCAATGGCAGCGCGCCGGAGTTCTCGCGCCCGAAGTCTAGGCTGTCAGATGCTCGGCGAGGCTGGCTTCGAGCATCGCCGCCGCCCGCTCGCGCGCCGCATCGCGCGGTAGGCCGAGCGAATTGGCCAGCGGCCCGCCGATCAACGCATCGCCCAACGCCATCAGCACCAGCGACAGCGTGTCGCGGTGGATGGTCTGGGCTCCGGCGGCGTGCTCCATGTCATCCGATGCCAGTTCGTCCACCAGTTCGTGGATCATCGAAATGATCGGGTCGAGCGCATCCTCGTTGCCGGTCAGCAGCATCCAGCTGGTGAGCGCGCCCGCGCCCTCGCGGTCGAAGGCGTCGAAGGCAAGATCGACCACCTCGCGCGCCGAACCGAGCCCTGCGCGGGTAGCGTGGACCGCATCGAGGATAGTCTCGCATACGGTGCGCGCCAAATGCTCGGCGAGCGCCTTCTGCAGTCCCGAGGCCGATCCGAAGTGATGCAGCAGGTTGGCATGGGTGCGGCCGATGCGCGCCGACACCGCCTTCAATGTCACCGCCTGAGGCCCCGTCTCGATCAGCAGCGCGCGCGCTGCCGCGAGCGCGGAACTGCGCGATTCCTCGGGGGTTAACCTCTTGCGACCGACCATAGGCAGAACGCACTAATCGTTTTTGCAGATGCGAACAAGCGGCCCCGGTCTACGCCGCGCGTGCGACCGGGGCCGGATCCATCTGCACGTCGCTATCAAGCGCATATTCGACCGAATCCACCCACGCATCGCGCCCGCGGCTGTGGCGCTTGGCGATGCGTCCGGTGGGGAGGAAACCGATCTTGCGCAGCACCTTGCCAGACGCAGGGTTGTCCACGAAGTGTCCCGCGACGATCCGCCGGTGGCCGAGCGTGTGCGCTATCCTGAGCACCGCGCGCGCCGCTTCGGTGGCGTAGCCGCGGCCCCAGCGCTGGCGCGCGATCCAGTAGCCGATCTCGGGCTCGCCCTCATTTCCGCCGTCCTGTGCGCTCAGGCCAGCAGCGCCGATCACGCCTGCGCCGGGCAGGGTGACGAGGAAGTGCGGCAGGCGAAGGTCTTGCGGCAGCCCGGCAAAGCTGCGGGCGTCGTCCATGCTATAGGGCCAAGGCGCGCGGGCGAGGTTGCGCACGATGCTCTCATCACCGATGCCAGCAAGAATTGCGCCGCAATCCTCGGGGAAAGCGGGCCTCAGAAACAGTCTTTCACTGCGGTGGAACACACGAGTTCTCCCTTCCTCGCCCCACGCCGCCTTTAGGGCAAGCGCATGACAATTTCATGGCCGCGAAACCTTGTGGTTCCGCAGATATGTTTGAGGGAGAAAGCAAAAAGGGAGACGGACCCCCTCGAAACGAGGACGGTCCTGTCTCCCTCAAATGGCAGGTCTTGCACCCACCGGGACCGTCCTTTTCGGACGATCCCTTTATCGAATCGTCCGCTTACTCTGCGGCTTCAGCCATCGCTGCATCTACGGAGACGTATTTGCGGCCGAGCTTGCCCGAGTGGAATCGCACCACGCCGTGGGCGAGCGAATAGAGCGTGTGATCCCTGCCGATGCCGACATTCACGCCCGGGTAAACGCGGGTGCCGCGCTGGCGGATGATGATGTTGCCGCCGATCACTTCCTGACCACCGAACTTCTTCACGCCCAAGCGCCGACCGGCCGAGTCGCGACCGTTACGCGACGAACCGCCTGCTTTCTTATGTGCCATGGTTCAGTCGCTCCTTATTCAGCAGATGCGGCGGCTTCAGCCGGCGCTTCGCTCTTGGTCTTCTTGGCGGCAGCCTTCTTGGCCGGAGCCTTGGCTTCGGCAGCGCCGACGGACATGATGCGCAGCAGGGTCATCTGCTGGCGGTGGCCGTTCTTGCGACGATAGTTGTGGCGGCGACGCTTCTTGAAGACGATCACCTTCTCGCTCTTGGCCTGGGCGATGATCTCGGCCGAGACAGTCACCGACGCGACGTCAGCGAGCGAGTCGCCTTCACCGGCCAGCAGGATGTCACCCAGCGTGATCGTGTCGCCGGCTTCGCCTGCGAGCTTCTCAACGGCAATCTTGTCTCCGGCGGCAACTCGATACTGCTTGCCACCAGTGCGCACTACAGCGAACATGGCTCTAAACTCTCTAATCTGTGCGGTGTCCGGATGGCCAGGGAATGCCATGCCAACCGAACGGCAATACGAGGCTTGCGAAGTTGCAGCCCCGGAAAGAGGCACGCCGTTAGGTGAAAGGCGCTGCCAAGTCAACGTCCGTGCGGCCCACTCATGACCAAAAAGTGGAATGCGGCGACCTGTCAGGCTGCTTTGCCATCATCGGGGGTCATGGTAACAGGAAAGCGGATCGGAAAGGCGTGTAAACGGAATGAAACTGCTGGGCCTCTTGATTCTTGCGGCGTTGCTGTCGGCCTGCGTGGACGGGGAGCATTCCTACCCTTCGCTGGCGATGCGCCCGTTCGAGACCGGTGCTGCGCCGGTTGCTGCCACTCAGCCGCCGGCAACCCCGATTCGCCCCGCGACCCCAGCGGCCCGCCTCGCCGAACTGCGCGCCGCCGCTGCTTCCACCAACAGCGCCTTCACCGCGCGGGAAGCCAACGCTGCGCGGCTCGCCCGCGCCGCTGCCGGACAGCCTTTCGAGAGCGATGCACGCGCCGCTGCGATCGTGGCGATGGCCGACCTTGATTCGAAGCGCGCCGCCACCGCCGGCACGCTCGCCACGCTTGACGGGCTCGCCGCTGAGGCTGCGGGCGCGCTCAGCCCCGATCCGGCGGTGGTCGCCGCCCAAGGCGAAGTCGCTGCGCTGCTTGCCCGGCAGGATGCGCAGATCGCGCGGCTGTGGGAGACGATGGGCTCATGAACCTTGCGTGCAGCACCTGCCCCGTCAAGGAAACTGCTGCCTGCGCCGTGCTCTCCCCCGAAGAACGCAATGCAATGGCCACCGCAGGCCGCACCCGCCTATTGAAACGCGGCGAGATGCTGTTTGCCGCCGGTGACGAGGAAGCGGCCTGCGCCACGCTGCTATCAGGCGCGCTCAAGGTTTCGGCCATCGACCATGACGGCAACGAGCAGATCCTCGCGCTCGTCCACCCGGCCGGTTTCATCGGCGAACTCTTCGCACCTTTCGCGCATCACGATGTGGTGGCGCTGACCGACAGCCGGCTGTGCACCTTCGCGCGCCGCGATATCGAGCGGGCGATCGAGGATTACCCGGCGCTGGCCGTTGCGCTGCTGCGCCGCAGTCAGGCGGACCTGCTGGCGACGCGCGGCTTGCTGGAGCTCACGGCCCACGCCAGCGCCGAGGCGCGGCTGGCGGCGCTGCTCCACGACTTCGCGGCCGCCGCGAGCGACAGTTCGTGCCATCTTGCAGAGCATTTCGAGCTGCCGCTGACCCGCGGCGAGATCGGCAATATGCTCGGCCTGACCATCGAGACCGTCAGCCGCAAACTGGGCGAGCTTGAGGAGATGGGCGCGATCCAGCGCGAGGGCAAACGCGGCATCGCGCTACGCAATCCCGCGCTGCTGCACGCAATTTCGGGGCGCTGATTTCAAGCCACCTTCGGTGGCGCAGACCCCCCGCCCCGCCTCCCCACCCGGCCACCACAGCATAGTGGTACTATTGGTGGCCGGGTGGGG
>JANNWO010000150.1:0-14755 GCA_031408395.1 Sphingomonadales bacterium | reverse complement strand
GCATGATGCGGGCGCTGCGGCACCCGCGAGGAGAAGTTGGCGATGTTCGACACGCTGTCTGACCGTCTTGGCGGGGTCTTTGACAAGCTCAAAGGCCGCGGTGCGCTGCGCGAGCAGGACGTGCGCGATGCCATGCGTGAGGTGCGTATCGCTCTTCTCGAAGCCGATGTTGCCCTTCCGGTTGCACGCCGCTTCATCGATGCCGTCACCGAAAAAGCTGTGGGGCAAGACGTGTTACGCTCGGTCACGCCGGGCCAGCAGGTTATCAAGATCGTCCATGACGAGCTCGTCGAAACGCTCGGCGGGATGGAGGTTGAAGGTCTGCGGCTCGACGCCAAGCCCCCGGTCGTGATCATGATGGTCGGCCTGCAGGGCTCGGGCAAGACGACCACCACCGCAAAGCTCGCCAAGCTGATCCGCGAGCGCCACGGCAAGAAGACGCTGATGGCTTCGCTCGACGTCAACCGCCCAGCGGCGCAGGAACAGCTCGCTGTGCTGGGCATGCAGGTCGATGTCGCCACCCTGCCGATCCTTGCGGGCCAGCAGCCGGTCGACATTGCGCGCCGGGCGATGGAAGCCGCGCGCCTCCAAAACTTCGACGTCCTTCTGCTCGACACTGCGGGCCGTCTGCATGTTGACGACGCGTTGATGGCCGAGATGAAGGCCGTCTCTAACGTTTCGGCACCCAATGAAGTGCTGCTGGTGGTTGACTCGCTCACCGGTCAGGACGCGGTTAACGTCGCGCAAAGCTTCAGCGGCGAAGTGCCGCTGACCGGTGTGGTGCTGACCCGCATGGACGGCGACGCGCGAGGCGGTGCTGCGCTCTCGATGCGCGCGGTCACCGGCAAGCCGATCAAGTTTGCGGGCACCGGCGAGAAGCTTGACGCGATCGAGCCCTTCCGACCCGGTTCGGTCGCCGACCGCATTCTCGGCATGGGCGACGTTGTCAGCCTCGTCGAGCGCGCGGCCGCGACGATCAAGGAAGAAGACGCCGAAAAGCTCGCGCGCAATCTTGAAAGGGGCAAGTTCGACCTCAGCGACCTTGCGATGCAGCTGCGCCAGATGCGCGCAATGGGCGGTCTGGGGATGCTCGCCGGGATGATGCCGGGGATGAAGAAAGCCAAGGCGGCGATGGCCAATTCGGGCATGGACGACAAGGTGCTCGTCCACATGGAAGCGATCATCGGTTCGATGACCGCCAAGGAACGCGCCAACCCCGATCTGTTGAACGCCAAGCGCAAGAAGCGCGTGGCAGCCGGCAGCGGCACCGACGTGCAGACGGTCAACAAGGTGCTCAAGATGCATCAGGAAATGGCCCGAGCTATGAAGCAGATCAAGAAGATGGGCGGCCTCAAGGGGCTGGCGTCCATGTTCAGCGGTGGCGGTGGCATGGGCGGCATGCCCGGTCTTGGTGGCCCAAGTGGCCCGATGGGCGGCGGCCTTCCGGGTCTTGGTGGCCCTGGCCCGATGGGCGGCCTGCCCGGCCTCGGCGATCCACCGCGCGGGGAGAAATAGATTTCAGTTCAGAAGTTTGAGTTCAACAATTAAGATCAATTCCAATCGAAAGGTAGCATTCAATGTCCATTTCCATCCGGCTCTCGCGCGGCGGTGCCAAGAAGCGCCCTTATTACCGCATCGTCGTCGCCACCAGCCGTAGCCCGCGCGACGGCAAGTATCTCGAGCAAATTGGGACCTACAACCCGCTGCTCGCCAAGGATAGCGCCGACCGCGTGAAGCTCGTCGAAGACCGCGCCCGCTACTGGCTCGGTGTTGGCGCGCAGCCGACCGACCGTGTCGCCCGCTTCCTCGATGCTGCCGGCATCCTTGAGCGTGCTGCCCGCGTGAACCTGAAGAAGGGCGAGCCGGGCGAGAAGGCCAAGGAGCGTGCCGAAGAGCGTGCCGCCAAGGTCGCCGAGGCCGAAGAAGCTGCCCGCGCGGCCGAGGAAGAAGCCAAGGCTGCTGCCGCCGCTCCGGCCGTGGAAGAAGCTCCTGCTGCTGAAGAAGCCCCCGCTGTTGAAGAAGCCGCGGCCGAGGAAGCTCCGGCCGAAGAAGCTGCTGCCGAGGAAGCGCCTGCCGCTGACGAAGCCGCTGCAGAACAGGCCGAAGGCTAAGCGACGATGACCAAGCCCGTCACCCTCGCCGCCATCATCGGCGCGCACGGGGTGGCGGGCGAGGTGCGCCTAAAGTTGTTCGGCGATGGCGTGCCAGCGCTCGCACGACAGAAGTCCTATAACGACGGCGCACTGACGCTCTTGAAAGTGCGTGACGACGGCAAGGGTGGGGCGATCGCCCGGATTTCCGGATGCGACTCCCGCGGCGATGCCGAGAAGCTGCGCGGCACAACGCTGAACGTCCCCCGCGAGGCGCTGCCGCCGCTCGCCGAGGGCGAATTCTACCATGCCGACCTGCTCGGCCTCCCTGTCATCACCGACGCTGGCGAGACCGTCGGCACTGTCCTTGCCATCGAGAATTTCGGCGCGACCGACATTATCGAAATCACCCGCGAGCCTGCGCCCGAGAAGGGGACCAAGACCTTCATGGTGCCGATGATCCCTACCGCCGTAATCGGCTGGGACGAACATCGGCTTGTGATCGGAGCCGGTTTCGCCGAAGACTAGGGCCGTGAGCCCGCCCTGCGACGATCTCTGGCAGCGCATCGCCGCGTACCATATCGGTCCGGCGGACGCATCGCTCAACTTCGCCGCCCGTCTCGCACGCGAGAACCGCTGGAGCCTCGCCGAGGCCGAGTTGGTGATCGAGGAGTATCGGCGGTTCTGCTATCTCGCCGTCACTGCGGGATACGAGGTTACGCCATCGGACGCGGTCGATCAGGCTTGGCACCTCCACCTCATATACAGCCGCGACTACTGGGAGACGTTCTGCCCGTTGGTCCTTAAAGCCGATCTGCACCACGGCCCGACCAGCGGCGGCCCGGTCGAGGCCGGGCGCTACTACCGCCAATATGCCGCAACGCTCGCCGCCTACGAGGCCGCCTTCGGCCAGGCACCACCGGTTGCGATCTGGCCGGTTGCCAGTAGGCGCTTCAAAGTAGACCCGCGTGGAGTTCGTGTTAACCTCTCAGGCGCTAGCGCAGTGTCTCGCCGGGTCGCGCTGGCGTTGGGTTTGCTCGCTGCAATAGCGGGCTGGCTCACGGGAAGGATAATGTAATGCAGCTGTTCTCGTCATGGACGGGCAGCGACTTCCTGATTTTCTACAGCGCCCTGCTCCTCCTAGGCTGCATGGCTGCATGGTGGATACCGTCGCAATTGCGCGACGCGGGAAGGCGCGGCGAAGCGCTTGATGCTGATAGCGTCGCCCTGCTTGCCGGGGGCCGCGATCGTTTCGCCGATGCGGTGCTTGCCGATCTCTTCGTACGCGGCGCCATCGGGCCTTCGGGCAAGGATCGTGTGGCGGTGGTCCGGCGAGACATCGCCTCGGGCGCTGCGGGTAAGGCAGTGCTGGAGGCGGGAGGACCGCTGACGCGCGGCGAGGCGCGGCGCATCATCGATCTTCATGCAGAGCGCATCGCGGCGCGGCTGCGGCGCAGCGGGTTATTGATGTGGCCCGAGCAACATACGCGCCTGCGCTGGCTCTCGATCACGCCGTTCGCGGTGCTGTTCGTGCTGGGGCTCTATCGCCAGCGGGCCGGGAATGCGCTGGGTGAGCCGACCGGTTTACTCCTAATTCTGCTGGGGTTGACGGCTGTCTTCGCGGCGATCCGCTTCGTGCGGAGCGATCCGCGCACGGCGGCCGGCATCGCAGCGGTCAGCGACCTCAAGACGAAGAGCAGCCGCATTGCCCGCGCACCCCGGCCCGAAGAAGCGCCGCTCGCAGTCGCGCTGTTCGGTACCGCCGTTCTGGTGGGGACGCCGTGGGAGCCGGTCCATGCGCTGCGCCAAAATGCCGGCAGCAGCGGCGACGGCGGCGGGAGCAGCGACAGTAGCAGCGATGGAGGCGGCGATGGCGGCGGCGGCTGCGGTGGTTGCGGGGGCTGAGATCCGCGCTTAAGTGGCGGGCATGACGAAGCTTCATGTCGCCGTTGTGCAAGCCGCTCCGATCCCGCTCGATTTTCAGGCCGGGATCGACAAGGCCGTGGCGCTCGCTCGCGAAGCCATCGACAATGGCGCGCGGGTGTTGGCGTTCGGCGAGACCTTTCTCGGCGGCTATCCGCTGTGGCTTGACGAAGCACCCGGCGCGGCGCTGTGGGATCATCCCGGCACCCGCGCGCTCCATGCGATCATGATGGAACAAGCCGTGGTCGCCAATGACGAGCGGCTGCTGCCCCTGCAGGAACTCGCCGACGCGAGCGGTGCGGTGATCAGCATCGGCGCGCATGAGCGGGTGCGGCGCAGCCTCGTCAACAACCAGCTGACCTTCCGCCCCGGCCTGCAGGTGCTCGATCACCGCAAGCTGGTGCCGACCCACGGCGAGCGCCTGATCTGGGCGCGCGGCGACGGCTCGACCTTAAGCGTGCATCAGGCCGAATGGGGCCGCGTTGGCTCGCTGATCTGCTGGGAGCACTGGATGCCGCTCGCCCGCGCGGCGATGCATAATCTGGGTGAGGATGTGCACGTGGCGGCGTGGCCGACGGTGCGCGAGAGCCACGCGATTTCCTCAAGGCACTATGCGATGGAGGGGCGGTGCTTCGTGCTCGCGGCGGGGCTGGTGCAGAAGCGGGATGATCTGTTCGAGGGGCTGGAGCGGGTTGGCGGTTCTGCCGAGGCGCGCGAGTTGCTTGAGGCGATCCCCGGCGAGGTGCTTAACAAGGGCGGCTCGCTGATCGCCGCGCCTGATGCTCGCGTTATCGCGCAAGCGGGTGAGGGGGAGGAAACGCTGCTGGCGGAGCTTGATCTCGGCGAAGTCGGCGCGGGGCTTACGAGCCTTGATACCGACGGGCACTATGCGCGGCCCGATGTGTTCGAGCTGACGGTCGATACGCGGGCGAAGGATGGGTTCAAATGGTTGAGTTGATCCTTCTCGGGCTAGCGATTGCAGCGGCTTTCGGCGTGGTCGCGCTTGGTGTGTCAGCCTTGCTGGCATGGATTGCCAACCGCCTTTTTCCACGAGCCTATGAGCCGACTCTCGCGCTTGTCGCCGCGGGCGTTCTGCCTGTGGGACTACTTGTCTGGAGCTTGATCGGCTTTGCGGGAGGCGATTGTTGCGAGTCCGGCCCACAAGCTCAGGGCTTGTTGCTGCTGATGATCATGCACGGGGTGCTCCTCGTGATTGTCTGGCCGCTCGGGTATCAGATCAACCGTTCGAAGATATTGAAAACGCAGCCGTGACCTTCGCTGCCACCATCCTCACGCTCTATCCCGAGATGTTCCCCGGGCCGCTCGGGCACTCCATCGCGGGCCGCGCGCTGGGCGATGCCAAGTGGGCGTGCGAGACGGTGCAGATCCGCGATTTTGCCGAGGATAAGCACCGCACCGTCGATGATACCCCCGCAGGCGGCGGGGCGGGGATGGTGCTCAAGTGCGATGTGCTGGCGCGAGCGCTTGGCAGCGCGCCTACTGCTGGCCGCCCTATCCTCGCCATGACCCCGCGCGGTAAACCCATCACCCAACAACGAATCCGCGAACTTGCGAGCGGCCCCGGCGTCATCATCCTGTGCGGCCGCTTCGAAGGCTTTGATGAACGCCTGTTCGAGGCCCGGCCCGAGATCGAGCAAGTCTCCCTCGCCGACATCGTTCTGTCCGGCGGCGAGATGGCTGCGCTCACCATCCTTGACGCTTGCATTCGGCTGCTTCCCGGCGTAATGGGCGCGGCCTCAAGCGGGGATGACGAGAGCTTTGAACAAAGCCTGCTCGAGTACCCGCACTATACCCGACCTCAGGAATGGGAAGGGCGCACGATCCCCGAAGTGCTGCGATCGGGGGATCATGCGAAGATCGCGGCGTGGCGAAAGCAACGCAGCGAGGATGACACACGGTTACGCAGGCCAGACCTTTGGGAACGTCACAAGGGCGTTCGGGTCCAGCCTGCCTCTGGCGCGCGGCGAAAAGACAAGGAACCGGACCAGTGAACCTGATCCAGCAGATTGAAGCCGAAGAAATCGCCAAGTCCGGCAAGGACATCCCCGAATTCCGCGCAGGCGACACCGTCCGCGTCGGCGTGAAGGTGAAGGAAGGCAACCGCGAGCGTGTTCAGAACTACGAAGGCGTCGTGATCGCCCGTTCGAACCGCGGCATGGGCAGCAACTTCACCGTCCGCAAGATGAGCTTTGGCGAAGGCGTCGAGCGCGTTTTCCCGCTCTACTCGCCGATCGTCGAGAGCATCACCGTGGTCCGCCGCGGCGTGGTGCGTCGTGCGAAGCTCTATTACCTGCGCGGCCGCACCGGCAAGAGCGCACGTATCGTCGAGCGCCGCGACAACACGCCCAAGGCGTAAGGCTTTTCGGCCATTGATTTCGCGAAGGGCGGTCCGGAAACGGTCCGCCCTTTTCGTTTGCGCCTCTTGCCATTCGTCTTCGTCATTGCAAGGAGCATAGTGCGCCGCCGACCTGCGGTTCGCGATGACGAGGTGGGCTTTGAATGCGTTCGTTTCTTGCTGCAGTTTCCCTGATGGTCGCTGTCCCTGCCTTGGCGGAGGATGCCATGCCTGAGACAGCCCCCACACTCACTTTCGAGCGGGTCTTTGCCTCCCCCGGCCTCGACGGCCCTGCACCGCGGCAGGTTAAGCTGTCGCATGATGGCCGCTATCTCACTTTGCTGCGTAACCGCACCGATGATCGCGAGCGCTATGACCTGTGGGGCTACGACATCGAGACCCGCGAGTGGCGGATGCTGGTGGATTCGGAAAAGCTCGGCAGCGGGCGCGAGCTTTCCGAGGACGAGAAGATGCAGCGTGAGCGCGCGCGCGTCGGCAGCCTCAAGGGCATCATCGCCTACCAGTGGGCGAGCGACGGCGCAGGGGTGCTCGTGCCGCTTGACGGCGACCTGTTCCTCGCGAGGCTCGACGGCACGGTAACGCAGCTGACCGACACCGATGACAGCGAACTCAACCCCGGCCTTTCGAGCAAGGGCGCCTATGTCTCCTTTGTGCGCGACCGGCGGCTGTGGGTTGGCCCGGTCGGCGCCGAGGCGCAGCCCGTCACCCCGCAGGAAGGCGAAACGATCCGCTGGGGCGAGGCCGAGTTCGTCGCGCAGGAGGAAATGGCGCGGCTCCAGGGTTACTGGTGGAGCCCTGACGACAAGCGCATCGTCGTCCAGCGCACGGATGAAGCTAGCGTTGGCATCGTCACCCGCGCGGCGATTGGCGCCAAGGGCACCAAAGTGTTCGACCAGCGCTATCCCGCGGCGGGTACCGATAACGCCGTGGTCGATCTTTACGTGATCGATCCCGATGGCGGGAACAAGGTCAAGGTCGACCTCGGCTTCGATCTTGATGTCTACATGGCCCGCGTCGACTGGGCGCCTGATGGCAGCGCGATCTATGTCCAGCGTCAGGACCGCGCGCAGACGAAGACCGATGTGCTGCGGGTCGATCCTGCCACAGGCGCGAGCACGGTCTGGTTTACCGAGCAGGCGGCGCGCCCCGATTATTGGGTGAACCTGTCCGACAATTACCGCTTCCTTGCGGACGGCAGCCTGCTGTGGTGGTCCGAACGCGATGGCTTCGGGCACTTCTACCGCTACAGTGGCGGTGCATGGACGCAGCTTACCCGGGGCACTTCGCCAACCACGTCGCTGGTCGGCGTGGACGAGGCCGCGGGCACCTTCACCTATCAGGCGACCGCCGACGTCCTCACGCAGCAAATCTACCGCGCGCGCCTAGACGGGACGGCCGAGCCCGAACTGCTCACCGACCTCGCCTTCACCAATAGTGCATCGATGGATGGGGCAGGGCGCCTGCTCTACGTCACCCGCTCGGGGCCGAGCCAGCCGCCGCAGTCCTATCTCGCCGGGCCCGACGGCAAACAGGTGGCATGGATCGAGGAAAACAGCGTTGCGGGCGAGCATCCCTATGCGCCGTACCTCGCCGGGCACACCGCCCCCGAATATGGCACGATCGCTGCCGAGGACGGCACCCCGCTGCACTGGATGATGCTCAAGCCGAAGATGGTGCCCGGCAAGCGCTATCCGGTGCTCTACAGCCACTATGGCGGCCCCGGCCCCCAGATGGTGACCAAGGGCTGGAACGGCGCGCTCGCGCAGGCGGTGGTCGACATGGGTTACATCTACTTCGTGCTCGACAATCGCGGCTCGGCCAATCGCGGCGTGGATTTCGAGCAACCGCTCTACCGCGCGATGGGCAGCGCCGAAGTGCGCGACCAGAAGGCGGGGGCGGAATACCTCAAGACGCTCGATTTCGTCGATCCGGCCAAGATCGCAATCTATGGCTGGTCATATGGCGGCTACATGACGTTGAAGCAGCTCGAGGCCGACCCCGGCCTCTATGCGGTGGGCATTTCCGGCGCACCGGTGACCCGCTGGGAGCTTTACGACACCCACTACACCGAGCGCTACATGGGCGATCCGCGTGAGGTTCCCGAGGCATACAAGACTGCCAGCGCCATCCCCGATGCAGCGAAGATCGCTGATCCGCTGCTGCTGATCCACGGCATGGCAGACGATAACGTGGTGTTCGAGAACTCCTCGGAGCTGATCAGCGTGCTTCAGGAAAGCAATACACCCTTCGAGATGATGCTCTACCCCGGCTACACCCACCGCGTGTCGGGCGAGAAGATCGGACCGCATGTCTGGAACTCCATCTTCCGCTTCCTCGCCGCCCACGGGGTGACGCCGCCGGAATAGGTCTGCACAGTCGACCTTAGCGGTTGCGCTGGGGCGCGCGCACGCTATCTCGCGAGGCCAAGTCATAGGAGAATGCCAAGTGGGTTACCGGGTGGCAGTGGTTGGCGCGACCGGCAATGTCGGGCGCGAGATTATGCAGGTTCTCGCCGAGCGCGAGTTTCCGTGTGACGAGGTCGCCGCGGTTGCCTCGTCGCGTTCGGTCGGCAACGAGGTCGAATTCGGCGACACAGGCAAGATGCTCAAGTGCCGCAATATCGAGCATTTCGACTGGGCCGGCTGGGACATCGCGCTGTTCGCGGCAGGCTCGGGCCCGGCCAAGGAATATGCCCCCAAGGCTGCGGCGGCAGGATGCGTCGTGATCGACAACTCGTCGCTCTACCGCATGGATCCCGACGTTCCTTTGGTTGTGCCGGAAGTGAACCCCGACGCCATCGATGGCTACACAGCGCGCAACATCATCGCCAACCCGAACTGCTCTACCGCGCAGTTGGTGGTGGCGCTGAAGCCGCTGCACGATTTTGCCAAGATCAAGCGCGTGGTGGTTTCGACCTACCAGTCGGTCTCCGGCGCGGGCAAGGCGGGCATGGACGAGCTGTTCCAGCAAAGCCGTGCGATCTTCGTCGGCGATCCGGTGGAGCCGTCCGCATTCACCAAGCAGATCGCCTTCAACGTGATCCCGCACATCGACAGCTTCCTCGACGACGGGTCGACCAAGGAAGAATGGAAGATGGTGGTAGAGACCAAGAAGATCCTCGACCCCAAGATCAAATTGAACGCCACCTGTGTGCGCGTGCCAGTTTTCGTCGGCCACTCGGAAGCGGTCAACATCGAGTTCGAGAACGACATTTCGGCCGAACAG
Source organism: Sphingomonadales bacterium (assembly GCA_031408395.1). Lineage (GTDB taxonomy): Bacteria > Pseudomonadota > Alphaproteobacteria > Sphingomonadales > Sphingomonadaceae > Erythrobacter. Next base: position 5,140 of record JANNWO010000150.1, on the reverse strand, counting down.
GCGATGGACCTGCTGCGCGAGGCGCCGGGCGTGATGTTGATCGATAAGCGCGAGGATGGCGGCTACATTACCCCGGTCGAGTGCGTCGGCGATGCTGCGACCTTCATCAGCCGTGTGCGCGAAGACCCGACGGTGGAGAACGGCATCACCCTGTGGTGCGTCTCCGACAATCTCAGGAAGGGCGCGGCTTTGAACGCGGTGCAGATCGCCGAGCTGCTCGGCCGCCGGCACCTCAAGAAGGGATGATGTCGATGCGGATTGCTTGCCTCATGCTTGCGAGCGCGTTGGCGCTAACCGGTTGCGACAGCGGCGGTGTGCCCAGCCCGGCTGAGAAGCTGCAGGGCGAGGTCGCACAGGCTCCGCTTGCCGCCAATGCCGTCGAACTGCGCGGCCAGGGGCTCGCGGTAGGATCCGAGGCCTTCTACTTCGCCGCCGGGCAGAAGGAGGTCGAAGCCGCGCTCACCAAAGTGCTCGGGGCACCGCTCCGCAGCGGCGAGAACGGCGAGTGCGGGGCAGGGCCGGTCAGCTTCACAGACTTTGCGGGCGGGCTCACCGCGCACTTCCAGAAGGGCCGCCTCGTCGGTTGGAACTGGCACAGTGCGCAAGACGGCGACCGCGCGGCGACGGGGACGATCAAGCTCGCAGGCGGCATGCAGCTCGGCAGCGCGCGCAGCGTGGTTGAGGCCGCACCCGGCTTTGCGGCGGTCGAAGACAGCACGCTCGGTGAGGAATTTGCGCTCGGCGACAAGATCGGCGGTTTCATCGAAGGCGATGTCGCCGAGATGCTCTACGCGGGCACGCAGTGCTTCTTCCGCTGAGCTGAGCTCACTCCGACAGCGCGATCGGGCCTGCGGGCTGCGTGTTCTTGCGCATCAGGAAAGCGAACGGCGCTGCGGCCAGCGTGATCCACATCATGAGCCAGAAATCGTCGAGATAGGCGATCATTGCTGACTGCCGGTTCACCTCGGCATCAAGCAGCACCATCGCGGTATCGCCCAGCGCCTGAAAGCGGTCGACGGTCGAGAAGTCGAGGATGTGGCCGGTCGCAGCCGTCACGTGCGCGCTGAGGTCGGCGTGCGAGGTCTGGATGTTGCGTGCCAGCAGCACCGTCATCAGCGAAATTCCCGCCGAGGCGCCCAGTGAGCGGAACAGGTTGAGGAGGCTAGACCCGTCGGTGCGCATCGCTGGACTGAGTGTAGCAAAGGCGCTCACCTGCAGAGGGATGAAGACAAGGCCCATGCCGAGGCCCTGAAGCAGTCCGCTGATGATCACGTGGAACTCGTCCACATCCAGCGACCAATGCGACATCTGCCACAGCGAGAAGGCGCAGATCAGGAAGCCGCTCGCCACAACGGGCCGCGCATCCACTCCGCGGCGTATCAGCAGGCCCGAGACCTGCATCGAGACGAGGATGCCCACCCCGCGCGGCATGAGCACGATGCCGGTGTCGATCACACCGTAGCCGAACAGGTTCTGGAGCATCGGCGGCAGCAGTGCCATCACCGCGAACATGACGATGCCGATCACCACCATGAACGACAAGGCGATCGCGAAGTTGCGGTCGGCGAACAGCGAGCGTTCGAACAACGGCGCGCGGGCTGTCGCGAAGTGGATCACCACCATCCACGTGGCCGACAGCGTGAGGACGATGTAGACCCAGATCTCGGGCGAGGCGAGCCAGTCCTCCTGCGTGCCGCGATCGAGCAGGAGCTGGAAGGCGGCGAGGGCCAGCGCCATGAGCAGGAAGCCGGTGATGTCAAAACGCCGCTCGCGCTTGGGATGGCTCGGCAGGCAAGTGAACAGGATCACCAGCGATGCGATGCCGACCGGCAGGTTGACGAAGAACACCCAGCGCCAGTTGGCGGTCTCGGTCAGCCAGCCGCCAAGGATGGGCCCCAGGATCGGGCCGATCATGATCCCCATGCCCCACACCGCCATGATTTGCGGATGCCGGCTTGGGCGGGTGGAGTCGAGCATGAAGGATTGGCTGAGCGGCGCGATGAAGGCGCCTGCCACCCCCTGAAGCGCGCGGAACGCAACCATCTCCTCGAGGTTCTGCGCAAGGCCGCACAGCATCGAGGCAAGGATGAAGCCCGCGACCGAGCCGATGAACAGCCGCCGTGCGCCGATGCGGTCGGCGAGCCAGCCGGTGAGCGGCAGCGCCACCGCTGAGGCGATGATATAGCTAGTCAGCACCCAGGTGATTGTGTCGACCGTTGCGCCCAATGAGGACTGCATGTGCGGCAGAGCAACGTTGGCGATAGTGGTGTCGAGGATCTGGAGCAGCGAGGCGGCCATCACCCCGACGATCATCAGCGGATAGTTGCGGGACTCAAGCTCAGGCACGTCGCCAGGCGGCACCGGCGGCGCGGCTGCGGGCGGGGTGGCAGACGCGGGCGCGGCCCGGCTGGCCATTTCAGCGTTTGCCGTTTGTGTCGGTGAAGACCGTCACCTCGCTAGAGAGGCCGGCGATCAGGCGCCGCGGGCTCTGGCCCTCAATCGCGATCCGGACCGGCACACGCTGGGTGACCTTGACCCAGTTGCCGGTCGCGTTCTGTGCAGGGAGCACCGAGAACTCTGCGCCCGTGCCCGCGCCGATCGAAGCAACGCGGCCCTTCAGCACGACATCAGGATAGGCATCGAAGCGGATTTCGGCGCGCTGGCCCACCGCCATCTCGGCAAGGTCGGTCTCCTTGAAATTCGCCTCCACATAGGTCGAGTTTGAGCGGACCAACGTCAGCACGGGGAGGTTGGGGACGGCCTGCTGGCCGACTTGCAGGCGATCGGCCTGGGCGATGCGTCCGGCGGCCGGCGCGCGCACTTCGGTGCGGCGCAGGGAGAGCTGGGCGCTGGCGCGGCTTGCCTCGGCAGCAGCGACTTGCGGATTGACGCCGGGCACAGCCGGGCCGCTGGCGAGCCGCGCGCGCGCCTCGCGCTGGCGGTCCTGCGCCTGCCGCACGGTTTCGCGCGCTTGCACAACCTGCTGCTGGGCGGCCTCGTAATCGGCCTTGGTCGAGAAGCCCTTGTCGCGCAGGGCGCGCACCCGCTCAAACCGCGCCTCGGCAAAGGCGACATCACTGCGCGCGGCCTCGATGTCGGTGCCGGTCAGTTCCGGTGCATTGCTGAGCGCAATCACGTTGGCCTGCGCGCTGGCGATTGCGGCGTTGGCCTCGGCGATCTGCAGACTGAAGGGTTCGGGATCGATCCGGAACAAGAGCTGTCCCGCAGTCACGTCGGAACCCTCGGCGACTTTGATATCGACGATCTTGCCGCCAACTTCGGCGCTGACCGAGACCATGTCCTGCTTGAGGTAGGCATTGTCGGTCGAGACCTTGCCGGCGAGGCTCTGCCAATAGATCAACGCGCCGATCGCGAGCGCGAGCGGCACCGCGAGCATCACACCCCAGCGTAGCCACGGGCGGCGCGTGGGCGCGTCCTCCTGCGCGGCGGCGAGCGGCGTGGCGGCTCCGGTCTGGGGTGCGCGGGCGGGATCGGCATCAGCCATGGGCGACCTCCAATTGGCGGGCAGCGCTAATGTTGGTGGCAATGCGGTCGAGCAGGTTCGCGAACATCACCCGTTCACCCGGGTCAAAGCCATCGAGCATTTCCTCGAACAGTGCTTCGACGTTCGCGGTGAGGCGGGTGACGATACCGCGGCTCTTGTCAGTGAGATGCAGGATGCGCGCGCGGCGGTCGGCTGGGTCACTCCTGCGCTCAATCCATCCTGCATCCTCGAGCCGGTCGACGATGCGGGTGAGTGTGATCGGCTCGATATCCAGCTGCTCGGCATAGAAAGCCTGGTTTTCGTGAGGATAGCGGTCAAGCGAAAGCAGCAGCCGCGCCTGCGGGCCGGTGAGGCCGAGCCCGCGCACGCGCTCGTCGAACAAGCGGCGAAGTTGGCGCGAATTGTCCGCGAGTCGGTAGCCGATATCGATGATCATGTGCCCACATATAATAAGCATGCTTACTATTCTCAAGGCCGGTCTAATCGCGCGGTGGCTGGCTCCCGGCGGCTTTCCGCGCTAGCAGCCCCGGCATGAGCACTTCGACTGAGCATTTCACCAGCTTCGACGGCACGACGCTGGCCGTCCATATCGTGGGTGAGGGTTCGCCGGTGATCCTGCTGCACGGGCTGTTTTCCTCCGCACAGATGAACTGGATCAAGTGGGGCCACGGCGAGCTGCTAGCCGCTGCGGGCTTCCGCGCGATCATGCTCGACTTCCGGGTGCATGGCGATAGCGCGGCCCCGCGCGAGCCGAGCGCCTATCCCGCCGGTGTGCTGGTGCGTGATGTGGCCGCGCTCGCCGAGCACCTCGCACTTGCTCCGGGCGATTTCGACCTTGTGGGCTTCTCACTTGGTGCGCGCACCGCGATCCATGCGGCCGCCCACGGCATTCTTGAGCCGCGCCGGCTGGCAATCTGCGGGATGGGCGTGGCGGGGCTGGTCGACTGGTCGCGCCGCGCTGACCACTTCAAGCGCGTCATTGACGAATTCGACACGATCAAGCCCGGCGATCCCGCCTACACCGCGCGCACTTTCCTGAAGTCGCAAGGCGTTGACCGGGTTGCTGCTCGGCTGCTGCTGGATGCGATGGACGATTTCGACCTGGCAGCCCTCGCCAATATCACCATGCCGACCGCCGTGATCTGCGGGGACGAGGACCACGACAACGGCTCGGCCGAAGATCTCGCCGGGCTGCTGCCCAATGCCCGCTATGTCGAGGTACCGGGCGGCCACATGAACAGCGTCATCAAGCCCGAACTGGGCGAGGCGATCGCCGCCTTCCTTGGCAGCTGATACGACCGGGTTGATTCCCTTCAACGCAGGGTTCATCATCTTGTTATTGCGAGCGCAATTGCTAGCGAAAGGGTTGCTGAATGAGTATTCATCGAGGTTCAATTTATACCATCGCGCTTCTCTGGACATGCCTCGCGGCTGGCGCGCCGGCGATGGGGCAGGACAAGCCAGCTGCCGTGGTCAAGGCTTCGGACGCCCCGGGCGTGCTCGCGGTGCTAAAACAGGCTGGCTTCAAGGCGAAGTTGGAACCGCGCAAGGACGAAGACAGCAGCACCTTGATCGAGATCATCACACGCGATGGTTCGGTCTTCGTCAACTTCTCTGATTGCGAAGAGGCAATTC
>JANNWO010000149.1:0-1961 GCA_031408395.1 Sphingomonadales bacterium | reverse complement strand
GTAAGTCATGGTCTGTAGAGGTGTCCCAATCAAGGACGGCCAGTGCACCTCGCACGGCCTTGCCGGGGGCACGAAGTCGATGAATTCCATTTCCTACGGTCTGCTGATCGCCTTGGCAATTGCGCTGCTGGTCGCCGCGTTGACGGACATTCGCCGCCGGCAGATCGACAATTGGCTGAACCTCGCCATCGCATTGGGTGCGCCGGCGTTCTGGTGGTCGCAGGGCCTTTCGCTGTGGCCCGACATCGCCATCCAGCTTGGCGTGGCAGTGGTCGCTTTCGGCCTCTTTGCATCTTTGTTTGCCTTCAAGGTGATGGGCGGCGGCGACGTCAAACTGCTGACCGCGCTCGCACTGTGGATCCCGCTCTACGAATATATGCAGCTGCTGTTGATCATGTCGATCGCAGGCGGCGTGCTGACCGTCATGCTGGTGTTCTGGCATGTCGCCCGCCGCCAGCGCGACCGCATCGCGATTCCCTACGGCGTGGCGATTGCATTCGGCGCTCTGTGGACGCTCGCGATCAATTATCTACCCGAGGGCACGCTCTCGGCTGCGACGGCATAACCCGATTTTAACCAGTCATGCCTTACACAATGCAACCATACCTGCCCGCTAACCAAACCCAGGGCGATTACGAGGGGGCTTATTGAGCCATGGATAGGAAGAAACTGGTTCTGCTGCTCGGCGCGCTTATTATCGCGATCGGGACGGCTTTTGCCGCACGCACCATTTTTGCAGGCGGCGCTGCCCCTGATGCCGAGGCGTCTGTGCCGACCGGCCCGCGGGTCCTCGTCGCCAAGCGGGCTCTGCCTGCCGGCACGATCATCACAGCCGATGCGCTGGGCTTCCAGCCCTGGCCCAAGGAGCTGGTGCAGGACGCTTATTACATCGACGGCGAAGCCGACATGAACAAGCTGCTCGGCACCGTCGTGCGCTTCCCGGTCACCGCCGGCGAGCCGGTCACTCAGGGCTCGCTGGTCGCGCCGGGCGATCGCGGCTTCCTTGCTGCGGCCTTGGGCCCGGGCATGCGCGCCGTCACTGTGCCGGTTTCGGCCATGAGCGGGGTTGCCGGCTTCATCTTCCCGGGGGACCGCGTCGACCTTCTGCTCAGCCAGCAGGTCGATTCGCAGGACGAAGGCCCGCCGCTGCGCGCCGCCGAGACCATCGTGCGCAATCTGCGCGTGCTGGCCACCGACCAGTCGACCGAAAAGACCACCGACGAGAACGGCAAGACCATCGTCGCCGAGTTCCGCACCGTGACGCTCGAAGTGACGCCCAAGATCGCCGAGAAGATCGCGGTCAGCCAGACCTTCGGTCAGATCAGCCTCGCGCTGCGCTCGATCTCGGACAATCCGGCCGATCTCGAGAAGGCCATCGCTTCGGGCAACGTGAAGATCCCGGTGGGCGCTACGCCCGAGCAGGAAGAGAAACTGCTCAAGGCCGCTATCGGCCAGCCGATGGACAAGGGTGCCTCCTACGTCACCGGTGCCGACGTGTCGCGCTTCCAGCGTGGCAGCGCAGGCGTCAAGCAGGCTCCGCAGTCCGCAGCGCCGCAATACAGCGCGCCGGCCCAGGCCGCTTCGCAGGGCGGTGGCAGCGCGCCGAAAGTCTACGTCGGTCCGAGCGTGCGGGTCACCCGCGGCAAGGAAACCACTGAAGAAAACGTCAGCGCCAAGACCGGCGCCGTCCTCTCGGGCCAGTCGAGCAGCGTGCGCCGTGCCGGGCAGACCTTGCCCGCCGCGGGTGCGACGCTCGTCTTCTGAGAGGGATAATTAGCATGCCGATTTCATCCGAGGGGGGTCATCCCATGACACGCAAGTTCAAGACCAAGCTGATGGTGGCCGCGCTCGCCGCGGTGCCGATGGCAGCGATGCCGGCGGCCACCGCCACCGCGCAGCAGGTCGTCCGCCCGTCGCAGGAAATCGTCCTGTCGATCGGCAAGGGCGAACTGGTGACGGTG
>JANNWO010000148.1:0-7443 GCA_031408395.1 Sphingomonadales bacterium | reverse complement strand
ACGCGCTGCGGGCGATCCGCGGCGTGCAGCAATTGCAGCTCGTTACCACCACCGCGCTCCTGCCGCCGCTCTACGAGCAGGACGTGCCTCCTGCCAAAGAGGCCGCAGAATGAGCGGGACTGCCGATCCCAAAGCCGCCCGTGACCATGCCCGCGCCCAAGGCGGCACGCGGGTCGAGACCATGCCGGTGCTCCCACCCGTCGCGGACGACCTGCCCGATGGCGTGGCGGTTGAGGACCTGCTCTGGGAGGAGACCATCGCACCCGGCGGCTATGCCTCGCGGCGGCTGGCGCGCGGCACCCGGCTGCGGCTGATCGACAAGGCGGGCGATGCCTGCGCGTCGCTGAACATGTTCAACGCCGAAATGCCGACCGAGCGGCTTAATGTCGCCGACACGGTCAAGGTGCAGTGGAATGCCTATCTGAGCGCGGGCAAGCTGCTGCTTTCCGACATGGGCCGCGTGATGGTCAGCATACTCGAAGACGGCGCGGGCACACATGACACGTTCTGCGGCGTCTCCAATGCGGCCAGTAACGCACGCAAATACGGGGAGGGGCGCAACTCCGGTGCCTATCCCAACGGGCGCGACCGGCTGATCCTCGGCGCGGCGAAGCACGGCCTCACCCGCCGCGATGTCCACCCCTGCGTGACCTTGTTCAAGGGCACCAGGATCGAGCCGGACGGGGCGATCACGCCGATCGTGGGCCCCTTCGTGGGCGCGCGCGAGGTGCTGCTGCGCTGCGAGATGGACGTGATTTTGGTGGTCGCCAATTGCCCGCACGTGCTCGACCCGCGCGAGGACTACCACTCCGCCCCGCTGCGGCTCATCGCATGGCGCGGACCCGTCACGCCCGACACCGACCCGGTGCGCAATGCCGCGCCCGAAGCGACCCGCGCCTTCCTCAACACCGAAGACCACTACCGCCGCTAAGCCTTCCGAATGCGAAAGAGCACCATGACCGCAGACCCGGCCCTCTCCGGCCTCACCGGCTCCATCATCCACGACGAGATCGTGCCCGCGCGCGCGCCGTGGCTGCACCGCGTGAGCAAGGGCGAGGTGCTGCGCATCGTCGATCTGGAGGGCAACCAGGCGGTCGACTTCCTGATTTATTCCGCGGCCGACGATGCCGAGCGTTATTCCGCGCAGGACACGGTTGCGGCGCAGGGCAACCTGTTCCTGCGCACCGGCAGCGTGTTGCTTTCGAACGAGGGCCGGCCGATGATGACCATCGTCGATTCTGCGGTCGAGTATCACGACACCATCGGCGGGGCGTGCTCCTGCGAGTCCAACACCCTGCGCTATGGCCATCACACCAAATCGCAGCACGCCTGCGTCGACAATTTCCTTGAGGCGAACCTTACGCAGGGGCGCGGCAAGCGCGACATTGTCTCCAACATCAACTTCTTCATGAACGTGCCGGTCGAAGATGACGGGACGCTCGGCATCGTCGACGGCATCTCCGCGCCGGGCCTGACGGTCGACCTGCGCGCCGAGATGGACGTCATCGTGGTCGTCTCCAACTGCCCGCAGATCAACAACCCCTGCAACGGCTTTAACCCGACGCCGGTGCGCATGATCGTGGCGGCGCCCTCCAACTCATGACCTTCACCACCGTCCTCATTGCCAACCGCGGCGCGATCGCCACGCGGATCATCCGCACCTGCAAGCGGATGGGTCTGAGGTCGGTGGCGGTCTATTCCGATGCCGATGCAGGCTCGCTTCATGTCAGCGCGGCGGACGCAGCGGTGTGCATCGGGCCGGGGCCTGCCGCGCAATCCTATCTCAACGTCGAGGCCATTCTGGCTGCGGCGCAAGCGACCGGGGCAGGCGCGATCCATCCGGGCTACGGTTTCCTCGCCGAGAACGCGGACTTTGCGGAACGCTGCGCGGCCGCCGGCATCGCCTTTATCGGGCCGACGCCTGAGAATATCCGCACCTTTGGCCTCAAGCACTCCGCCCGCGCGCTCGCCGAGGCGCACGGGCTCCCGCTTGCTCCGGGCACCGGGCTCCTGACCGGCGAGGACGAGGCTGCCGAAGCTGCCACGCGGATCGGCTATTCCGTAATCCTCAAGGCGACCGCCGGGGGCGGGGGCATCGGGATGCGCATCTGCGAGAGCGAAGCGATGGTGCGTGAAGGCTTTGCCGCCGTAGTGCGCCAGGGCGAGGCAAGCTTCGGCGATGCGGGCGTGTTCCTTGAACGCTATGTGCCGCGCGCTCGGCATATCGAAGTGCAGATCTTTGGCGACGGGCAGGGCCGCGTGATGGCGCTGGGCGAGCGTGACTGCTCGCTCCAGCGGCGCAACCAGAAAGTGGTCGAGGAGGCACCCGCGCCGTGCCTCTCGGACGCCAAGCGCGCCGAGCTCATCGCAGCCGCCGTGCGGCTGGGCGAGGCGGCGGGGTATCTTTCAGCAGGCACGGTCGAGTTCCTCTACGACGCCGCGCGCGAGGACTTCTTCTTCCTCGAAATGAACACGCGGCTTCAGGTCGAACACGGCGTCACCGAGGAGGTGATGGGGATCGATCTTGTCGAATGGATGATCCGCGGTGCGGCGGGCGACTTCGCGATGCTTGATGCGCCCGCGCCGACCGCCAAGGGCCATTCGGTGCAAGTGCGTCTCTATGCCGAGGACCCGGCGCTCGACTACCGCCCGACCACCGGCACGCTGGTCAACGTCGCCTTTCCGGACGATATCCGTGCCGAGACCTGGGTCATGGCAGGCACCGAAGTCAGCGCCTTCTACGACCCGATGCTGGCGAAGCTCATCACCCACGCCGCGACCCGCGAAGGCGCGATTACGGCGATGCAGGCGGCGCTGGATGCCAGCCGCGTTGACGGGATCGAGACCAACCTGCGCTGGCTACGCGAGGTGGTGCGTGCGCGAGGCTTTGTCAGCGGCGAGGTGTCGACCCGGATGCTCGATAGCGTCGCCTATGCCCGCCGCGCGGTGCGGGTGATTGCGGGCGGCACGGCGACATCGGTACAGGATTTCCCCGGCAGGCTCGGGCTATGGAATGTAGGCGTACCGCCGTCGGGGCCGATGGATGACCGCAGCTTCCGGCTCGGCAATCTGATCCTCGGCAATCCTGAGGGCATGGCGGGGCTGGAGGTCACGGCGAGCGGGCCCACGCTATTGTTCGAGGCACCGGCGACGATCTGCCTGACCGGCGCGGACTTCGGAGCCACGCTTGATGGCGCGCTTGCACCGCGCGGCGAGCCGCTCGCCATCGCCGCCGGGCAGACCCTCGCGATGGGCCGGGCGAGCGGTGGGGGGATGCGCGGCTATATCCTCATCGCAGGCGGTCTTGATGTGGTGCCCTATCTCGGCAGCGCGGCGACCTTTGCGCTGGGCGAGTTCGGCGGTCATGCCGCGCGCGCGCTGGTGGCCGGCGATGTGCTGCATTTGGGCGATGCTCCGACAGGAGAGGGGATCGCCGCAGAGCTTCCGCCGCTGGGCCGGCAATGGTCGGTGCGGGTGCTTTACGGCCCCCACGGCGCGCCCGATTTCTTCACCGATAGCGATATCGAGGCCTTTCTCGCCGCCGACTGGCAGGTTCATTACAATTCCAACCGCACCGGGGTGCGGCTGGTCGGCCCCAAGCCCGAATGGGCGCGGCGCGATGGGGGGGAGGCGGGTCTGCATCCCTCGAACATTCACGATAATCCCTACGCCATCGGCGCGGTCGACTTCACCGGGGACATGCCGATCATTCTGGGCCCGGACGGGCCTTCGCTGGGCGGGTTCGTGTGCCCCTTCACGGTGATCGCGGCGGACCGATGGACAATCGGCCAGCTCGCGCCCGACGACAAAGTGCGCTTCGTGCCTGTAGGGATCGGCACGGCCATGGCGGCGGACGCGGCGGGGCTCGTCCAACATGCAACGCCGTCTGTGAGCGAAGATGCTGACCTTGGCGCGGTTCTCGCCGAACTGCCCGAACAGGGCGAAAGGCCGCGCACCACCTACCGCCAGCAGGGCGACCGCAACATCCTTGTCGAGTACGGTCCGATCGTCCTCGACATCGAGCTGCGCATCCGCGTCCACGCGCTGATGCAAGCGCTCGAACGGGCGGCGATCCCCGGTGTGATCGACATCACCCCCGGCATCCGCTCGCTGCAACTGCACTTCGATGGCAAGGTGCTCGACCAGCCGCGCGCGCTTGCCGCGCTGATCGCCGCCGAAGACGCGATGGGCGATCTCAAGGACTTCGAGGCCCCCTCGCGCATCGTCCACCTGCCCTTGAGTTGGCGCGATCCGGCGATCGAGGAGACCATCGCCAAGTACGTCGGCACGGTCCGCGACGATGCGCCGTGGTGCCCCGACAACATCGAGTTCATCCGCCGCATCAACGGCCTGCCCGATGCCAAAGCGGTCGAGGACCTGATCTTCGAAGCGAGCTACCTCGTGCTCGGCTTGGGCGACGTCTATCTCGGCGCGCCGGTCGCCACCTCGATCGATCCGCGCCACCGCCTTGTCACCACCAAGTACAACCCGGCGCGCACCTGGACCCCGCCCAATGTGGTGGGGATCGGCGGGGCCTATATGTGCATCTACGGTATGGAAGGCCCGGGCGGCTACCAGCTGTTCGGGCGCACCATTCAGGTGTGGAACACGCACAGGAATTCAGGGGGCCAGACCGACGCCTTCACCGGCGGCAAGCCGTGGCTGCTGCGGTTCTTCGACCAGATCCGCTTCTTCCCGGTCTCCGCCGATGAGCTCACCGAATGGCGGCGCGACTTCCCCCACGGTCGGCGCTCGATCCGAATCGAGGAGACCACCTTCCGCTTGGCCGACTACCGCGCCTTCCTCGCCGACAATGCGGACAGCATCGCCGATTTCGAGGCGCGGCGCGGGGCCGCTTTTGCTGCCGAACGCGCCGCGTGGGAGGCTTCGGGCGAGTTTGACCGGGTGAGCGAGCTTCTCGGGTCTGACAGCGGCGCGGGCGAGGCGGCGGCGATCGTGGTGCCCGAGGGTGCGGACCTTATCGAAGCGCCTTTTGGTGGGAGCGTCTGGAAGCTGCTCGTCGCCCCCGGCGACACGGTGGCCGAGGGCGACGTGATCGCGGTGATCGAGACGATGAAGATGGAATGTCCCTTCGAAAGCCCCGCGAGCGGGACGGTCGAGGCGGTGTACATCGCGCAAGGCCATTCCCTGCACCCCGGCGCGCCGATGCTGGCCTTGAGGAGAACGCCATGAGCCGCTTCGATCGCCTCAGCGCTACCGCCATTGCTGCGTCGGTGAACAGCGGCGAGGCAACCGCGCTCGCCATCATCGAGGATACCATTGCGCGCCTCGCAGCCTATGACGCGCACCAGCCGCAGGTGTGGATCAGCCGCACCTCGCCCGACGCCCTGCGCGCCGCCGCCCGCGCCATCGACGCGCGGGTGGCCGCTGGCGAGCATCTGCCTCTCGCGGGCGTGCCCTATGCGGCCAAGGACAATATCGATGTCGCGGGGATGGAGACCACCGCCGCCTGCCCCGCCTTCGCCTATCGCCCCGAACGCTCGGCCAGCGTGATCGAGCGGCTGGAGGCGGCAGGGGCGATCTGTGTCGGCAAGACCAATCTTGACCAGTTCGCCACCGGTCTGGTCGGCACGCGCAGCCCCTATGGCATCCCGCGCAACGCCTATAACCGCGACTATGTAAGCGGCGGATCGAGTTCGGGCTCGGCAGTGGCCGTCGCCGCGGGGCTGGTCGCTTTCGGGCTCGGCACGGACACGGCAGGCTCAGGCCGGGTGCCGGCGGCGTTCAACCACCTTGTCGGTTTCAAGCCGAGCAAGGGCCGCTGGAGTAACCGCGGGCTGGTGCCGGCCTGCCGGACCATTGACTGCATCACGGTCTTCACCGATGCGCTCGCCGATGCCGAAGCGGTCGACGCGGTGCTGGCGGGTTTCGACGCTGTGGACGCCTACTCGCGTGCGCCCGCCGATGTGCCGCTGACGGGCAAGCGCATCGGCGTGCCGCGCCGCGACAGCCGTGTCTTCTTTGGCGATGTCAAGGCCGAGTACCTCTACGACCGTGCCTTGGAGACGCTCGCACGCGATGCCGAAATCGTCGAGATCGACATCGCTCCGCTGATCGAAGCCGCGCGGCTCCTTTATGGCGGGCCGTGGGTCGCCGAGCGCGCCGCTGCCATCGCACCGCTGCTGGCAAGCAACCCGGAGGCGATCCACCCCGTGGTGCGCGAGGTCGTCGCGCCGGGCGCCGAGATGCTGGCGACCGAACTGTGGAACGGCATCTATCGCCTCGCCGAATTGCAGCGCTGGACGCAGACCCTGTGGGCCGACGTGGACGCGCTCGCTTTCCCGACCACCGGCACCACCTACCGCGTCGCCGAACTGCTCGCAGCGCCAGTGGCGCTCAACAGCAATCTCGGGTTCTACACCAACTTCGTGAACCTGCTCGACATGGCCGCCGTCGCCGTGCCCGCGGGCGCGCGGGACAATGCCACGGGCTTCGGGATCACGCTGATCGGGCCTGCGCATAGCGATCGTGCGCTAATCGCGCTGGCGGGCGACTACCTCAGCGCCGCCGCGCTTCCCCCTCCACCACCGCTCGACCTTGGAGATCATATGGACACCGTCAAACTTGCCGTCGTCGGCGCTCACCTTGAAGGCATGCCGCTGCACTGGCAGCTGACCAGCCGCAACGCGACCTTCGTCGGCGCCTTCACCACCGCCCCCACCTACCGGCTTTATGCGATGGCGGATTCCGTGCCGCCTAAGCCTGCGCTGGTGCATTCGCAGGACGGCGCCGCCATCGCGCTCGAGGTCTATGAGCTGGGCATGGGCGAGTTCGGCAGCTTCGTCACCGAAGTCCCCCCTCCGCTGGCGATCGGAACGGTCCAGCTGGCCGACGGGACGAGCGTCAAGGGCTTCGTCGCCGAGCCGCGCGCGCTCGCGGGGGCGCAGGACATCACCCACATGGGCGGCTGGCGCGCCTATATCGCTTCGCAGTGAATTGATGGCGGGGCGGCTTCTCTCATGGCTGAAGGGCGAGCGCGCGCCTGAGCGCGACGCGCTGGCGCAGCTGCGCGCGGCCAAGGAAGCCGCCGAGGCTGCGAACGAGGCCAAGACCCGCTTCCTCGCCAGCGTCAGCCACGAGATCCGCACGCCCTTGAATGCGATCTACGGATACGCCCAGCTGCTTGAGCGCAACGAGGGGCGCGATGCGGTGAGCGCCGCCCGCGTGATCCGCCGCAGCGCCGAGCATCTGGCGCATCTGGTTGAAGGCCTGCTCGACATGGCGCAGGTCGAGGGCGGGGCACTGAAGATTGAGCGCGAGCCGATCCGCTTTCCCGAGTTTCTGGGCCAGCTTATCGCCATGCTTGAGCTTCAGGCCGAGGCGCGGGGCCTGTCGCTGGTGCTCGAGCACGCGCCCGGCCTTCCCGAATTCGTCCATGCCGATCCCAAGCGCCTGCGGCAGGTGCTCATCAACCTGCTGACC
>JANNWO010000147.1:0-3102 GCA_031408395.1 Sphingomonadales bacterium | reverse complement strand
ACAAAATCAGTGTGCGGAGCGATGCTGCGGTTCGACCTTGGCGGCGGGGCGATGCCGCTGCTCACCACCAAGCGCGTGTACTGGAAGACCGCGACCCGCGAGCTGCTGTGGTTCCTGACCGGCTCCACCAATATCCGTCCGCTGGTGCTGCAAGGCGTCAAGATCTGGAACGAGTGGCCGCACGCGACCTATGTGCGCGAGACGGGCGACCAGATCAGCCTCGATGAATTTGTCACGCGAATCGCCGATGACGAGGCTTTCGCGCACCGCTGGGGTGATCTTGGGCCGGTTTACGGCAAGCAGTGGGTGGACTGGCCGACGTACCGCTACCGTCCCGACGGGCTTTACGAGAAGGGCGAGGGGATCAACCAGATCGCCGCGGTGATCGAGAGCCTGCGCACCAGTCCCGGCAGCCGCCGCCACATCATCGAGGGCTGGAACGTCGCCGAGCTCGATCGCATGGCGCTCCCGCCGTGCCACAAGACCTACCAGTTCCATGTCTCGGGGGAGGGTAGCGCCAATAAAGGTGGGGGGGCGCGGCTCAATTGCCTGCTTTACCAGCGCAGCTGCGACGTCGCGCTGGGCCTGCCGTTCAACCTGTGGTCGGCAGCGCTGCTCACCGCGATGATCGCGCAGCAGGTCGGGATGCAGCCGGGCGAGCTGGTGTGGATGGGCGGCGACGTCCACCTGTACCTCAACCACGCGCATCTGATCGAGGAGCAGCTCTCGAGAGCGCCGCAGGGCCACCCCAGATTGGAGATAATCCGGAAGCCCGAAACAATTTTCGGATACACGATCGAGGATTTCGTGGTGCATGATTACGCGCCGCTCCCCCCAATCAGTGCCCCTGTTGCGGTGTGACCATTGCCAGACCAGAGCGCTTGACCGCTCTCGGGCGTTGAAATAAAAATACGTATTCAAGCAATGAATGCACCGGCATCCGGCAAGGGTGCGACAAGGGAGAGCGCGGCTCATGGCCGATCCTGAAAGACCTGCGGCCGAGGGCGAAAAAGGCAACCGCCCGGTGCTCGCGCTGCACGTGCCCGAGCCCAAATATCGCCCCGGCGATACCGCCGACTTCTCGCATATCGAGATCGGCAAGCCCGGCGATCAGCCGCGCCCGGACGAGGGCATCCACCCTTCACAGATGGCGGGCCTTGCCTATGGCCTCGTGCGGGTGCTGGGCGACGACAACCTTGCCCACGGCCCGTGGAACCCGCGCCTCAGCCCTGACACATTGCGCACCATGCTTGGCCACATGGCGATGGTGCGCGCCTTTGACGAGCGGATGTTCCGCGGCCAGCGGCAGGGCAAGACCAGCTTCTACATGAAGTGCACCGGCGAGGAGGCGACCTCAATCCCCCCGGCGATGGCGTTGGCGAGCGACGACATGGTGTTCCCCTCCTACCGCCAGCAGGGCATCCTGATCGCGCGCGGCTATCCGCTGCTCGAAATGATCAACCAGATCTACTCGAACAAGGCCGACAAGCTGAAGGGCCGCCAGCTGCCGATCATGTATTCAAGCCGCGAGCACAGCTTCTTCAGCATCTCGGGCAACCTTGCCACCCAGTGCCCGCAGGCGGTGGGCTGGGCAATGGCGAGCGCGATCAAGGGCGATAGCCGGATCGCGGCAAGCTGGGTCGGCGAAGGATCGACCGCCGAGGGCGACTTCCACGCGGCCTGCACCTTTGCGGCCGTCTACAACGCGCCGGTGATCCTCAACGTGATCAACAACCAGTGGGCTATCTCGAGCTTCTCAGGGTTCGCCGGGGGCGAGCGTACCACGTTCGCCGCACGCGGGCTCGGCTACGGGATCGCAGCGCTCAGGGTCGACGGCAATGACGCGCTCGCCTGCTATGCGGCCGCGGAGTGGGCCGCAACCCGCGCGCGCGGCAATCACGGCCCGACGCTGATCGAATACTTCACCTACCGCGCAGAAGGGCACTCCACATCGGACGATCCCAGTGGCTACCGTTCTGCGCAGGAGCGCGAGGAGTGGCCGCTCGGCGACCCCGTCAATCGCCTCAAGAACCACCTGATCGCGATCGGTGAGTGGGACGAGGACCGTCAGGCGGCGATGGACCTGGCCTGCGCGGAAGAGGTCAAGGCCACCACCAAGGAGGCCGAGAAGAACGGCATCCTCGGCCACGGCCTCCACCATCCGTTCCACACCATGTTCGAAGACGTTTACGAGGAGCTGCCCTGGCACCTCGAGGAACAGGCCGAGCAGGCGATCCGCGAACGCATCACCAAGTTCGGTACCGAAAGGCCCTTCGGATGACTGAGGAACCCGCAAGCGTAACCCAGCTTGTCATCGAGGAGCGCCGCCTCAACATGATCGAGGCGATTAACGAAGCGCTCGACATTATGCTTGGCCGCGATCCCGACGTGATCATCATGGGCGAAGATGTCGGCTATTTCGGCGGCGTGTTCCGCGCCACCGCCGGGCTTCAAGCCAAGCACGGCAAGAACCGCGTCTTCGATACCCCGATCAGCGAATGCGGGATCATCGGTGCGGCGGTGGGGATGGGCGCTTACGGGTTGCGCCCCGTGCCGGAAATCCAGTTTGCCGATTACATCTACCCCGGCCTTGACCAGCTGATCTCCGAAGCCGCGCGCCTGCGCTACCGTTCGGCAGGAGATTACATCGCGCCGCTGACGGTGCGCTCGCCGTTTGGCGGGGGTATTTTCGGCGGCCAGACCCACAGTCAGAGCCCGGAGGCGCTGTTCACCCACGTGGCGGGCCTCAAGACCGTGATCCCGGCGACCCCGCACGACGCCAAGGGCCTGCTGATCGCGGCCATCGAAGACAATGATCCGGTGATCTTCTTCGAGCCCAAGCGCATCTATAACGGGCCGTTCACCGGCTTCTATGACAAGCCGGTCGAGCCGTGGAAGCGGCATCCCGATAGTGTGGTGCCCGAAGGCTACTACAAGATACCGCTCGGCAAGGCGCGCACCGTGCGCGAGGGCGAGCAGCTTACCGTGCTCGCCTATGGCACCATGGTCCACGTTGCCGAGGCTGTCTGCATTGCCAAGGGTGTCGACGCCGAAATCCTCGACCTGCGCACGCTGGTGCCGCTCGACATCAAGGCGATCGAG
>JANNWO010000146.1:0-9379 GCA_031408395.1 Sphingomonadales bacterium | reverse complement strand
GAGGGGGTCTGGAGGGGGTCTAGACCGCCTTAGAAGGGGCCTGAACGCGGCAAAGGCCCCCCTGAAATTGGCAAGCTTCCGCTCAACCGGCGGCCGCGCCCGGCGATGGGCGGCTGATTGCTAACCGCAAGCCATCGGGTCCGATCCGGAGATCGCGCCAAACCCTGAGCCTTGACGGCACGCTTGCCGAGCGTCAAAACTCGCGCTGTTCGAAACCTGGAATGCTCATGTCCGAGAATGTGATCCGCTGACCAGCCTTCGCGTGCGCTGAACGTACGCAAGGCTGACTGTGTCGCCGCTGCGAGCCAGGCTCCGGCGGCTGTCTGTCAGTGACTATTCTCAGGACAGTTTCATTGAACATCTCGAAACACGAGCAGCGTGTGCTGCACGTGCTCGCGCAGGGTGGATCGATCCATTACTTGCGCGACGCACATGGCAAGATTGTCGAAGTCGACTGCTTCAACCGCGATGGCTTTCGCCTGATGGATTGCAGCCTGACCATCTTCAACCGGCTACTGCGCCGGCGGTTGATCCGAAGCGAGGCGGGGCGGCCCTATCGCGTCACCCGCGACGGACTTGCCGCGGTCAGAGCTCAGCTCGACAATCGCTAACGGTCCGAGCTGCAGAAAACAGACAACAAAAAAGGCGGCGCGATCCCCTGCGCCGCCTTCTTTTTTCCCGTCCAAGGGTTTCGTGGACAGCTTCCTACACCATCATTGTGCAGGGCGCACGGTCTTTTCGTCGTCGCGGATGGTGATGCGCAGCGTCTCGCCCGAATTGCCCGGGAAATCAGTGAACATCGCATCGACGAGGTTGGGCACGATCGCCGGCAGGCGGTTGTTGCGCGACACGGCTTCGGCCTTGCCTTCAAAGAGGCGCTGGCCATCGGCCCGGCGGTCGATCTTCACGTCGATTGCGCTGGTGTAGATCGTGTAGCTGCGCACGTTCGGCCCGCCGAGGAAGGGATCGTTGAAGCCTAGGCCCCAGCCGCCGAAGCCGCCACCGCCCCAGCCGCCCCATGGGCCCCAGGGACCCCAGCGTCCGGCACCGAAGCCCGCCCCGCCGAACCCGGCCCCGCCGAAATCGGTGCGCACCCGCTCACGTCCGTTATCGACGCGGTAGTCGAAGCGCACCAGCATGTCGGCGCTCTCGGGCGAGGCGGCGCGGGCATAGCCGAGCTGCTGGAGCTCAGCGGCGACCTTGTCGGCATAGGTGGCAAATTCAAGCCCGCCGGCGAGTCGCGGGTCTTCCGCGACCACCGCAAAGGTCTGGCCCTGCGGCGCGGGCAGCGGGACTGCGAAGCGCGACACGTCCGCCTTGAAGGGCGTGGGGGCGCAGGCACCGAGCCCGAGCGCAATGGCGGCGGGCAGGGCAAGGCGGGTGAAGGATTTGATCGACGACATAGAACGCAGCATGGCACAACCTCTGTCTGGTGGCGATTGCAATGACAGCAACGGCCCTGGCAAGCGATATCATATTACATGCCTATGAACGGCAATTGAATATTGTCGTCGTCAGGCGTCGGTTCGTCGCAAGCCGCGCGGCGGATCAGTGCCTCACCAGCCCCAGCGCGCGGTAGGCGGCCGTGAGGGTCGGGGTGCCGCGCTCGCGCGCCTTGGCGGCCCCGCGCGCGAGGATCGCGTCGAGCGCTTCGGTGTCGTCCTTGAGGCTCACGAAGCGATCGCGGATCGGTCCGAGCTTGGCCACGAGCAGTTCGGCGAGCGCCGGCTTGAAGGCGCCGAAGCCCTGTCCGCCATACGCGCCCAGCACGTCGCCGACCGATTGGCCCGCCAGCGCGGCGTAGATGCCCACGAGGTTGCGCGCCTCGGGGCGCTCGACAAGGCCCGCTTCTTCCGACGGCAGCGGCTCGGGGTCGGTCTTCGCCTTCTTCACCTTCTGCGTCATCGTGTCGGCATCGTCGGAAAGGTTGATACGGCTCATGTCGCTGGGGTCGGACTTCGACATCTTCACGCCGCCATCCCGCAGGCTCATGATCCGCGCGGCCTCGGCCGGGATGACCGGATCGGGCAGAGTGAAGATCGGCGCTTGCGTGCCATCAGGATTCTTGGGCGCGAAGTCGTTGTTGAACTTCTGTGCGATGTCGCGGGCAAGCTCGAGGTGTTGCTTCTGGTCCTCGCCCACCGGCACGTGGGTCGCCTGATACAGCAGCACGTCGGCGGCCTGGAGCACCGGGTAGGTGAACAGCGCGACCGACTGGCCCTCACGGTTCTTGCCGGCCTTGTCCTTCCACTGGGTCATGCGGTTCAGCCAGCCCATGCGGGCCGTGCCGCTCAGCAGCCATTGCAGCTCGGGGTGCTGCGGCACCTGCGCCTGATTGAACAGGATCGTCTTGTCGGGGTCGAGCCCGCAGGCGACCAGCGTCGCCACCAGCTCGAGCGTCGAGGCGCGCAGCTCTACGGGGTTGTGCGGCATCGAGATCGCGTGGAGATCGGCGATAAAGATCAGGCATTCGCCGCCCGACGCATGGGCATCGTCCTGCAACTTCACATAATTGCGGATCGCGCCGAGATAGTTGCCCAGGTGGGGCTTACCGGTCGGCTGAATGCCGGAAACCACGCGCATGCTATTCAACCTCCAGAATTTCGTCATCGGTCTTGGTGCGGGCCGGACGCCGCCGCCGTAGCTGGCCGATGAGGTCCTTGTCGAGGGCGCCGACCATGAAGGCCGTACCGAAGAACACCGCGCCGCCTCCCGCGACCAGCGCGGTGAGCGACCACAGCCGTTCGATAAGGTTGCCGCCGTAACGGTCCTCCATCAGCGGCATCAGGTACCACAGCACGGCGGTCATCGCGGCGGTAGCAATCAGCTGGCGGGCCACCCTGCTGACCAGCTTGGGGGTGAAATGGAACCAGCCTCTGCGGTGCAGGATCACATAGAGCAGCAGGCAGTTGAGGCTCGCCGACGCCGCGGTGGCTCCGGCGAGGCCGACGATGCCGTAACGCTCGACCACGTAGATATTCAGAGCGACATTGAAGATCAGCGAAGCGAGCGCGGTCCAGACCGGGGTGCGGGTGTCCTCGCGCGCGAAGAAGCCGGGGTTCAGCACCTTGACGATCACGTAGGCGGGCAGACCTGCGACCAGCGCAACGACGATTTGTGCCATCAGCGCGCCGTCGGCGGCGGTGAACTTGCCGCCCACGAAGAAGGCGGTGCAGAACGCCGGGGCGCAGACCGCCAGCGCGGCAGCTGCGGGGAGGGTGAGAAGCGTCGCGATCTCGAAGGCATTGCCTTGCAAGCGCTGCGCCTCGGCCGCCTCGCCGGTATGGATGTGGCGGCTCAGCATCGGCAGGATCGCGGTGCCGAGCGCAATGCCGACGATGCCCAAGGGCATCTGGTTCAAGCGGTCGGCGAGCTTGAGGAGCGTCAGCGAGCCCTGCGGCAGCGAGGTCGCAAAGAAGGTGTCGACCAGCTGGCTGATCTGGTAAATTCCCGCCCCGAAGGTCGCCGGCAGGATCAATAGCCCGAGCTTCTTCACTTCGGGCGTCAGGCGCGGCGCGGTCAGTTTGAGGCGAACGCCCGCGCGGCGGGTTTCCCACGCGAGATAGGCAAGCTGGGCCACTCCAGACAGCGAGACCGCCGTGGACAGCGCGTAGACGACCAGCACATCGTCGCCGCTAGTTCCGCGCAGATGATCGCCGATCAGAATGCCCGAGATCAGGCAGATGTTGAGCAGCACCGGGGCGATCGCGCCGGGGCCGAAGCGCGAGCGGGCGTTGAGCAGGCCCGACAGCATTGCGACGAGGCTGATGAGGCCGAGATAGGGGAAGGTCATGCGGCTCAGGAACACCGACAGTTCGAACTTGCCCGGCACGGTCGCGTATTCGCGGGCCAGCAGCCACACGATCCCCGGCATGGTGATCATGCACAGCGCGGTAAATCCGAGCAGCACCCAGACGAACACGCTGAGCACGTCACTGGCGAAGCGCTCCGCGGCCTCCTCGCTGCCGGGCTGGCCGTCGCTCCCGTGCAACGCACGGCTATAGAGCGGCACGAAGGCGACGCTGAAGGCGCCTTCCGCGAACAGGCGGCGGAAGGTGTTGGGCAGGGTGAAGGCGAGCTGGAAGGCGTCCGCCGCCAGTCCTGCGCCCAAAATGCGCGCAAGCAGGATGTCGCGGGCGAACCCGAACACCCGGCTCACCGCGGTCAATCCGCCGATCGTCCCGACGTTTCTGAGAAGGCTCACGCGTGCTGCCCCAGCGCCGGGTGCGTGCCGATCAGGCGTTGCCGGTGACGGGCTTGATCGGCTCGCCGCCGGCGGCTTCCTCGGCGCGGCGCGTGGCGAGCTGCTGCGCGTAGATCCCGCCAAAGTCGACCGGATCGACCATCAGGGGCGGGAAGCCGGCATCGCGCACGGCATCGGCGACGACGCGGCGGGCGAAGGGGAACAGCAGGCGCGGCGCTTCGGCGTAGAGGAAGGCGTGGGCCTGATCCTCGGGCACGTTGCGCATGCCGACGAGGCCGCAATAGTCGAGGTCGACCATGTACATCGTGCCGCGCTCCGATGCGGCGGTGAGGGTCAGCTTGAGCGTCACCTCGTGCACGTCGTTGCCGATCGGCTCGGCGGCGATGTTGAATTGCACGTCGATCTGCGGCGGCTCGGACCACTGGTAGACGTCGGGCGCGCTCGGGTTCTCGACCGAGAGATCCTTGACGTATTGGGTGATGATCCCGACCGCGGGAAGCGTGTCCACGCCGTTGGGCTTGGCGTCGCCATTGGCGCCAGTGTCGATGTTGATGAGGACGCCTTCTTCTTCGGCCATGGTCGGTCCCGTCTTTCAAAGTGGGTATGATGTGGTGCGCCCAACGCAAGCTTATCCGCCCAGGCACGTCGCGAGCGCCGCCTAGCAGGGGCGAAAGGCTGCCGCAACTGCCCGCACTGTGTTTGGAGATTCGACCCGCACGGCAACCTATCGGGCGTTGGCGAATTGTAATGAGACCCTATTTAAGGCAAGGTGATGTTCCCAAGGATGGCGCGGGCGTCCCCCCGCCCCCGCGCCATGTTCGATGATCGGAAGTAATACAGTGCTCGAAATCGTTCTCCTCGCCATGGTCGCCGCGTTTCTCGGCCTGCGCCTCTACTCGGTGCTCGGTCGCCGTGCGGAGCATGAAGAAGAGCCTGCGGTGCAGCGCTTCGAGTCGGAGGACAAGCCTGCGATCCGCCCCGCTGCCGTGCCCGCGACGGTGGCGCCGCCGCGTGCGACCGAGCTTGAAGGCGTGATGCCTGCGGTCGAGCGCGCGCTGCGCGACATCGCCGCGGCCGACAGCAAGTTCAACCTTGCGCAGTTCCTCGAAGGCGCACGCGGGGCCTACCGCATGGTGCTCGAAGCCTTCTGGAAGGGCGACCGAGAGACTCTGCGCGAGCTGTGCGACGATGACGTCTACGCCGGCTTTATCGCCGCGATGGACGCGCGCGAGGCGGCGGGTGAGACGATGGACAACAAGCTGATCCGCATCGAGGAAACCCGCGTTCACTCGGCCGTGCTAGACGGGCGCATGGCACGCATCGCTTTGCTGTTCGTGACCGACATCGCCGCCATCACCCGCGACAAGGATGGCACCGTGATCGCCGGCTCGCTTGACGATGCTATCGAGAGCCGTGACGTGTGGACGTTCTCGCGCAACATCGCCGCGCGCGATCCCAACTGGCTGCTCGACGAAACCGACGAAGGTTAAGTCGGAGGCTGATCAGGGCGGCCGCGCGGCACCCTTCGCTTGAGGAGCTGACCATGCGCGCGGTGCTTGCCCTGGCCATGCTAATGGTGCTGGCCGCCTGCGGGCGCATCGTGCCGCAGGGGAGCCCGCCGCCGCCGGCTGTCAGCGTTCCGGTTGTCGTTCCAGTCACTTCCAATGCCGTCCTTGCAGGCGTGGCGCTCGGACCTACGCTTGCCATGCTGGGCCTGGGCGATGCCGATGCGGGCGCGGCGCTGGCGAGCTTCGTAGAATCCTGCCCGCGCTTGCTCGCCCGCGACGATGCGAGCGGTCTCACCCGCCGCGATGAATGGCGCGGCGCCTGCGATGCCGCGCGCGGCTGGGCTCCGGCGCGTGCACGTGCCTTCTTCGCCGAACAGTTCACCCCGGTGCAGATCGGCGACGGAAAGGCCTTTGCGACCGGCTATTTCGAGCCCGACATCGCCGGAAGCCGCACCCGCCGTCCGGGCTTCGAGGTGCCGGTCTATGCCATGCCGGCCGACCTCGTGCGCGGCTGGCCCGACGACGTCGCCGCGTCCGAGCGTACCGGTCGCCCGCCGCTCGGCCGCTATGACCAGCAGGGCCGCTTTGTGCTTTATCACGACCGCGCTGCGATCGAGGACGGGGCGCTGGCGGGCAAGGCGCAGGTGATCGCCTGGGCCGCTGACCCCACCGAGTTCTTCTTCCTCCAGATCCAGGGCTCGGGCCGCTTGCGCACGCCCGAGGGCGAGGTGATCCGCATCGGCTATGCCGGGCAGAACGGGCGCGAATATACCGGCATCGGCGGGGTGATGCGTGAACGCGGCCTGTTGGGCGAGGGTCCGGGCAAGTATCCGGGCTCGATGCAGGGGATCATGGCCTATATCCGCGGCAATCCGGCCGAGGGGCGCGAACTGATGCGGTTCAACAAGAGCTGGATCTTCTTTGCCGAGCTGAAGGGAGACGGCCCGATGGGCGCACTGGGCGTGCCGGTGCGGCGTGAGAGTTCGGTCGCCGCCGACCCCGCCTTCGTGCCGCTGGGCGCGCCGGTGTGGCTCGACCTCGACCGGCCTGAGGCCAAGGGATTGTGGATCGCGCAGGATACCGGCGGGGCGATCAAGGGCGCGAACCGCTTCGACACCTTCTGGGGCGCGGGCGAGGATGCGCGCCGGATCGCGGGCGGGATGAGCGGGCGCGGGCGGGCTTATGTGCTTCTGCCCCGAGCGGCCGCCGCACGGCTTGCAGCGAGCCGATGAGAGCGCCGCGGGGGCTGACCACGGGAGAACAGGCGGCCTGGGCGCATCTTGCCTTGAGCGTGAAGCCGCTGCCGGGAAAGGCACGGCCCGAAGCGCCCAAGCCTGCCCCGATTGCTCTTGCCAAGCCGGCCGCGCCGGCCCCTGCCAAACCGGTCGTGCCGACGAAGCCCGCCAAGCCCGCCAAGCCCATCGTTCGACCACGTCCGGCCCCGCCAGCGGCCGCACCCCCGCCCCGCGCCGGGGTGGCCCCGGGCCTCGATTCCCATTGGGACCGGCGGGTGAAGGCCGGGCGGCTCGAGCCGGACCTCACGCTCGACCTGCACGGCCACACACTTAACACCGCCTATGACCGGATCATGGCGGGTCTCGATCAGGCGCGGATGATGGACGCGCGGGTGGTGCTGGTGGTGGCGGGGCGCGAGCGGCCTGTCGATCCCGCCGACCGCATGTCCAAGCGCGGGGCGATCCGCGCCAAGCTCCTCGACTGGCTCGCCGCCAGCCGCCATGCGGGCGCCATTACTGCGGTGCGCCGCGCGCATATCCGCCATGGCGGCGAAGGGGCGCTCTACCTGATCCTCAAGCGCTGAGGCTGATCCGGGGATTCGGCCGCAATCAGCGCTTGTGGGCCTCAGGCCCCTCTGGCATCAGCCACGCTGGCGGCGCATCCAACCAGATGAGGGCTAGATTTTGAACGACCCGCAGGCAGAGGCAGGCGCAGCGCCAGCGCTCAGCATACTGATCGTCGCTTACAATTCGGCCGCCTTCATCGCCGACTGTATCGGATCGGT
This sequence comes from Sphingomonadales bacterium, assembly GCA_031408395.1. Classification (GTDB taxonomy): domain Bacteria; phylum Pseudomonadota; class Alphaproteobacteria; order Sphingomonadales; family Sphingomonadaceae; genus Erythrobacter. The sequence goes on along the minus strand of JANNWO010000146.1, from coordinate 1,647 downwards.
GATCGACCACACCGCGCCGGGCAGCTACGAGATCCTACTGGTCGACAACGGCACGGACGGCACGGCGGCCAAGGTCGCGGCAGAGTTCCCGATGGTGCGGATCATTCCGGGACGGGGCAATATCGGCTTCGGGCAGGCCAACAACCTCCTCGCTGAACATGCGCGGGGGGAATACCTGCTTCTCCTCAATCCTGACACGCAGCTCGCCGATCCGGCGATCGACAGCCTGCTCGCCTTCGCCCGCAGCCAGCCGGCCGCCGCGTGGGGCGGGCTGACGACCTTCCCCGACGGCAGGCTCGACGGCGGCAACTTCCTGACCCTGCCGAGCGTCGGCGCGATTTTTCGAGATGTCATCGGCATCGCCCGGCCCGCGAAGCAACGGGCCGAGTTCGAACGCCGGACCCGGCCTAGGCGCGTCGAGGTGCTGTGCGGCGGCTTCATGCTTGTCAGCCGCGAGGCGTGGGATGCAGTCGGCGGCTTCGACCCCTCGTTCCTGCTCTACTCCGAAGAGATCGACCTGTTCACGCGCCTGCGCAAGATCGAGCAGGAGGTGTGGCTTTATCCCGGCAGCCGGATCATCCACGATATCGGCAGCGGGAATGCCTATACGCCGGCGCGGATGCGCTACACCTACACCGGCCTGATGCACTATGCCCGCCGTCACTGGCGCACGCCGATGGCGCAGATCGTCGGGGTCGCTTATTGGCTGATCGCGGCGCGGCGGTGGGTGGTCAGCGTGCTGCTTTGCAAGGTCTCGGCGAGCCACGCTGCGCGCATGAAGGCGCATACGCCGATCGTCCTGAACCCGGCCATCTGGTGGCGCGGCTACGAGGGCAAGACCTCGCTCGACCAGGCGTAGCGCGCCCAGCCGATCCATCCGCCGCACGTCCATTGCACCCACTACAACATAGGTGAGGGCACAATACCCCCACTCTGTCACTCACGAGCGAGTTGATCACGCCCGGTTTGCGACCAATCCGGTCGCCCAACGGACGCGATCACCCTCTCGACGTGGAGACAAGCAATGAATCTCATTCTGATCATCATCGTCGGTGGCATCCTCGGTTGGCTTGCCAGCATGGTCATGCGCACCGACGGCCAACAGGGCATTTTCCTCAATATCGTGGTCGGCATCGTAGGCGCACTGGTCGCCGGGTTCCTGATCTCGCCGCTGCTTGGCGCCGGTACGATCACTTCGGGCAGCTTCGACATCATGTCGCTGATCGTGTCGTTCCTCGGCGCGCTGGTGCTGCTGGCGATCGTGAACCTGTTCCGTCGCGGTTCAGTCCGTTAATTCTAGGAGAAAACAACATGAAGAAGATCATACTGGCCGCCTTTGCGGTATCGACCCTCAGCCTTGCCGCTTGCGACAGCGCCAAGGAAAATGCCGCCGAAGACACCGCCGAAGCGGTGCGCGAGGAGGGCGATGCCAATGCTGATGCGATGGAGGACACGGCTGACACCATGGACACCACCGTCGACGGTGTGGACTCCACCGCCGAGCAGTCGATGGAAAACAAGGCCGAAGGCGTTCGTGAGAACGCCGACAGGAAGGCTGACAACATCGAGGCCAAGGCGGAAGCCACTCCGCAGTAAGCTTGCCGGAATACGGGGGGCGCGAAATCGCGAGGCACAACCGCTGTGCCC
>JANNWO010000145.1:0-6931 GCA_031408395.1 Sphingomonadales bacterium | reverse complement strand
CTCCAGAACAAGTTCTGGGATCTCGAGGTGCTGCCGCAGAGCTTCTCGGTCGGCCTCACCTTCAACCAGGTGCCGGCCAAGCTGACGATCCCCTTCGCGGCGATCACCGCCTTCGTCGATCCAGCGGTCGATTTCGGGTTGCAGTTCCAGGCCGCGGTCGAGGAGCTCGAGCCCGAAGCCCACGAAGACGCCGAAAATGACGGGCCTGACAGCGATCCCGACGGCTCGAACGTCGTCAGCATCGATTTCGGCCGCAAGAAATAGCGCGATGGCGCGGCTCAAACGGGCAAGCGGTGGCAAGCAGGCGAAGAAAACGTCCGTGGCCGCCGAACCCGGCGCCGACGTTTCCAACACAGGCAAGTCAGGCCTGAAGCTCCCCAGCCCCAGCGCCTCAACCAATCTCGTCATCGCCGATATTGTGCTGCGCGCCGCCGGCGGGCTGTTGCGCGACCGGATGGAGAAGGGCCTGCTGGTCCGGCATTACGACGATCCCAAAGCCCAAGGCTTGGTCGACAAGCGCGGGATCGCCGCGAGCGCGGTGCTGTGGGGCGCCAGCCGCCTCGCGCGCCGTTCGCCCATCGGCCTTGCGGTTGTCGTGGGAGGGCTCGCGGCCAAGGTCTTCTACGATCGCGGCAAACTGCTCGAATCGAAGCGAGCGGCAAAGAAGCCCCCAAAGGGCGAATCCTGATCCACTCTTGATTAGTGCCGCCCTGATGGTGCAACGGACGCTATGGGCGACTCCTTACAGCATACAGCAGATCAGCTCCATCGCCGGGGCCTGATGTACATCCTCTCCTCGCCGTCTGGCGCGGGAAAGACCACGCTCTCGCGGATGCTGCTGGCCAAGGACCCCGAGATCAAGCTGTCGGTCTCGGCCACCACCCGCCCGCCCCGCCCGGGCGAGATCGACGGGGTCCACTATCATTTCGTCTCGGGCGAAGAGTTCGACCGGATGGTCGAGGAAGACGACTTCTACGAGTGGGCACATGTCTTCGGCTATCGCTACGGCACGCCGAAGGGCAAGATCCGCGCCGCGTTGAAGGAAGGACAGGACTTCCTGTTCGACATCGACTGGCAAGGCACGCAGCAGCTCTACCAGAAAGACCAGCAGGACGTGGTCCGGGTGTTCATCCTGCCGCCCTCGATCGAAGAGCTCTACCGCCGCCTGCAAGGCCGCGCCACCGATAGCGCCGAGGTGATCGCCGCCCGCATGGAGCGCGCGCAGGCCGAGATCAGCCACTGGGACGGCTACGACTACGTGATCATCAATGACGACGTGGACGTGTGCTTCGACAAGGTCCACGCGATCCTTGAGGCCGAGCGCATGAAGCGCGCCCGCCAGACCGGGCTCATTCCCTTCGTGCGCGGGCTGATGGGCTGATCCGGCGCGACCAATCCGGGGTAATTGCAATTTCCAGTCATTGCCTGTTCAAGCAACCACCATCACATCCCTGCCGCTGACCTCCGAGGGGCGCTTGGGCTTTCCGCCGCACCCCCTCCACCATAGAAAGAAGCTGCCCATGAAGGCTCGAATTCTGGCTCCGATCCTCTCGACCGTCTGCGCCGCCGCGCTTGTTGCGCCAGCGATCGTGCACGCGAAGGAAACCGCGATGACCGCTGCCGCCCCAGCCAAGAGCAAGAAGGCCAAGCCTGCCAAATCTGCCATGAGCGCCAAGCCCGCTGTCACCGCCACCGGACCTTTCGCCGCCCTGAGCACCCTGCCCTTCCAGGCGCCTGACTTCACCAAGATCAAGGAGAGCGACTACCTCCCCGCTTTCGGGCAGGCCATGACGATCCACCGCGGCGAAGTCGAAGCGATCATCGCCAACAAAGCGGCGCCGACCTTCGCAAACACCATCGTCGCGCTCGAGACGTCGGGCCAGATGCTCGGCCGGGTAAGCCGCGTGTTCTACGCCCTGACCGGCGCCAACACCACCGAGGCCCTCGACAAGATCGACACCGAAGTGAGCCCCAAGCTCTCCGCCCACTCCGACGCGATCAACCTTGATCCGCGGCTGTTTGCGCGGGTGAAGGCGGTCTATGACAATCGCGCTGCGATGAGCATGACGCCCGAGGACGCCCGCCTGTTGGAGCGCACCTATGAGCAGATGGTCCACGCCGGCGCGATGCTCACCGAGCAGCAGCGTGGGCAAGTGAAGGCGGTCAACACCGAGCTTTCGACCCTCACCACCCAGTTTGCGCAAGCCGTGCGCAGCGCGACCAACGGGCAGCCGCTGATCGTCGATACCAAGGAGGAGCTCGCCGGGCTTTCGGACGCCGACATCAAGGCCGCCGCCGATCTCGCCACCGCGCGAGGGGCACCGGGCAAGTATGCCATCGCGCTCCAGAACACTACCCAGCAACCGCTGCTTCCCAGCCTCGAGAACCGCGCGACCCGCGAGGCGCTGTTCAAGCGTTCTTATCACCGCGCAGATGGTACCGCAGCCGGCAACGACACCCGCATCCTGCTCGCCCGGATCGCCGAGCTGCGCGCCAAGAAGGCCGCGCTGTTCGGCCAGCCCGACTGGGCGAGCTACGCGATGTATGATCGCATGGCCAAACAGCCCAAGACCGCGCTCGCCTTCATGGAGCAGATGGTCCCTGCGCTCGCCGCGACCCAGCGGCGCGAGGCGGCCGAGCTCACCGCTGCGATTGCCAAAGACGGCGGCAACTACGAGGTCCAGCCGTGGGACTGGTACCGCTACGCCAACCGGATCAAGGCCGAACGCTACGAGCTCGACGAGGATGCGGTCGCGCAGTATTTCCAGATCGACAAGGTGCTGGAAGACGGCGTGTTCTTTGCCGCGGGCAAGCTCTACGGCATCAGCTTCAAGAAGCGCACCGACCTGCCCACCTATCACCCCGACGTCTCGGTCTACACCGTCTATGACAAGGACGGCTCGGAAATGGGCGTGTTCTACTTCGATCCCTTCCAGCGCCCCTCGAAGCGCGGCGGGGCGTGGATGAGCAACTTCGTTGATCAGAGCTACCTCGCCGGGACCAAGCCGGTCATCTACAACGTGCTCAACATCTCAAAGGCGGCACCGGGGGAAGTCCAGCTGGTCACCTTCGACGACGTGACCACGATGTTCCACGAATTCGGCCACGCGCTCCACGGCCTGTTCGCCGACCAGCGCTACGCCTCGATCTCGGGCACGGCGACGGCCCGCGACTTCGTGGAGTATCCGAGTCAGGTCAACGAGATGTGGGCCACCGATCCCGCCGTGCTGCAGAACTACGCCAAGCACTACAAAACCGGCGAGACGATCCCGACCGCAATGATCGACAAGATGAAGGCGGCGAGCAAGTTCAACCAGGGTTATGACTTCGGCGAGACGGTGGAAGCCGCACTCCTCGACATGAAGTGGGCCGCGCTGACGCCAGAACAAGCCGCCGCGATTGACACACCCGAGAAGGTTGATGCCTTCGAAGACAAGGCATTGAAGCAGCTTGGCCTCGAGGTTGGCCTGGTGCCGCCGCGCTATCGCTCGATCTACTTCAACCACATCTTCAGCGATCCCGAGGGCTATTCGGCGGGCTACTACAGCTATCTGTGGACCCAGATGCTCGACGAGGACAGCCGCAAGTGGTTCCGCCAGAACGGCGGCCTCACCCGCGCCAACGGCGATCACTACCGCAAGACCGTGCTCAGCCGCGGCGGGACGATGGATTACTTCGAGATGTTCCGGAACTTCGCCGGACGCGAGCCCGACGTGACCCCGATGCTCGAAGCGCGCGGGCTGGTCGAGCCGGCGAAGTAAGTCCGGCTAGGCCGACGCTGCCGCTAGATCACTCTGGCGGCAGTTCGTCCGGCCCCCGGCCAGGCTCGTCGATATCGGGCTGGTCCGGTTCGATTTCGGGGTACGACGGCTCTACTGGTTCCACAGGAGGCTGCTGCGGTGTTTCGTCGGGCTGCGGGTCTGGCTCGATCGTATCTGGGTTAGGCGGCGGGATCGTGGCCATTGGCAGTCTCCGTGGGCGATGATGTCACCTGCTTAAACCACATTCAGAGCGCAAAGGTGCCCCCTTTCCTCACTGTTCATCCGATGTCCGCGCCGGTCTAACTGTTGGCGGGCATGCAAAGGGCCGCCGGATCGCTCCTGCGGCCCTTTGCATGCCCGCTGTGCGGAGGCTCAGTGCCCGCCGCCGCCCGGATCGGCGAAGTGGTTCGGCAGGAGCGCATTGACCACCCCGCCGTCGACCGTGAGCGTCTCACCAACTACATAGTCGCCGGCGCGGCTGCACAGGTAGATCGCGGCCGCCGCCATGTCCTCTGCGGTGCCGATGCGCTTGGCCGGGATGCCCGAAGCAGAGGCATCGGGCGCGTCCTTGGCGGCCTTGTTCATCTCCGACGGGAAGGCCCCCGGCGCGATCGAAGAGACCACGATGTTGTCCTGGATGAGCCGCGCTGCCATGCGGCGGGTGAGCTGGATCACGGCCGCCTTTGATGCCTGATAGGCATAGGTTTCCCACGGGTTGATGCGCTGGCCATCGATCGATGACACGTGGATCACCTTGGCGGGATGCCCGTGTCTGCCGCCTTCGACCAGCAGGTCGTGGAGCTTCTGGGTGAGGAAGAACGGGGTCTTGACGTTCAAATCCATCGTCCGGTGCCAGCCAGCTTCCGAGAACTCGAGATAGGGCTGGCCCCATGCCGCGCCGGCGTTGTTGATGAGAATATCCAGCCGAGTCTCGCGCGCCTTCATCTCGCCTGCGAGCCCGACCATGCCGTCCATCTGGCTTAGATCGGCTGGGATGCCGATCACGCGGTCCGCCCCGAACTGGTCGATCGTCTCCTGCATCTGATCTACCTTACGCGCCGAGATGTAGACGCGCGCACAGCCCGCCGCGAGCAGGCCCTCGACGAACATCTTACCGATCCCGCGGCTGCCGCCGGTGACAAGAGCAATGCGCCCTTCGAGGCTGAAAAGTGATTGAATGTCCATGTTATCAGTACCCGCTCAAGGTGGCCACGCGGTTCGCGTGGAAATAGGCATCGCCCAGGAATTCGGCCAAGGCGCGGTCGCGCTTCATGTAGAGGCCGATTTCGTATTCGTCGGTCATGCCGATGCCGCCGTGCATCTGCACGCCTTCCTGCACCGCAAGCCGCGCGGTCTTGGCGACCTTCGCCTTGGCGACCGATGCCATCAGCTCGGCTTGGGCGGAACCCGCGTCAACCAGCTGTTGCGCTTTGATGGTGACGGCGCGGGCGATTTCGACTTCGGAATAGAGGTGGCTGGCGCGGTGCTGGAGCGCCTGAAACTCGCCGATCAGCTTGCCGAACTGCTTCCTCTGCTTGAGATAGTCGACGGTCATGTCCATCGCGCCGCTGGCAACGCCGACGCCCTCGGCCGCCGCGCCGACACGGCCGGCGAGCAGCATGGCATCGAGCACCGCGCGGCCGCCGTCGATCTCGCCGATCACGGCGTCGCCATCGAGCTCGACGGCGTCGAATTTGGTGTGGGTGGCCATCGACGTGTCGACCAGCCGCACCGCCTCATGGCTCATGCCCGCGGCGTCCCGGGGCACAGCGAACAGCGTGATCCCGTCCGCGTCCTCGTCCGAACCCGAAGTGCGCGCGGCAACCACGATCATGTCGGCGCTGGCGCCCTGGATGACGAAGCTCTTGGCGCCGGAGAGCTTGAACCCGTTACCCGACTTCTCGGCACGAGTGGCGATGCGGCTGGGGCGGTGCTTGGCGGTCTCGTCGATCGCAACCGCGAACACACTATCGCCCGCGATGAGCCCGGGCAGGTAGCGCCCTTTGAGATCGTTGGAGCCGTGCTTCAGCGCGGTCGCAGCGAGCACGGAGGAGGTAAGAAAGGGCGAGGGCGTCAAGTTGCGGCCGATTTCCTCGAGCACGATCCCGGCCTCGACCTGGCCCATGCCAAGCCCGCCGTCGGCCTCGTCCAGTAGCATGCCGGTGAAACCCATCTCGGCCATCTGCTTCCACAGGCCATGACCGAAGCCGTCCTTACAATTGCGGTCACGCCAGTGGCGCAGCTGCTTGGCGATGTTGCCTTCCTCGGCAATGAAACCGCGCGCCGTGTCGGCGAGCATCGCCTGATCTTCGTCGTGGTATAGGGGCATCTTATGAGTTCCTCAGGAGGAGCCGAGGGCAAGCGTTTCGCCCAGCCAAGGGGATAAGAGCATCGGATCAAACCCCTGGTCGAAGACCAGCGCCGCCAGCCCAAAATAACCGTGGAGCGTGAGGGTGACGAACTTATCGGGATCGATGCCATAGCCAAAAATTGCGTCGCGGCGAAACGCCTTCACTGCCAGCCGCTTGCTCATGATGCCAACCTGCTCGGCGACGATCACGCGAGACGATGTGAACAGCACCGCCCCGTCCGCGCCAGCGCTCGCAAAGATCGCCCGCTCGCCATCGACCATGAGCCCGGCAAGCGCGCTGTCATTGGCATCCGGGAGGGCCGAACCGACCATCGCCCCGGACACGGAAAGCTGGGACGTCGTGGACATCGCTGCCATCATCGCCGCATTTGTCGCTGCCGACATGTGATCAGGCTCCCGGCAGGCCGAGAATGCGCTTGGCGATGACATTGAGCATCACTTCGCTGGTACCGCCCTCGATCGAGTTCGCCTTAGTGCGCAGCCACGCGCGCGATGGTTTGCCGCCTTCGGTCGCCTCGCTCTCCCATTCGAGACTGCGCGAGCCGCCGACCGCCATCACCAGCTCGTGGCGACGCTTGTTCAATTCGGTGCCTACATATTTCATCATGTTCGGCTGTGCAGGGTGCGCCTTGCCGACCTTGATCTCGTCGAGGAACTTCTCGCCCATTGCGGTATAGGCCAGCGCGTCGACATCGAACATCGCGAGCTCAGCGCGCAGCACAGGATCGAGATCGTCGCCGAGCTTGGTCGCATGGCGCTTCATCGCCGCGCCGATCCCGGCCGTGCGGTCGCCGCCGTC
>JANNWO010000144.1:0-8079 GCA_031408395.1 Sphingomonadales bacterium | reverse complement strand
CACGCCGCAGCACCGACCTGCATCGAGCGGTTGACGCCGAGCCGGTCGACCAGCCAGCCGGTGAACAGGAAGGCGAAGGCGGCGGAGAACTGCGTGACTGCGGCAAGATCGCCGAAATCGCTGTCGGTCCAGCCGAAGTCGTCCATCATGTCGGGCTTGAGGATGGCGATGATCGGCCGGTCCATCGCGTTGAACACGCCCGCGATGCACAGCACCGTGAACAGGCTCCAGCGCAGGTTCTTGGTCAGGGGCCGCGTCATGATCGCGGCTTTGCCCGACCGCGCGCGCGGCCAACAGCCTTTTCGAGCACCGACTGCGCAAGATCGGCCATGATCTTGTAGCCATCTGCATTGGGGTGGACGCCGTCGCGGGTCAGCCCCTCGCGCGGCGCGCCGTCGGGGGCCGCGAGCGCTGCGTGGTAGTCGATGAAGAAGGCTCCGCGTGCTGCTGCGAAATCCCTGAGCCAGAGGTTGAAGTCGCGAATATCCTCGGCTGGTTTCATCGCCGGACGCCACGGGAAGCGATCGGCCGGGGGGATCGCGCCGATCACCAGCACGATGTCGTTAGCCTTGGCGAGGTCGGCCATGGCGGTGATGTTCGCTTTGAAGCTCTCGATAGCGAGCCCGCCGGGGTTGGCGGCGATGTCATTGGTGCCGGCCATCAGGTGGATGACTCGCGGGCGAAGCGCAATTCCATCGGGGCCGAAGCGCAGCAGCATCTGCGCGCTGGTTTGGGCCGAGATGCCGCGATCGGCGCGGATTCCCCGCGCAAAGAAGGCAGGGTCTATGGTGATCCAGTTGCGGGTGATCGAATCCCCGATGAACACGACGTCGGGCCGCGGTCCCTGCCGCAGCGCGGCGTTGTCTGCGTGATAATAGCACAGATACGCCCAGTCGCCCGCCGGGCGGTAGGGCTCGGCGGTGCCGGGAGAAGGTGCGTCGGCGGGCGGCGTGCAGACCGCATCGAGGCTCGGCATCCGGACTTGCGGTTCGCCAGCAGCCAGAGGCGAGGTGAGTGGCAGGGCGAGGGACAGGGCGAGGCTGGCCAGCAGCGCAGCCGGCAGCATTGCTGGCCGATGCGTCCACATCCCGATGGCTTGCGCGATCCCCATGTCCTCAGCCGCTCCCCGTGCCGAAAAGACGATGCCCCGGTGCGCGGGGAGGCCCGGAAGGCCAGCCGCGCACCGGGGCGATGTCGTACGCCTAGCTCAGTTGGTCCTGACGCGCAGCGACACGCCGACGAAGCGATCCGCATCGCGCGGGATCTGGAGCCGCTGTCCGGCGCTGACATTCAGCAGGACGTAGCTTTCGTCGGTGATGTTGTTGACGTGGAAGGTCAGGCGGTACTTGTCGTCGGCATCGGACACGCCGATCGAGGCGTTCCACAGACCGTAGGGGTCAAGCGGCCCCGACTGGCCAAGATCCGAGAACTGGCTGCCGGTGTGGCGATAGTCAGTGCTAAGGTAGACCATGAAGTCGCCGGCGACCGCGGTCTCGTAGTCTGCGCCGAGCATGTAGGTGAGCTTCGGGGCGAGCGGCAGGCGGGTGCCGTTGCGCGCGTCCGGAGCGTTGGTCAGCGGGTTGGGGTTGAACCGCACCACCTTGGCATCGGCATAGGCGGCGTTGGCCCGCAGCGTCAGGCCGTCGATGGGGGCAACCACCACATCGGCTTCAATGCCGCTGCTGCGCACCTTTCCGGCGTTGGTCAGGTTGGAGATGATCCCGCCGTTGAGCAGCACGAAGTTGTTGGCCTGGAACCCGTCATAGGTGACGGAGAAGGCCGCCAGGTTCGCCTGCACGCGGTTGTCGAGGAACTGCGATTTCAGGCCGATCTCGAAGGCGTCGGAGGTTTCCTCGTTGATCGGGATCGAGTTGGTGGGCGCTGTGTGGTTGAAGAAGATGTTGAACGCTGGGCCCTTGTAGCCGCGCGTGAAGCTTCCGTAGACCATCACGTCCTCGGTCGGGGTGATCTGCACGACCGCCCGGCCCGACAGGTTGTTGTTGCTGGTGGAACCGCTCGAGGTGTTGGTGCCGTTGCCGCCATTGGCGATCAAGCCGCCCGCAGGGTTTGCCGACAGAACCGGCCCGATCGCCGGCAAGCCGGTCGTCCGGTTGACGGCAGGCGCGCGGGTGTGGGTGAAGCCGATCTCGTCCCAGGTGTAGCGCAGCCCGCCGGTGAGCGCGATCAGGTCGTTGATCCGCCAGGTCGACTGGCCGAACAATGCATAGCTGGTCGAATTGACGTCGCTGGCCGAAGTGGCGGTCGGGAAGATCGTGTTGACCGTGTCGTTGAGATTGCACGGGATCGCGCCGCTCGCCGTCGCCGGCAGGTTCGAGGTGGCGCAGGTCACGTCCTGCCGGGTGAAGTTGTTCTTGTTGTCCGAATGCCAGCCAAAGGCGCCGATCTGGTAGAAGAAGGGCTTCGATTGATCCGAGGCGAGCCGCACTTCGAGCGAGTACTGCTGGGTCCTGTCCAGACCATTGTCTTGGATTTCGGCCGTGCCGACCAGCGCGCGGGGCAGGAAGTCGCCTTCGCGCAGCTCGCGGTTGCGCCAGCGGCGATAGCCGGACACGACGCTCAGCGTGTGGGTTTCGCCAATATCGAACTCGCCCGAAGCGGTCGTGCTCCATTGGGCGCCGATAGTGCGCGAAACGAGGTTGTGGTTGACGAAGCGCTGGTCTTCGCCTTGCGCGGCGCCGCCGGGCAGGTTCAGTTCGCCATCGATGGCCGCGCCGCGGCTGACACCCGTGACATCGGCGCAGCAATCCTCGTCGGTCTTGAAGTAGTCGGTGATCAGCCGCAGCCGTGCAGGGCCGGTCTCGTAATCGAACACGCCGCGCACGCCCCAACGTTCATAACCGTTGATCTGTTCGCGCCTGCCGCCGAAGACGTTGGTGATCTTGCCGTCGTAGTTGCCATAGAACCCGGTCAGGCGGGCGCTGAGGCCATCGCCGAGCGGGCCAGCGACCGAGCCGCGCATCCGGTATTCATTGCCCTCGAACCATTCGGCGCGGGCTTCGGCTTCGAATTCGTCGGTGCCGCCCTTGGAGACGATGTTGATGAGGCCGGCGCTCGCGTTCTTGCCGAACAGCGTGCCCTGCGGGCCGCGCAGCACTTCGATGCGCTCGACATCGGCGAGATCGATCAGCGCCTGACCCGGGCGGCTGAGCACGATGCCGTCGAGCACGGTCGATACGCTGGGTTCAGCGGCGATCGAGAAGGAGATGGTGCCCACGCCGCGCATCAGGATCGCGCTGTTGGCGGCGGTGGTGCCGCGGCGGAAGGTCACCGAGGGGATGATCCGGCTGAGCGTTTCGAGGCTGGTGGTGCCGGTCTGGTCGAGGCGGTCGGACGTCAGCACGCTGACCGCGATCGGCACGTCCTGAACGTTTTCCTTCACCTTCTGGGCGGTGACGATGATTTCCTCGACCTGCGCCATGGCCGGCGCGGTATAGGCGAGGGCCAGCGAACTGGCGGAAATGGCAAGCGCCCTTAGCGTGTAAGCGCGCGCAATTCGGGTGGTGGCCGACATGATGTTCTCTCCCCTTGCATGATCGGTTTTTCGTTCGGGCAATTGACAAGATCATCGCCCGTGCGGTCGATCTTTGGCCCATCGGGTTGCGCTTTCTGCCCCATTCTGTCAAGCGGTGTCAGAACGGGCGAAGGCACAGCCCGGTGCAAGGATTGAGGGACTTGGTGGCGCGGCTGGAGCTGAACAGAGCCGGATTCGACCTGCTGCTGGCGGGCGTTCCGATCCTGCGTCAGCGTACCGAAACTCCTGCAATTTCGGTGGCTTCCGGTGATCCGCACGTGACAATGGTGCGCGGCAATTTTCGCCTCTGTGACACGACTGTGGCAGCAGCGCCACTCACCCGCAGCAATCGCGTCAGCTCGGCCGAAGTGGCGCTGGCGAGCGAGGATGGCAGCGCCGAAGTCGCCGTCCGGTTGCAGAATACGCGGCTGACGGTCGCGGCGCTTGGCGCAGCGCTTGGCGCACACAACCGCATCACCATCGACCTCGCGCTGGCGCCCGACGACGTGCTGTGGGGCGGCGGCGAGCAGATGAGCTACCTGGCATTGAATGGCCGCAAGTTCCCGCTGTGGACCAGCGAGCCCGGCGTCGGCCGCGAGCCCGGCACGCCGCTCACCGATCAGGCGAGCGCCGACGGCTCGTTCGCGGGCGGGGACTACTGGACCACCAACTACCCCGAACCCACGGTGCTGTGCTCTGGCGGCTGGGCGCTGAGCCTCGCCAATGCGGACTATGCCGAATTCGACTGCACGGTGGCGGGCCGCTTGCGCATCAATGTGTGGTCGGGCGAAGTCGTCATCGACCTGTTCGAAGGCGCGCCTGCCGATCTCGTGCGCCAGCTTGGGACCCGCTTCGGCCCGCGCCCCGCGCTTCCCGAATGGGCGCTGGGCGGCGCGATCGTCGGGCTGAAGCAGGGCGAGGCCTCGTTCGAGCGATTGGAAAAGCTGATTGACGCAGGCGCGGCCATCTCCGGCCTGTGGTGCGAGGACTGGGTCGGCATCCGCGAGACCAGCTTCGGGCGACGCCTGTTCTGGGACTGGCAGTGGAGCCCCGCGCGCTACCCCGATCTGCCCGCGCGCATCGCCGCGCTCAAAGCCCGCGGCATCCGCTTCCTCGGCTATGTGAACCCCTATCTCGCGGTGGATGGCCCGCTTTACGCCGAAGCGGCGACGCAGGGCTTCTTCGCCCGCCGCCTCGACAGCGACGAACCCTATCTGGTCGATTTCGGCGAGTTCGAAGCGGGGGTCGTGGACTTCACCAACCCCGCCGCCGCCGCGTGGTTCGCCGAAGAAGTGATCGGCAAGCGGATGCTGGACTTCGGCCTCGACGGGTGGATGGCGGACTTCGGCGAGTATCTCCCGGTCGACCTGCGCTTGCACGACGGCGACCCGATGCAGGAGCACAACCGCTGGCCGGTGCGCTGGGCGCAGGTCAACGCCCGCGCCGTCGCTTCTCGGGACCGGACGGGCGACGTGCTGTGGTTTATGCGCGCGGGCCACACCGGGGTGCAGGCGCATTGCCCGCTATTGTGGGCGGGCGACCAGTCGGTCGATTTCAGTCGCCACGACGGGATCGGGACGGTGATCACCGCCGCGCTGTCATCGGGGCTCGTCGGCAATGCCTTCAGCCACTCCGACGTGGGCGGCTACACGAGCCTGTTCGGCAATGTGCGCACGCCGGAGCTGATGCTGCGCTGGCTGGAGATTGCCGCCTTCAGCCCGGTGATGCGCACGCATGAGGGCAACCGCCCGGACGACAACCTTCAGATCGATGCCACGCCGACGCTGATCGCAGGTTTCGTCCGCTGGAGCCGCGCCCATGCGATGCTGGCGCCCTACGCCGCACACCTCGTCGCCGAGGCGCAGGCGACGGGCCTTCCGGCGCAGCGGGCGCTGTTCCTCCACTACCCCGACGACCGCGAAACTTTCACGATCCAGGACCAGTTCCTCTATGGCAGTGACGTCATGGTGGCACCGGTCATCGAAGCGGGGGCGGCGGGGCGCAAGGTCTATCTGCCGGGCGAGAGCTGGCGGCACGTGTGGAGCGGCAAGGACTTCGCCCCCGGCTGGCATGACGTGCCTGCACCCATCGGTGAGCCGCCGGTGTTCTATAAGCCCGCCAGCGCCTTTGCGCTGCTGTTTGCGGAGATCGCCCGATGAGCCGCGCCAATATCCGCGACGTTGCGGCGCGTGCGGGTGTGGCGGTGAAGACCGTCAGCCGCGTGCTCAATGGCCATCCATACGTGAGCGACACGCTGCGCCAGAAGGTGCAACAGGCGATGACCGACCTCGACTTCCGCCCTTCGGTCGCCGCGCGCATCCTCTCGGGCGCGAAGTCGGGGCAGGTCGCGCTGATCTACGATAATCACAGCCCCTATTACATGTTCCAGATCCAGAAGGGCTGCTGGGAGGTGTGCCACGAAAGCGGCATCCGCCTGCTGGCGCAGCCCGTCGACGTTGCCGATCCGCGCGTGGGCGACCAGGTGAGGGGCCTCGTCAGCGAGACCCACGTGGACGGCATCATCCTGTCCTCCCCCGTCACCGATTGCGACCCGGTGCTGCGCGCCTTGGAGACGATGGACGTGCCCTTCGTGCGCATCTCACCGGGGACCAATCACGCGCTGACATCGTCGGTGTTCATGGACGACGCGCAGGCCGCCGACGACATGACCACGCACCTCATCAACGCAGGCCACCGCCGCATCGGGTTCATCAAGGGCCACACCAACCACATGGCGTCCGACGACCGCCTGTTCGGATACCGCCGCGCGCTCGACCGCGTCGGCATCCCGTTCGAGCCGCAGCTGGTGGCCGACGGGGAGTTCGACTTCGATAGCGGCGTCGCAGGGGCGCGAATGCTGCTCGACCAGCCCGCACGCCCGACCGCGATCTTCGCCTCGAACGACGACATGGCCGCTGGCGTACTCGCCGTGGCGCATGACCGGGGCATCAACGTGCCGCTCGAGCTATCGGTGGTGGGTTTCGACGACACCACGCTGGCGCGCACCGTCTGGCCGCCGCTCACCACGATCCGCCAGCCGATGGCGGACCTCGCCCGGACGGCGACCCAAATCCTTATCGCAGGCGGGGACATCACCCACAAACGCCTGCCCCACGAACTTGTCGAGCGCGCCTCGGTCGCTCCACCAAAGAGGAACCCTTGAATGAGTGATCTGCCCCTTCCGCCCGCCGCCCGAATGCTCGGGACAAGCGGTATCGAAGTCTCCCCGATCGCATGGGGCATGTGGCGCCTTGCCGAGGATGGCCGCACGCCAAGCGATGCCGCCAAGCTGGTGCACGCGGCGCTGGATGCCGGGATCACCTTCCTCGACACCGCCGATATCTACGGCTTCGATGGCAGCGGAGGTTTCGGCGATGCTGAGGCGCTGCTGGGCGAGGTGCTGAGCGCCGACCCGTCCTTGCGCGGCCGCATGGTGCTGGCGACCAAGGGCGGGATCATGCCGCCGCTCCCCTATGACCAGAGCGCGGATTACCTGCGCAGCGCCATCGACGCTTCGCTGACCCGCCTCAAGGTGGACAGCGTAGACCTGTGGCAGATCCACCGCCCCGATATTCTCGCACACCCGCAAGAGACGGCGCGCGTGCTCGACGATGCGGTCGCGAGCGGCAAGGTGCGCAGCCTCGGCGTCTCCAACTTCACGATGGCGCAGACCGCCGCGCTCAATCACTTCCTAGGCAACAAGCTGGCGACGACCCAGCCCGAGATCAGCCCGCTGCGGATCGACTGCTTCGAAAACGGCGAGCTCGATCAGGCGATGATGATGGGCCTTACTCCGATGGCGTGGTCGCCGCTCGGCGGCGGCAGGCTCGCTGCGCCGGAGACTGCGCGCGACAAGGCCGTGGCCGCCGCGCTCGATGCCGTGGCCGCAGCGCAAGGCGTCTCGCGCACGGTCGCCGGATACAGTTGGCTGATGGCGCACCCCGCCGGGATCATCCCGATCATCGGCTCGCAGAACGCCGGGCGGATCGCTGAGGGGGCGGCTGCGCTCACGGTGCGCTGGACCCGGACGGATTGGTATGCGGTGCTCGTCGCCGCGCGTGGAGAGAGGCTGCCCTGATGACCCAACAGCAACAATGCGAAATCGCGTGGTTCTCCGCGCTGTGCGACGATGACTACGAGTTCCTCGGCGTGCCCGATCCCTATCTGCAATCCAGCTGGGAGCATTGCCGCAATATCGTGATGCGCGCAGACGAAGGCGGGTTCGACAACATCCTGCTGCCTTCGGGCTACCAGCTGGGCGTCGATACCACGATTTTTGCCGCCGCCGTCGCCACGCAGGTCAAGCGCATCAAGCTGCTGTGGGCGACGCGCATGGGCGAAGACTGGCCGCCGCAGCTGGCGCGCCGGATCGCGACGCTCGACCGCATCCTTGGCCCCAATGCGGCGGGGACGGGCGGGCGTCTGAACGTCAACATCATCTCCTCCGACATGCCGGGCGAAAAGATCGAGAGCGGCCCGCGTTACCGGCGCGGCACCGAGATCATGAAGATCGTGCGCACGCTGCTGAACGGCGAGCACCTCGATTT
>JANNWO010000143.1:0-15404 GCA_031408395.1 Sphingomonadales bacterium | reverse complement strand
TGCCTCAGACCCGCTCGCGGCCCCGGAAGGCGCAGGTCTTGACGTGCTCCCAAGGCCCGCCGCGATAGCGATGCAGCGCCAGCGCCGGGAAGGCGAAGCGGCCCTTCGCCATCCACGGCGCGAGTTGCGGCGCAAGCCATGCCTGAAGCGCCCGCGCTTCGTCTTTGGTGACCTTGTTCTGGATGGTGATATGCGGGCGCGGCTCGTGGAGGTCCTGCTGCGTGAGGCTGCCGCGGAAATGCTCGGCGATCAGCGCCCGAAGCGCGAGCAGGTCGGGCGCTTCCAGAGCGATGGCGGTGCCTTTGCCGAGGTCCATCACCCCCTTCACCGCCCCTTGCGGAGCGGCGAACTCGGCGGCGATGCGTGGGATGAAGGTGGTCAGCTCGTCTAGGAGCGCGGGCGCGAAGGCGTGGAACAGCGTGACGTGGGCGTGGAGGTGATTGCGCTCAGGCGGGAAATGCGCGCGGCGCAGGCCCTCGGCAAAGCCCTGAAGGTCGGGCGGCAGAACGGCGGTGAGAATGAAGGGATCAGGCACTCAGGTTGGTCGCGCGGCCGAACCGCAAAACCGGTTCCCACTTTTGCTGGCCGCGCTCCGCGGCCGGATCACATCTCGCCCCGTTCGCGGCGGATCGCATACCACTTGGCGACGTTGGCGTTGTGCTCGGCCAGCGTGGCCGCAAACCAGTGTCCGCCGGTGCCGTCGGCGACCATGAACAATGCGCCCGTGTTTTCCGGGTTCATCACCGCCGCGATGCTGTCACGCCCCGGATTGGTGATCGGCCCCTCGGGCAGCCCGACGCGGGTGTAGGTGTTGTAGCCGTTGACCGCGGCGATCTCCGACTGGCGGATGCGGCGGCCCAGCGGCTTGCCCTTGGTGAGCGGATAGATGATCGTCGGGTCGGCCTGCAGCTTCATCCCTGTGCGCACCCGGTTGGAGTAGAGCCCGGCGACCATCCGGCGCTCGGTGGGCTTGCCGGTCTCCTTCTCGACGATCGCGGCGAGCACCAGCGCCTCGCGCATCGTGTCGACCGCAACGCGGGGGGAGCGCTTGGCCCATTCCTCGGCCAGCGCCTTGTCCATCGCTGCCTGCATCTGTTCCATCAGCTTGGCACGCGACTGGCCGCGCTCGAAGGCATAGGTGTCGGGCAGGATCGAGCCTTCGGGCGGCACGGCGACCTCGCCGCTCAGCAGCGGTTCGGCCATCAGCCGTTCCCAGACGAGGACCGAGGGCATGCCTTCGGGGATCGTCACAAACCGCCGGATCACATCGCCCGACTGGAAGGCGGCGAGGATATCGCCCTGGCTCATGTCGGGGGTGAGCTTGAACTCGCCCGCCTGGATCGGCACGTCCGAACCGAAAATCCGCGCCTGAAGCACGAAGCCCGATGCCGAGGAGACCAGCCCCTCGTCCTCAAGCTTGTTGGCCACCGACGCGACCGAAGCGCCGGCGGGGATGGTGAAGCTGGTATCCTTGGCGATCGTCGCCGAACCCAGCATGGTCCACGCCAGCACCAGCCCCGCCAATGCGATGCCGATCAGTGCCAGCACCAGACCCCGCGCGGCCTTCACGGTATCAGTCGACTTTCTGCATGATGATCGAAGCGTTGGTACCGCCGAACCCGAACGAGTTGTTGAGCACGGCGCGCACTTCGCGCTTCTTCGCCACCAGCGGCACAAGGTCGATGCCCTCGGTGCCCTCGTCGGGATCGTGGAGGTTGAGCGTGGGCGGGACGATCTGGTCGCGCATCGCGAGAATGCAGAAGATCGCCTCGACCGCGCCCGCGCCGCCCAAGAGGTGGCCGATCGCGCCCTTGGTCGAGCTCATCGACGCGCCGCCGAGATCGGGGCCCAGCACACGCTTGATCGCGGCGAGTTCGATGGTGTCGGCCATCGTCGAGGTGCCGTGGGCGTTGATGTAGTCGATATCGCCCGGCCCGAGGCCCGCCTTCTTCAAGGCCATGCGCATCGAGAGCTCCGCGCCGCGACCTTCGGGGTGCGGGGCGGTGACGTGATAGGCATCGCCCGAGAGGCCATAGCCGGTCACTTCGGCATAGATCTTCGCGCCGCGGGCCTGGGCGCGCTCGTATTCCTCGAGCACGATGACACCCGCGCCCTCGCCCATGACAAAACCGTCGCGGCCCTTGTCATAGGGACGGCTCGCTTCCTTGGGCCGGTCGTTCATGCTCATATTGAGCGCGCGTGCCTGCGCGAAGCCGGCAATGCCGAGCGGGTTGATGGTGCCCTCGGCCCCGCCTGCCAGCATCACGTCGGCATCGTCGGCCATGATCATCCGCGCTGCATCACCGATCGAGTGCGCGCCGGTGGAGCACGCCGTTACCACCGCGTGGTTCGGGCCCATGAAGCCGTACTTGATCTGCACCTGTCCGGTAATGAGGTTGATGAGCCGCCCGTGCACGAAGTGCGGCGAGACGCGGCCCGGGCCACGTTCGTGAAGGTTGACGCTCTCAAGCTCGATGCCCGGCAACCCGCCGATGCCCGAACCGATCGAGCAGCCAGTGCGCTCCTTTTCGGCCTGGGTCATGTCGGTGAGGCCGGCGTCTTCCAGCGCCTGTCCGGCGGCATCGATGCCGTAGATGATGAAAGGATCGACCTGGCGCTGGACCTTGTGATCGACGCGCTTGTCGGGATCGAAGCCCCAGGGGTGGTCCTTGGGCTTGACCTCGCAGGCGATCGTGCACTTCTGGTTCGAGGCATCGAAGCGGGTGATCTGCCCCGCCCCGCTTTCCCCTGCGATCAGGTTCGCCCACGCTGTCTCAACGTCAGCCCCCAGCGGGGTGACAAGACCGAGGCCGGTAACAACCACACGGCGCATTCGCGTTCTCCAGAAAGGAGCTTGGCTCCGATATAAGAACAGGCCCAACCCTCCGAAGGGCTAAGCCTGTCTAGGCCCTGATCCGCGCCCCGGCAATTATGCTGCCTGAGGAACGCCCCACCCTGTCCGCAAAGGACAGGCGCATGGCAAGCGCGGACACCGGGCGTTGCCCTCGGGTCTTAGCCCTTGTGCTCTTCGATGTACTTGGTGGCGTCACCGACGGTGGTGATCTTCTCGGCCGCATCGTCGGGGATTTCGACACCGAATTCCTCTTCGAAGGCCATCACCAGTTCGACGATGTCGAGGCTGTCAGCGCCCAGATCGTCGATGAAGCTCGCATCCTGAGTGACCTTGTCGGCTTCAACGCCGAGATGTTCGACGACAATCTTGGCCACCCGGTCGGCAGTATCGCTCATGGTATTCCCTCTTGAAACTGGGGTTAGGTAAATCTGGCGCCTGCCCTAAAGAAGGGCGCGGGCGCTGGCAAGTGGGGATGACACCGCCCTACGCAAACCGCTGCCGACATGACGTTGTCGTTAGGGCAGCGGGCGGATTATAACCAATTTCGACCATGTCATGCTGCGCACGAGGATGTTATGTATGCCGCCGGGTCCGCACCAAGGGTGGGAAACATGGCGCGATACCGCACAAATCTGCCGCAGCTATCGGGCGGGACGTTCCTCACCGATGGTGGTCTGGAAACCGATCTGATCTTCAACCGGGGGATCGAAATTCGCGAATTCGCCGCTCACACCCTGCTGGACGACGCCCGGGGAAAGGCAGCGCTGACCGAATATCTGCGCGGATTTCTGGCGCTGGCAGACGAGATCGATGCGGGCTTCATCCTCGATTCCCAGACCTGGAAAGCGCACCGCCATTGGGCTGCCGATCTTGGCCAGACACCCGATCAGCTGCGCATCGCCAACGCGCAGACCATCGCCTTCATCGCCGAATTGCGCGCCGCGGCTCCCAACCGCCAGCCGGTGGTGCTAAATGCCGTTATCGGGCCGCGGGGCGATGCCTACCAGCCGGACCGGCAGATTGCCGCCGACGACGCCCATGCCTATTTCACCGAACAACTCGGCTGGCTGGCGGCGACCGAAATCGACATGGTCACCGCGCTGACCTTCAATCAGGCGAGCGAGGCGACCGGGTTCGTGACCGCCGCGCAGGAGTTTGGGCTTCCGGCGGTCGTGTCGTTCACGGTCGAGACCGATGGGCGCCTGCCCGATGGCCAACCGCTGGCCGAAGCAATCATGCAAGTCGATGCAGACAGCGGCGCGGCAGCGGCCTATTTCATGGTCAATTGCGCTCATCCCGACCACTTCGGGGGCGCGCTGGACGAAGCGGCGGGCTGGACAAGGCGCGTCCGAGGGCTGCGCGCCAACGCGTCACGTCTCAGCCATGCCGAGCTCGATGAATCGCCCGAACTGGATGCGGGCGACCCGCATGAACTGGCCGGTCAATACCGTGCGCTGGCCGAGCGTCTGCCCTGGCTGAACGTGTTCGGAGGCTGCTGCGGCAGCGACCTGCGGCACGTGGCCGAAATCGCCCGGAACATTCCCCGCCGCTAGACCGGCCCCGGCCGGCCGCGCTTAGCCGACCGGCTTCACCGGCGGCTCGACCACGCGCATGTGGAGTTCGCGAAGCGAGCGCGGCTCGGCCGGGCTCGGCGCGCCCATCAGCAAGTCCTCGGCGCGCTGGTTCATCGGGAACAGCGAGATTTCGCGCAGGTTCTTGGCGCCGCACAAAAGCATGATGACCCGGTCAACGCCCGCGGCCATGCCCCCGTGCGGCGGCGCGCCGTACTGGAAGGCGCGGTACATTCCGCCGAAGCGTTCCTCGACATCCGCCTTCGTCAGGCCGGTGACCTCGAAGGCCTTGACCATCGTCTCGGGCTTGTGGTTGCGGATCGAGCCGCTCGCGATTTCGTAGCCGTTGCACACCAGATCGTATTGGTACGCCTTGATGGTCAGCGGGTCCTGCCCTTCCAGCGCCTCGATCCCGCCCTGCGGCATGGAGAAGGGGTTGTGGCTGAAGTCGACCTTCTTCTCGTCCTCGTTCCACTCGTAAAAGGGGAAGTCGACGATCCAGGCGAGCGCAAAGGCGTTCTCGTCGATGAGGCCCAGTTCCTCGCCCACGCGGATGCGCGCTGCCCCTGCAAGTTTGGCGGCGTCGGCTGCCTTGCCCGCGGCAAAGAACAGCCCGTCGTTCTCGCCAAGGCCAAGCTCGGCGTAAAGTTCGGCCATGCGCTCGGGCCCGTGGTTCTTGGCGATCGGGCCGCCAAACTCGCCGCCCTTGCGGGTGACATAGCCGAGGCCCGCATAGCCTTCCTTGCGCGCCCAGTCGTTCATGTCGTCGAAGAACTTGCGGCTCTTTTCGTGGGTGCCGGGCGCGGGGATGACGCGCACCACACCGCCGCCGCCGACGATCTTTTCGAACAGGCCAAAGCCGCTTTGCGTGAAATGCGTCGACACATCGCTGATGATCAGCGGGTTGCGCAGGTCGGGCTTGTCGCTGCCGTACTTGAGGATCGCCTCGTCATACGGAATGCGCGGGAATTCACCGGCGGGCGTGACAGTCTTGTCACCCGCGAAGGCCGCGAAAGTGCCCTGAATGACGGGCTCCATCGTCTCCCAGACTTCTTCCTGCGTCACGAAGCTCATTTCGAGGTCAAGCTGGTAGAACTCGCCCGGCAGGCGGTCGGCGCGTGGGTCTTCGTCGCGGAAACACGGTGCGATCTGGAAATAGCGGTCGAAGCCCGCCACCATCAGTAGCTGCTTGTACTGCTGCGGCGCCTGCGGGAGCGCGTAGAACTTGCCCGCATGGATGCGGCTCGGCACGAGGAAGTCGCGCGCGCCTTCGGGGCTGGATGCCGTGAGGATCGGGGTCGAAAACTCGTTGAAGCCCACCGCGCCCATGCGTTGCCGCATATCGGCGATCACCGCCACGCGGGTCATGATGTTCTTGTGCAGCGTCTCGCGCCGCAGATCGAGGAAGCGGTACTTCAGCCGCACGTCCTCGGGGTAAGGATGTTCATCGGCAACCGGCAGCGGCAGTTCTTCGGCGGTGCTGAGCACCGTGATGGCGCGCGCAAACACCTCGACAGCGCCGGTGGCAAGGCGCGGGTTCACCGTCTCTGCCGAGCGTGCCTTGACCTCGCCCTCGATGGTGACGACCGATTCCACCCGCAACCGATCGAGCACCGCCAACGCCGACGAATCCGCATCGGCGACGATCTGGGTGATGCCGTAATGATCGCGCAGATCGACGAACAGCAACCCGCCAAAATCGCGCTTGCGGTGGACCCAGCCCGACAGGCGGACGGTCTCGCCGACATGATCCGAAGAAAGCTGGGCGCAGGTGTGCGTGCGATAGGGGTGCATTTGCCGAATATTCCGAAGCTTCGAGGACAAGCGAAGGCGCGCCTCTAGGCGAGGTGCCTGCGTAAATCCAGTGGGGGCTTGCCCAGATGCGTGTGCTTTGCGCGCGCGCAGGATGGTAAACACTTCGCAAGCCGGCTGTGCTATGGCTGTAAGGGATACGAAGGGGGGAGGTTACCATGCAGCGAGCATTTGCCGACGCAGAAGAACAAAGCGGCTTTCGCAAGCGCCTTGAGGCGATGCTGCGCGAGGGCGAGGCCGAGGCAGCGCTGGCGCTGGTGCGGCAGGGCTTGCGAGCGATTGCAGATAACGGACTGCCCATCGTCGACATCGCGCTGGGGGCCGATCCGCACGCGCTGACACTCAACGGCTGGGACGCGGTGGCCGCGACCATCGCCGGCGAAGACGCAGGCGGCAACGCAATAGCCGCGCTGGGCATTGATTTCAGCTGGCCGGGCCATGTCGGGCTCGAACCCGACGCAGCCGGGCACCTCGCGCCCCATATCGAGACCAATTACTTCGCCGACCTCGCCGAGATCGCCTTCTCCGCCGCCAGCCGGGAGGACATCCTCGCCGGATATTCAGCTTATGGCTCCGCGTGGCAGGGATGCTTTGCCGTGATCGACAACGCGATCGCGGTCGAGGGGCTCTCGGCGCTATACGGCGCGGTGACGACAGCTGCGCGAGATCGCGACAGCGATACTGCCGCGGGCGACGCCTATCTGCTGGCCGCCTGCACCAGCGCGATCCTCCTGCACCTCGCGGTTCGCAGCGCGATTGCGGCGGGCGCGCTGCCGAAGCCGATGGCGGTGCTGGTCGGCAGCAACGAGGATTTCCCGTTCTTCGACGCGCCGGTGGTGTCGGCGGAAGAAGCCCGGGCGCTGATGCCGGATCGCCCCGCAACCCCTCCCGCCCCAACCCCTCCCGCACAGGCCCCGATCACGACGCAAGACGGCGTCAGCGGTCGCGCCTTGCGCAGCCGCCTCGAGACCACAGGCGGCGAAACTGATCCGCCAAGCGACCCGCCGGCTACAAAGGGCTTCTTCGGAAGGCTGTTCGGGCGTTGACTGCAAGATGTGGACTTAATCTCGGTCCCTCTAAACTCTTGTCCTTGGAGAGGCTATCACGCTAGGGCGCGCTCGCGCGGCGGCCGTCGCCGACGCGCTGAATGGGAAGCCTCGCCCCGCACGAGGCCGACTGGGTTCAAACCCGAGGGCGGCACTCCGCCCGCTAACCGCGAAAAGATGACATGAAAATCCATCCGCTGATCACCACCACCGAGGCCCTCTCCGACCTCTGCACCCGCCTCGCCAAGACAGACTTCGTCGCAGTCGACACCGAGTTCATGCGCGAGAACACCTATTGGCCCGAACTGTGCCTGGTGCAGATCGCCAACTCCGAAGAAGCCGCCGCGATCGACCCGATGGCCGACGGCATCGACCTCACCCCGCTGCTCGACCTGATGTGCGAGAACGAGGACGTGCTCAAGATCTTCCACGCCGGCTCGCAGGACGTCGAGATCATCGTCAACCTCACCGGCAAGACTCCGCACCCCATCTTCGATACCCAGATCGCGATGATGGCGATCAGCCAGTCCGAACAGATCGGCTATGCCAACCTCGTCGAGACGTGGATCGGCCTCACCATCGACAAGGGCGCGCGCTTCACCGACTGGAGCCGCCGCCCGCTCAGCGAGCGCCAGATCGAATACGCGATCGGCGACGTGACGCACCTTGCCGGGATCTTCCCGCGCATCCTGAAAAAGCTGATCAAGACCGGGCGCGGCGGGTGGCTCGATGCCGAGATGGAAAAGCTCGCCGACCCGTCGAACTACATCACCGATCCGAGCGCAGCGTGGAAGCGCATCCGCCAGTCGGGGCGCAATCCGCAGGTTCTGGGCCGGATGAAGGCGCTCGCCGCGTGGCGCGAGACCGAGGCGCAGCACAAGAACATCCCGCGCGGGCGGATCATGCGTGACGAGACGCTGGCCGACGTGGCTTCGCATCCGCCCAAAGCCCAAGCCGATCTCGCCAAGGTGCGCGGGCTTTCTGCAGCGTGGAAGGACAATGACATCGGCAAGCGGCTGATGAAGGTGCTGGCCGATGCCGAGCCGCTGCCCAAGAGCGAAATGCCCGAGAAGGTCAAGCAGGGCGCGCCGCTGGGCCGTGAGGGCGCGCTGGTGGCCGACCTGCTCAAGCTTCTGCTCAAGATCCGCGCCCGCGAGATCGACGTCGCCCCCCGCCTCCTCACCCGCGCCGACGAGATGGAGGCGCTGGCAGCCGGCGCCCGCGATCTGCCGGTGCTGCAGGGCTGGCGCTACGAGGTGTTCGGCAAGGACGCGCTCGATCTGGTCGAGGGCAAGCTCGCCTTCGCGGTGTATAACGGCAAGCTCAAGATGACCCATATCGACGATGTGGTCGAGCCGGAGGCGGAGCCTGAGGTGGAGGCTGAGGTGGAGGCCGAGCCCGAGGCTGAGCTTGAAGCGGACGGGGAACCGGACGCGCTGGTGGCGGAATAGCGGCCCCGGGCGTGTCCACCTACCTCCCCACCATCAAGCAGCTCCAATACCTCGTCGCGCTGCATGAGCACGGCCATTTCGGCCGCGCGGCCGATGCCAGCTTCGTGTCGCAATCGACGCTGTCGGCGGGCATCCGCGAGCTTGAATCCCTGCTCGGCGTAACGCTGGTCGAACGCTCGCGCCGGGTGGTGCGCTTTACTGCGCTGGGCGAACAGGTGGTGGCCAAGGCCAACCGGCTGCTGCGCGAAGCCGAGGAGCTTGCCGATCTTGTGCAGGCCTCGGGCAAGCCGCTGTCGGGCGAGTTGCGGATGAGCGTCATCCCCACCATCGCCCCCTTCATGCTGCCCCGAATGTTGCCGCGCCTGAAGCGCGAGCGGCCCGACTTGAAGCTGATGCTGCGCGAGGAGACGACCCACGACGCGCTCGAATCCCTCTCCCACGGGCGGGTCGATTGTGTGCTGCTGGCCCTGCCCTTCGACACCGGCGACGCGGCGATCGCGCATATCGCCGAGGACCGCCTGTTCATCGCCTTTCCCAAGGACGATCCGCGCGATCCCCCGGCCAGCATCAAGCCCGAGACGATCGATCAGGGGCGGCTGCTGCTGCTCGAGGACGGACACTGCCTGCGCGACCATGCTCTGGCCGCCTGCAACCGCGCCGAACTGCGCGCGAGCGCGGCGATGATCGGCACGAGCCTGCACACGCTGGTGCAACTGGTCGACAACGACCTTGGCCTCACCATGCTGCCCGAAATGGCGCTGAAGGCAGGCATCCTCGCCGGAACGCAAGTCGTCGCGCGGCCCGTGGACAGCCCCACCGCCAAGCGCGAGATCGCGCTGGCGTGGAGGAAGAACTCGCCGCGAGAGGCGGATTTCCTGCTGCTGGCGGAGGAACTGCGGGCGGGCTAGCGCTGCCAGTTACCGGGAATGCCGAAGTGTTGCAGGATTCCGTTGCTCCAGCGTCGCACCACATCGCTTCCGCAGCGCGAGGGCACGGCGCTGGAGGTTCCCGCCGTTTTGAGGCAGGCGGAAACGGCTTGCAGGGCCTTTGCCATCAACCCGCTAGCATGAGGCTCAGTATCCGAGCGCGATATAGCGGTCCCGCGGGTTCTCGGATGCAAGCCGGACGGTTTCCATCTTTTCGAGTCGGCGCTGCAATCTGGCGAGAGTGCGCGCGTCGCTGGCGAAGATGATGTTGGCGAGGAACCGCGGCTGGTCAGAGCTGGTGACCGGAACCTCGGCGAGATTGGCGAGCCTTTCTATCGCCCGCTGGGCCGCCATGCGCTCGGACTGAGAGCCATCGCGATTGTAGAATTGGGGGTTTGCCGCCATCCCGTCCTCGCCGAGCGTGAATGAGATCTGGACGATCGCATTCTCCGTCGTCGAATATGCTGGCTCTACCATCAGCAAGCGGTTGAGCTCTGCGGTCGTCTTTTGCCGCCACTGCTCCATTGCGGTGCCCGATCGGACCACGAGAACGTCGCCATCGCTGTCGGCCCGAGCCGTTACAGGGAAGACGAAAAGAGCGGCCGCGCTGGCGGCGCTCCAGAAAAGCGCTCTGAAACCTGATCTGGTAGTCATGCCCTCATCCTTTCAACTATCGTGTGGATGATCGGCCCAAAAGACCTTCGCAGTATTTATCAGACCCGAGCAAGCGAGGAGATAAAGGTCGATCCATTCAGCAAGCCTGCGGAGCTTTCTGTGTTGGCAATATGTTTAAACAATGTGTCTAATTTGTGGCCCCCCGCCTTTTCTAAAGACCGGGTGCAAAGCTATGAATTTGCAACTTTAGCCACATCCGATGCGAGGGCCACCGGCAGTCAGTGTGTTGATCATGGCAAAAACGGGCCCTCGCCCTTAGTTTGTCCGCGCGGGCTTTGATGCGAGTCGAGAGCCCGGCCGGCTCAAGCCGAAGCCCGCCTCACCACTCGGTCAGTACGAGGGTCATCAGGAGGCTGGTGCCGATTGCCATGCGCAGGCGGCGCGATTGCAGCGCGAGGCGCGTCTGCGGAGGGGCGGGCACAGGCAGCTCCGCTTCCCTGACATCGTAAGCGGTGAGCGTCATCAGTCCACCGATCTCCAGCCGCTCCATATCGGTCACGAGGTGATGGACATCATCGGCGAGCAGCTCCGCATCGCCGAGCAGCGCGGTGGCGCGGGCAAAGTCACCCTGCTCGAGCGCGGCGCGCGCTTCGCGCTGGAGCTGGCGTGAATGATCCGCGAGCGAGCGGATATAAGGCCCCGGTTCGGGCAGTTCCTGCAATCCCATAAGGGATGGTGTAACCTGAAGCGGCGCGGTCGCGCCAGTCCTAATCTACAGCATTAATCCATATGCTTGAGGCCGACCCGCAGGTAGTCCCAGCCGGTCACGCAGGTCAGCACCGCCGCCGTCCACAGCGAGACAAGGCCGACAAGGTGCACCCAGCTCTGCGCGATGGTGCCGCAGCCCTGGCCCACCGACTGGCACGGCGCGCCGTGCACCGCGCCGCCGAGGATCAGCGCGCCCAAAGACACGAGCTGGAAGGTGGTCTTCCACTTGGCGAGCTTCGAGACCGGGATCGAGATCTGCGCACCGCCGAGAAATTCGCGCAGGCCCGACACCGCGATCTCGCGCATCAGGATAACGAGTCCCGCGATCACGTGGACATCGCCCGCGTAAGGCCCGCGCAGATACCCTTGCGCGGTCAGCACGAGTATCACCGCGGCAACCATGATCTTGTCGGCGATCGGATCGAGGAAGATGCCGAGCTTCGAGACCGTGCCCTGCGCGCGCGCCAGATAGCCGTCGAGAAAATCGGTCAGCGCGATGATGCAATAGAGCACAAAGCCGATCAGATAGCCCAGCCGCCACTCCGGCCACCACAGGAAGAACGCCAGCAGCGGCACTGCGAAGATGCGCGAAAGGGTGAGGATATTGGGCAAGCTCTGCATGGCTGGGGACGGTCTAGCGCCGGAATGGCCCGCGCAAAACCCCCCTCGGCATCCATCCCCACAGGCGGCGCGAGCGCAGCGCCTCTTGTGTATGTTCCACCCCGCGCTATGTCGCGGGTAACTCACAGGGAAGCGCCAGCGTAACCATCGCATGACCACATCGACCGATCTGATGCGCAAGCGGCGCTTTTTGCCGCTGTTCCTCACCCAGCTCCTCAACGCGCTCAACGACAACCTCTACAAGAACGCGATGGTGCTTTTCGTGGTCTACTCGGTCTACGATTCGCCCGAGATGGAAACGCTGATCAGCGGCGTCGCCACGGCGGTGTTCGTGCTGCCGTTCGTGCTGTTCTCGGCCACATCGGGCCAGCTTGCGGACATGCGCGACAAGGCGGTGATCATCCGCTGGATCAAGTTTGCCGAGATCATCATCATGAGCGTTGGCGCGGCCGGGCTGCTGCTCGCCGCACAAGGCATGCAGGTCGAGACCGTCGCGATCCCGCTGATGTTCGTCGCGCTGTTTGCGATGGGGATGCACTCCACCTTCTTTGGCCCGATCAAATACGCGATCCTGCCGCAACACCTCGAAAAGGACGAAGTGCTGGCAGGCACCGGCTTGGTCGAGGCGGGCACTTATGTGGCGATCCTTATGGGCATGATCCTCGGCGGAGCGATGCACATCACGGACAGCATCGTCGCGATCATCGCCGTAGCGTTGGTGGGCTATATCGTGTGCCGCTGGGTGCCTGCCGCCCCGCCCGAAAAGGGGACCGCGACCAAGGTCGACTGGAACCCGATCCGCGCATCCAGGGACCTGATCGCGTTCTCGATGGGCAATCTGGAGCTGCGCTATGCGGTGCTGGCGATCAGCTATTTCTGGGCGATCGCGGCGATTTTGTCGGTGCAGTTCATCCCGCTCGCCAAGAACGTGCTGTTGGCCGACAAACAGGTCGCCGCCGTGATGCTGGTCGCATTTTCAGCCGGGATCGCAATCGGATCGGTTTCGATCAACACGCTGCTGAAAGGCGACATCTCGGCGCGCTATTCGGCGCGTTCGGTGCTGGTGCTGGGGGGGCTCCTCATCACCTTCTACTTGCTCTGCCGCAGCTGGAACCTCGTGCCGCAGCAAGGCGAATTGTTCGGCATTGCGGAGTTCCTCACCCATCCGCTCGCGCTGGCGCTGATTGCAAACCTGCTGCTGATCGCGGTGGCGGGCGGCATGTTCGTGGTGCCGCTCTACGCCTTCCTAACCACCCGGGTCGACAAGTCGGAAGCCTCGCGCTCGGTAGCGGCCAACAACTTCGTCTCATCGGTGTTCATGGTGGTGGGCGCAGGGGTAGCAAGCGTGCTCGGCTATTTCGGCATCCCGCTTGAAGAGCAGCTGTTGTTCAGCCTGGTGCTGTGCCTGCTATCGGCGCAGCTCGCCCGCAAGCTCCACGCCATCGAAGACCTGCGTGAGCCTGAGGCGGCCGCCTAGAAAATCAGATGATGAAGGCGAAGATCGCCAGCGTCAGCGCGACATAGGTGCTGGCGACGCCGCGCACGTCTGCGACAGTCAAGCGCCACAGCGCCTCGGCCGGGATCGAGATGAGATCGCGCTTCACATGCGGCGGCAAGCTCACCCGGAACCAGTGGCGGGCGGTCTCGTCAGTGAGAACCAGGCTGCGACGCATTTTCGCGAATCTCCGTTGGCAGGAGAGTCAGCTTTAAGACTTTCTTAACTATTGGAACAGGCTTGCGACCAGCGTGTCGCAGCATGGGACAAGCCGTGTCGGCCTGTGGAAAGGCCAAGGTGCGCGACGGCCCGGTTTGCACCGCTCGGCCCCCGGCTGTAGAGGCGAGCCACAAGATGACGGGAGCTTAGCAAATGCCTGATTCCACCCGCCCGGATGCCACGCGGAGCGCGGCCGCCCTGCTGGTCGATTGCCTTGCCGCGCAAGGCTGCGAGCGGATCTTCACCGTGCCCGGCGAAAGCTTCCTCGCCGTGCTAGATGCCCTGCCCGAACGGCCCGAGATCGACGTTGTCACCTGCCGGCAAGAAGGCGGCGTGGCCTTCATGGCCTGCGCCGATGGTGCGATGAACGCCGCAGGATCGGGCCGCCCCGGCATCGCCTTCGTCACCCGCGGGCCGGGCGCGACCAATGCCAGCATCGGCGTGCACGTGGCGCATCAGGATTCGCAGCCGATGATCCTGTTCGTCGGCGATGTGGCGCGCGAAATGCAGGGCCGCGAGGGCTTTCAGGAGGTCGATTTCACCGCGTTCTTTTCGCCCATCTGCAAGTGGGCGGCGCGTATCGACGATCCGGCGCGTATCCCCGAATACATCGCCCGCGCCTATTCCGTAGCGATCAGCGGACGCCCCGGTCCGGTAGTGCTCGCCCTGCCCGAGGATATGCTGGTGGAACAGGTCTCCGCCGCGCTCGCCCCGCGCCCATTTGCCGTGCGTCCCGCTCAGGCCGTGTGCCCCGCCGCGATGAACGCGCTGTTCGATCTGATCGCCGACGCTGCGAGCCCGATCGCGATCATCGGCGGCGCAGGCTGGAACGCCAAGGCGCGCGAATATTTCCAGCAATGGGCCGAGAAAATCGGGCTCCCCGTGGCGACCGCCTTCCGCCGACAGGATGCAATTGCGCCTGCCTCGCCGGTCTATGCCGGGAACCTCGGCTACGGCCCCAACCCCAAGCTTCTTGAACGGGTCCGCAGCGCCGACCTCATCATCGCGGTCGGCGCAAGGTTGGGCGAGGCGACAACGGACGGCTACACGGTCCCGACACTCGAGCATCCCGGCCAACTGCTGGTCCACATCCATCCCGATCCCGAAGAGCTGGGCCGCGTCTACCGCACCGACCTCGCGCTGTGTTGCGCGGTGGACGAATTCGCCGAATGCGCGGCGCTGTGGGAGGACGAGGCGATCATTCCTTTCGACGCGGGCGCGGAAGCGAATGCGGAGTGGCTGGAATGGGCAACGCCGCAGGCGACTGGTGCGGCAATCGACCTGGGACTGTGCGTTGCGGCAATGCGCGAGGCGCTTCCTGCCGATACGATCATCTGCAACGGCGCGGGCAATTTTGCAGGCTGGTGGCACCGCTACTGGCGCTACGAGGCCTATCCCGGCCAGCTTGCGCCCACCTGCGGCGCGATGGGTTACGGCGTGCCCGCAGCGGTCGCCGCGAGCTTGCGCTTTCCGGATCGCACCGTGGTCGCGGTCGCGGGCGACGGGGACTTCCTGATGAACGGGCAGGAACTCGCCACTGCCGCGCAAGCTGGCGCGAACCTCATCGTGGTGGTGGTCGACAACGGCGCCTACGGCACGATCCGGATGCATCAGGAGCGCGAATATCCGGGCCGCGTTTCGGCCACGGCGCTCGCCAATCCCGACTTTGCCAAGCTGGCCGAGGCTTACGGCGCGTGGAGCGCGCGGGTGGAAACGACCGACCAGTTCATCGCCGCGCTCGCCGAAGCCAAGGCGCGCCCCGGGATCCGCCTGATCCACGCCCTCACCGACCTCGAACGCATCGCGGCAAGCGGCGCGACGATCAGCGGGCTACGCGCGCGCGCGCAGAAGTCCGCCTGAAACGAAGAAGGCCGCCCCTGGGACTGGGCGGCCTTCCCAAAAGACGCGGTGACGTCCCATACGACTTTGCGGTCAGATATGGTCGCCAAGCGCGCCCTTGATTGAACCCTTGGCCTTGTCGATCTTGCCTTCGGCCTTCTGGACGTGGCCTTCGGCGCGGGTTTCC
>JANNWO010000142.1:0-8244 GCA_031408395.1 Sphingomonadales bacterium | reverse complement strand
GCCGGTCAAACCTGAATTATTAAGCCAGGTTTGATTCGAATCGGATCAGAGAGTCGAAACCCGGCGCGTCAGGCGCGACATCTTGCGTGCCACGGTGTTCTTGTGGAGCACGCCGCGGGCCACACCGCGGGCCATTTCCGGCTGTGCCGCCTTGAGCGCCGTGGCGGCCGCTTCCTTGTCGCCAGCTTCGCAGGCCGCTTCGACCTTCTTGATGAAGCTGCGGATGCGGCTGATGCGCGCGCCGTTGATTTCGGCACGAGCAGTGTTGCGACGGATGCGCTTCTTGGCTTGCGGCGTGTTGGCCATAATTTCTGTCTGTCTCGCGTTTGCTTCAGGCCGCTTGGAACGACCAAGATTGGTGGCGGGAAATTGGTGACGGTTTGCTCGAAAATGGGCGAGCGGACGCATGGTCCAACCGCCGGAAAGCAGCGCGCATAGTCAGAACTACCGCGAAGGTCAACGATTCTCCCCTACTTCTGGCACACGGGGCAGAACCAGGTGCTGCGGCCGCCTTGCGCGATGCGCTGGATCGCGCCGCCATCGTTGCGGCGGCAGGGCTCGCCGCCGCGTCCATAGACGTCGAAGGAGCTTGCGAAGTATCCTAGCTCGCCGTCGGGCCGGGCATAGTCGCGCAAGCTTGACCCGCCATCGCGGATCGAGGCTTCGAGCACCGCGACGATTGCGGGCACGAGCCTGGCGAGCTGCGGCCCGGTGACCTTGCCGGCCTGCTTGGTCGGCCGGATCCCGGCGCGCCACAGCGCCTCGCAGACATAAATATTGCCGAGGCCCGCGACGATCCGCTGGTCGAGCAGTGCCAGCTTGATCGAAAGCACCTTGCCCCTGAGCGCCGCCTTGAGATGCGCCGGCGTCAGACCCGGCCCGAGCGGCTCCGGCCCGAGCGCGGCGAATTGCGGCCAAGCCTCCAGCGCCTCGGTCGCCATCAGATCGACCGAGCCGAAGCGCCGCGGGTCGCACAGGGCAAAACGGTGCGCTGCGGTCTCCAGCAGCAGGTGGTCGTGGGTGTCGGGGGTTTCCGGGTCGATCCGCCAGCGCCCGCTCATGCCGAGGTGGAAGATCATCGTCGCACCGCGATCCAGATGCATCAGGCCGTACTTGGCCCGGCGCGAGAGGGCGGTGATGACGGCGCCGGTCATCACCTGCACCAGATCAGCCGGGAAGGGGCGGCGCAGGTTGGGGCGGTTCAGCGTCACGCGGGTGACGCGCTCGCCTTCGAGGAACTTCGCCAGCCCCCGGACTGTCGTCTCGACTTCGGGCAGCTCAGGCATTGCAAACTTCGCACATCGGATGCCCTGTATCACCCTTTGCGTGAGGGGCAATTCCCTCTAGGGAACGCCGCATGAGCGAAACCACCGATGAAACCGTCTCCTTCGGCTACACCCAGGTCACCCCTCAGGAAAAGACCCGCAAGGTCGGCGAAGTCTTCTCCAGTGTCGCGCGCAAGTACGACGTGATGAACGACGCTATGTCGGGCGGGCTGCATCGCTTGTGGAAGGACCGCTTCGTCAAGCGCGTCAAACCGCAAGCCGGCGAGCAGATCCTCGATATGGCGGGCGGCACCGGCGACATCGCCTTCCGCATGGCAGCACGCGGCGCGCACATCACGGTCGCCGACATCAATCAGGACATGCTCGACGTCGGCGCCGAGCGCGCGCTGGAACGGGGCTCGGGCGAAGAGGACGGCAGCCTCGTCTTCACCTGCCAGAATGCAGAAAGCGTGAGCTTCGCCAGCAGCAGCTTCGATGCCTACACGATCGCCTTCGGCATCCGCAACGTCACCCACATCGACCGCGCTCTTGCAGAGGCGCTGCGCGTGTTGCGGCCCGGCGGGCGGTTCTTCTGCCTCGAGTTCTCGACCGTCGAGTGGTCGGGGCTGAAGGAAGCCTACGACATCTATTCCGAACACCTGCTGCCGCGCATGGGCCAGATGATCGCAGGCGACGCGGAATCCTATCGCTACCTCGCCGAATCGATCCGCAAGTTTGCGCCGATGCCTGTTTTTGAGCAAATGATCCGCGCTGCAGGCTTTGCGAACACCAAGGTCGAGCCGATCATGGGCGGGCTGGTGGCGATCCACTCGGGGTGGAAGATCTGATCGCGTGACGAGTTCAGCCACGCACATCATCCGCCTCACGCGGTGGGGCATCACACTTGCCCGCCGCCGCGCGCTGGTAGGGATCGAGAATGATCCCAACGCGCCTGCCGCGTTGCGCCGTCTCGTCCGGCTTGCACGGTTATTGACGTTGACTGGCAAGAACGGCCCGCGCGATTATTCGGGCGCCTTCCGTGCGATCGGCCCTGCCGCGATCAAGCTCGGGCAGAGCCTCGCCACCCGCCCCGATCTGGTGGGCGACGAAGCGGCGAACAACCTGCTGAGCCTTCAGGACTCGCTCCCGCCGGTGCCCTTCGCGCAGATCCGCGCGGCGATCGAAGCGAGCTTCGGCCAGCCGCTCGACAACCTCTACGCCGCAATCGATCCCGAGCCGGTCGGCGCGGCCTCGATTGCGCAGGTCCACAAGGCGGTGACCACCGACGGCCGCAATGTCGCGGTCAAGGTGCTGCGGCCGGGCATCCGCGAGAAGTTCGCGCGCGACATCCAGACCTATGAATGGGCGGCGGCGCATGTCGAGGCGATGGGCGGGGAGGCAAGCCGCCTGCGCCCGCGCCTCACCATCGCCAACTTCAAGCGCTGGACCAATTCGGAGCTGGACCTGCGCCGCGAAGCCGCCTCGGCCAGCGAGCTCGCCGAACAGATGGCGGGTGTGCCCGGCTACCGCATCCCCGGCATCGACTGGGATCGCACCAATGGGCGGGTGATGACGATCGAGTGGGTCGACGGCATCAAGATCAGCCGCGTCGACGAACTGCGCGCACGCGGCCATGACCTTGCGGCGATCTCGGATAAGCTGGTGATCAGCTTCCTCACCCAAGCGATCAGCGCCGGGTTCTTCCATGCCGATATGCACCAGGGCAACCTGTTCGTGGAGGACGACGGCACCATCGTCGCGATCGATTTCGGGATCATGGGCCGCATCGACCGCCGCGCGCGGCAATGGCTCGCCGAGATTCTCTACGGGCTGACGACGGGCAACTACCAGCGCGTCGCTGAGATCCATTTCGAGGCGCAATATGTGCCCAGCTACCACTCGGTCGGCGAATTTGCGACCGCGCTGCGGGCGGTGGGCGAGCCGATGCGCGGCAAGCCGGTGAAGGAATTGAGCGTCGGCCAAATGCTCGACGGGCTGTTCGCCATCACCCGCGATTTCGACATGCAGACCCAGCCGCATCTCTTGCTGCTGCAAAAGACGATGGTGATGGTCGAAGGCATCGCCACCCAGCTCAATCCCGACATCAACATGTGGGACACCGCGGCGCCCTATGTGCGCGAGTGGATCCGCGACGAGCTTGGGCCGGAGGCGGCGCTCGCCGACCGCTTGAAGCAGGACACCGAGATGCTGTTTCGCCTGCCCGGCCTGATCCGCCGGGTCGAGGAGATGTTTCCGCCCAAGGGCGGCGCCCCCGAAGCCCCGCCGCTCCCCCACATTCCGCTGATCATCGAGCGGCGCGAAGGGCCGAGCCGGATTGGCTACCTCGTCGCATCGCTCGCGGGCGCGGGCGCGGCGTGGGGCGCGATGGCGGCTGGCTGGATCGGATGACGGCAGCGGTCGGCCGGGGGGCGACCGGCACTTCGATCCTCGACCAATGGGAGGCGCTTGGCCGCCCGCTGGCACGCCTGCCGCGCTGGGCGGCCGCCGCCTTGCTCGTCCTGACGATTGCCGTGATGGCGTGGAGCGTCGCCTCGACTGGGGCAATCGATCGCCTCGAGCGTGCGCGTAGCGGCCCGACAACGACAATCGAGGGTGCCGCGATCGATCAAAGGGGCGATCTGGCGCTCTATGAGCGCATCTCCGCAAGGGTGGCATCTGGTGAAGGCTATTACGCCGCAGCAACCGACGAACAGCGCCGCAGCGGATACCCCACCAGCCCATTCGTCACGGTGCGCTTGCCAACGCTTGCTTGGCTGCATCTCCTGATCAGCCCGGCGGGCGTACGATACCTGGAGATGGCGCTGCTGCTGGCCTGCGTGCTGGGTCTTGCCGGGGTGATCGGTAGGACGACGACGCTGCCCGAGCGCGTCGGAGCCTTTGCCATGCTGGCGCTGGGCGGAGCAACGATCGCCGCACCCTTTGCAGGGCTCTATCACGAAGCCTTGGCGGGCGTGCTGCTGAGCCTTGCGCTGCTGCTCTACCGCCCCGAACGCTGGTGGCCCGCCTTGATCGTCGCGGGATGCGCGCTGGCGGTGCGGGAGCTGGCCGTGCCCTTCGTGCTCCTGTGGCTGGCCTTCGCGCTGGTCGGTCGGCGCTGGCGCGAGTCTGCGGGTGTGGCCGCGCTGATGGCGGTGTTTGCGGGCGGCATGGCGGTGCATTACCTCGCGGTTGAAGCCGCACGGCTCCCGACCGACATCGCTTCGGAAGGGTGGAACGCCATGAACGGCTATACCTTGCCATTGATGGTGATGGCACGGCTGACGGCCTTGTCGTTGCTCCCCACGGGTCTGGCGGCCCCGCTGGCAATCCTGCCATTGCTGGGCTGGGCGGGGCTGGGCGGACGGCTGGGGCTGTTTGCCGTCCTGTGGTTTGCCGGGCTGTTCACCATGACCGCGCTGTTTGCCCGGCCCGAGAACTTCTACTGGGTGCAACTGGCGCTTCCGGCCTACTTTGTCGGCTTTGCATTTGCGCCGGGAGCGATCATCCAACTGGCGCGAAGGGTCGGCGGCGGTGCCGATGCCTAGCCCGTCTGGCGCTTCGATCTTGGGCCGATGGGAAGCGCTTGGCCGCCCGCTACCGCACCTGCCGCGCTGGGCGGCTGCGCTGGTGCTGGCTGTGCTTGCTGCGGCGATGGCGTGGGGCTCTGTAGCGACCGCGCCGGTCGAACGCGCCGAGCGTGCTACCAATCCGATCACCGCAACCACCGCTGGCAAGCCAGCCAAGGGCAAGGGTGACCTCGCACTCTACAGCCGCATCGCCGAGCGCGTGGCGGGAGGCGAGGCCTATTACCCGGCGGCGATGGACGAGCAGCGGCACAGCAGATACCCGACCAAACCGTTCGTCGCGGTGCGCCAGCCGGCGCTCGCCTGGCTGCAAGGGCTGATCGGCGTCGGGGGCGTGCGTTATTTCGAGATGGGGCTGGTCGCCGCTTGTATCGCGGCGCTCCAGATGCGCCTTGCCTCGCTGGTGTCGATGCCCGAGCGATTGGGCGCGGTGTTTCTGCTGGTGCTCGGCGGCGCGGCGGTGCTCGTGCCGCTCGGCGGGCTCATCCATGAACTGTGGGCCGGGCTGTGGCTGACGCTCGCGCTGCTGATCTACCGCGAGGATCGCTGGTGGCCCGCACTGATTGCGACCGGCATGGCGCTGGCGGTGCGCGAGCTGTCGCTGCCCTTCGTGCTGCTGTGGCTGGTCTTCGCCCTTGCCGACAAGCGCTGGCGCGAGGCGGCGGGGGTGGCCGGACTGATCGCTGTCTTCGCGGGAAGCATGTGGCTGCACTACCTCGCAGTCGAGGCCGGGCGCCTGCCGGGCGATCCTGTCTCGCAAGGGTGGGACGCGATGGCGGGCTACGGCCTGCCGCTGATGGCCCTGCGGCGGCTGACCGGGCTTGCCTACCTGCCGGTCAGCATCGCCGCCCCGCTTGCAATCCTGCCGCTGATCGGCTGGATTGGCGTGGGCGGGCGGTTCGGGCTGTTCGCGCTGCTGTGGTTTGCGGGGCTGTTCAGCATGATCGCGCTGTTCGCGCGGCCGGAGAACTTCTACTGGGTGCAGCTTGCCCTTCCGGCCTACGGAATCGGCTTTGCCTTCGCCCCGCGCGCGCTTTTTGAACTGTGGCGCGGCGTCGCAAGGCAAACTTAACCAAACTTTGCGAAGGCTGTGGCTTGCATTATGTCTGACACTCCGGAGCGAGGCGCGAGAGGCGATAGCGAAATGAGCGTTGAGGAGGCGGCCGCGGGCGCGGCACAGGGCAGGGGCCCACGCATCCTGCTGGTCGTGGGTGGGGGCATTGCGGCCTACAAGGCCTGCGAACTCGTGCGCCTGATCCGCAAGGGCGGGGGCGAGGTGACCTGCGTGCTCACCAAGGGCGGGCAGCAGTTCGTCACCCCGATGTCGCTCGCCGCGCTGAGCGAGAATCAGGTCTACACCAATCTTTTCGACCTCAAGAACGAGGCGGAGATGGGCCATATCCAGCTGAGCCGCGAGGCCGATCTGGTGGTGGTCTGCCCGGCGACCGCGGATCTGCTCGCCAAGATGGCGGCCGGCATCGCCGACGATCTGGCCACCACGCTGATTCTCGCTACCGACAAGCCGGTGATGGCGGTCCCGGCGATGAACGTGCGGATGTGGGAGCACGAGGCGACCCGGCGCAACATCGGGCTGCTCAAGGCTGCGGGCGTCACCTTGCTCGATCCCGACAAGGGCCCGATGGCCTGCGGCGAGTTCGGCTATGGCCGCCTGCCCGAGCCCGAGGCGATCTGGCGCTCCATCGCCCAGTTCCTTGGGCTCGAAGTCCCCGAGCCGCAGACGCTCATTGCCGCGCCCCCGGCGCAGCTTGCCGCTCCGTCGCCCATCTCTGTCGAGGCGCTTGAGCCCGAGGAGGAGGACGACAGTGCCGCCGCCGCGCCCGAGGGCGGCTTCAGCGGCTTCTTCTCGCGGATCATCCCGCGCTCGACCGCCAAGCGCACTCACGAGGAAATCGAAGCGGAATACGAGGACTTGCCCGAGCCAGTCGAGGAAGATTTCCCGCTGGACGAGGAAGAGCCCGCGCCCGACTTCGCGCCCGATCTCGGTGGGCCGCTGCTCGCCAAGAAGGGCGCCGCCGCTGCCGCTCCGCCGATGGATCAGGCCGCGATCAACCATGTCATCGACCCGCGCCGCTTGGCGCCCGAAAGGCAGGCGCCCGAGGTGCCAGAGGAGATCGAGGCCGATCTCGGCGAAGTGCCCGAAGGCGAAGATTTCGGGGTGCCGATCGCAAATCGCCCGCTCGCCGGTCGCCACGTGCTCGTTACGGCCGGGCCGACCTGGGAAGCGATTGACCCAGTGCGCTACATCGCCAACCGGTCGAGCGGGAAGCAGGGCTTTGCCATCGCCGCCGCCGCTGCCGCAATGGGCGCACGGGTGACACTGGTGGCAGGGCCGGTGGCGCTCAAGACTCCCGCGGGCGTGAGCCGCATCGACGTCGAAAGCGCCCGCGATATGGCCGATGCAGTCAAACGCGCGCTCCCCGCCGATGTCGCGGTGATGGTCGCCGCGGTCGCCGACTGGCGGCCCAAGGAATACCGCGCGGCCAAGATCAAGAAGCGCGGCGACGCCCCGCCGGC
This sequence comes from Sphingomonadales bacterium, assembly GCA_031408395.1. Taxonomy (GTDB): domain Bacteria; phylum Pseudomonadota; class Alphaproteobacteria; order Sphingomonadales; family Sphingomonadaceae; genus Erythrobacter. The sequence continues at coordinate 860 of JANNWO010000142.1, read as the reverse complement.
GCTGATGCTGACCGAGAACCCCGACATCCTCACCAATGTCGCCGCCGCCCCGCGCCGGCCCGAACTGGTGATTGGCTTTGCCGCCGAGACCGACAACATGCTCGAACACGCCAAGGCCAAGCGTAAGCGCAAGGGTGCTGACTGGATCGTCGCCAACGACGTGTCGGGCGACGTGATGGGTGGTGATCGCAACCGCGTCACCATCATCGATAGCCAAGGCATCGAGGTGCTCGACGACATGCCCAAGGCGGCGGTCGCGATGGCGCTGGTCGAGCGGATCGCGGCGGCGCTGCACGCGGAAGCTGCGGAATGAGTGTTCGCGTTGAGGTGAAGCGCTTGCCTCACGGCACGGGCCTACCGCTCCCCGCTTACACCACCAGCGGCGCGGCAGGGATGGACGTGGTGAGCGCAGAGGACGTGACGATTGCTCCCGGCGCGCGCCACGCGGTGGCAACCGGCCTCGCACTGGCGATCCCCCACGGCTTCGAGATTCAGGTCCGCCCGCGCTCGGGCCTTGCGCTGAAGCACGGCATCACCGTCCCCAACACCCCCGGCACGATCGATTCTGATTATCGAGGCGAGCTGAAGGTGATCCTGATCAACCTCGGCGACGAGCCCTTCGCCATCGCCCGCGGCGACCGCGTGGCGCAGCTCGTGCTGGCGCCAGTGTTGCAGGCGTCGTGGGACGAGGTGGCGGAACTTGGCGCGACCGAACGAGGCGAGGGCGGCTTCGGGTCGACCGGGGGCCACGCAAAGCTCTGATCGGTTCGGCTTGCGAAGATGCCGACTGGACAATGTTTCACGTGAAACACCGGCTCCACGTGCTTCTGACGGGGGTCTAAACGGGGCCTAGAGGGGGT
>JANNWO010000141.1:0-7504 GCA_031408395.1 Sphingomonadales bacterium | reverse complement strand
CCCGTTCTGGTCGACATGGAGCTTCCAGTAATCGGGGTAGGCATAGCGTTGGAGGTAGGACCCGATCACCGCCTGCGGCTCGTCATATTCGGTCACACGCGTGGCCTGGAAGCCGCCTTCGAGACCGGTCCATGCGTTCAGCCCCACAAAGTTGACGTAGTTCGTCCCCATCAAGAAAAGCTGCGCCATGATCGCGTTGTTGTCGTCCTTGGCCGACAGGTGGCAATCGGTGCAGGTCTTGGTCTCGGTCTTGCGCACCGTATGCGGGAAGTGCGGCGCGAAGGCTTGCGAGGAGAAGCCGATCGAGGAGATCGGCGGCTGCTGCACATAGATGCGCTCGCGGTTGATGTTGGTCGACGACAGGATCAGCGCCGAGGACGATCGCACCGGGGTTACCTGGCCGCCCTTGGTGGTCATTCCTTTGCCGAGCTGGAACATCTCGTCGCGCGCGACCTGCGGGTTGTAGGTCGCAAAGTTGCGGGTCTCGCCCCCTTCGTATTTATGGCTCTTGGTCTTCCAGTTGGCCTCGATCGGCAGGTGACACCCGCCGCAGCTGGTGGTCCATGAAAGGTGGCAGGTGAAGCATGCCATCTCCGGCTCGCGGTGCGCGCGGTCGGGCTCGGCGATGCCGGTGCCGAATTCGAAATTGCCGGTCTCCGCCCCGTAGCTGCTGACGAGTTTCGCGCGCGCGGCCTTGGCGTTGAACTCGGGCGTGGCCGGATCAACCGAATCCTTGACGAGGCTCATCGTCCATTCGAGCTTGGGGTCAACAATCGAACGCTGGACAAGTTTTCGCCTGCCATCCGCGCCTTCCATCCATTCGAAGCGGCGCTTGCCATCGGGGTTGCGCAGCAGGCTGAGGTCATGGCCTTCGGGCGGAGCTGCCGGCCCGCTGGTGCGCAGCGTGGGATTGGCATCGGCGGTGCCGTGACAGTCCTTGCAGGTGATCTCGATGGCGTTGGCGACTTCCCCGTAGATCAGTCCGTTGCCGTGGCTGTCCTGCTCGAAGTGGCAATCGGCGCATTGCATCCCGATCTCGGCGTGGATGTCCATGAGGTGCACCGCCTTGCCCGGGTTGGTGCCGGGTTCGACGAACTTGCCCTCGCCCTTCTTGCGCCACTTTTCCGGATCGTCGTTGTCGACGATGGCGCCGTCCTTATCGAGCAGGTTGCCCTCACGGTCGCGCTTGAAGATCGCGCGGAAGTTCCAGCCGTGGCCGTGGTAGTCGGCGAACTGGGTGTCCTTGAGCGTCGGGTTCAAGTCGTAGACGTTGCGCAGGAAGTCGAGGTCGGACCAATTGCCCTTGGGCGCGGCGCCCTCCGGGTTACGCTCGTTGGCGGTGCGGATTTCCTCTGCGGTCGGGTATTTCTGCTGCTTGGGCCACATCGCGGGCGCATCGGATTCGTAGTCCCACATGGTGTAGCCGAGGAACGAGTTCAGGAAGATGTTGGGCTGGTGCAAGTGGCAGTTCATGCACTGGCTGGTCGGGATGGCTCGGGTGAAGACGTGCTGGAGGGGGTGGCCCTTCTCCTTCACCTGTCCGTCGGCAGTTTTGAGCGCGCCGTCATCCTTGGCATGATCATGGCCGTCTTCTTCAACGTGCCCCGGCTCTTTCACCGCGCCGTGGCCCCCGGCCTTCGCGCCCTTCTTTTCGCCGTAGCCCGCAGCGTGCTCGATCTTTTGCGCAATCGTCGGGTCGGCAGTGATCGTCTGCCCGTCGCGGCCGTATTGCGCATAGATCAGCGAGTGGCGCGGTTCGCGGTCATTGGCGTAGACCACGTGGCAGCTCGCGCAGCCCGAATGGCGGTAGTCGCCCGGCTGGTCGTTGGTACCCATGAACCACGTGAAGGGATCGTTGAGGCGGGTCTTGTGGATGTTGAGCGCCGGGATCGCCACGCGCAAGCCGGTGCCGGGGCCGCGGTTCGACTGCTTCAAGTCGGGCCTGCCGGGTTCTTCCAGCCGCTGGATCGCGCCGCTCGGACTGGGCAGGCCGATCTCCGGGAACTGCGAGCCTATGGTGCGCCCGCCGCGTTCGAACACGCGGAACACGTCGCCCGGCGGGATCACCTGCCAGGTCGGCAGCGGATACATCTCGGCAAGCACCCCGCGCGCGACCTGATCTTCCGACAGCGCGCCGCCCGGTCCGGTGCCGGGCGAAGTCAGCTTCGCTGGCAAGCCGTCGCGGGTGTAGGCCTCGCCCAGCAGGTAGTTCTTGAAGGGCAGGATGCCGTTATTGTAGCTCGCCCCGCCCCACAGCATCGCGCCTGTCGCCATGATCGAGCGTTCCGCCGCCTCGATCGACTGGACGTGGCACGCCCCGCAGGCATCGCGCGCCACGCGGTAATCCGACGGGTTGACGAACTTCACGAACTCGGGCGATTCCTGATTGAGCAGCGCGTAGGAGCGCTGCGGGTTCGCGGAAGACGGGAAGTGCCAGGACTTGGGGTACTTGGGCAGCACATGGGCAGTGTCGCGCGCGGCGACATAGTCGGGGTCGTCGTGCGCAAGCTCCGAATTGCCGCGCACCGCCGCGTTGCCGCCGTGGCAGTCGGTGCAGCCCAACCGCACTGCGGGCGAGACGTGCATGGTCGGCGCGTCGGTCTTGACGTGGCAAGTGTTGCAGCCTTCGGACTTGGCATTCATCTCCGCCACCGATTGCCGCTGCGGCGCCGGCGGGGCGAAGACGGCGCTGTAATCGCGTTTGACCGGCTTTTCCTTGTCCGACGCCATCGGCGACCCTGCGAACAGCGTCACTGCAAGGATCATTGCCGCGGCCAGCAGCGCAAGGTGACGGGTGAGGGTTTGGGCGATCATACGCATCAGTAGGTCAGCACCACGTTGGCGAGGATGGAGACGAACTCACGCCCGCCGCCGCGCGCGGTGAACAGGTCACGGAAGCCGTCACCTGCCAGCAGCGTCGCGGCAGAGAGGCGGAACACGATGTTCTGGTTGGCATGGGGCCGCCAGATCGCCGAGGCCGACAGGTCGAAGCCGATGTCCCTGGGGATCGAACCCTCGTTCCTGAGCACCTGCAATGTCGAGGTGTCCTCGAACCACAGGTGGTTGGCATTGGCCGACAGGCGAAACTGCGGCGTGAGGTCAAAATCCGCGCCAGTGCCGATCAGGATCAGGCCGGGGTTGTTGAAATTCGACTGCCCTTGCTCCTTGGAGGAGCGCAGCGAATTAAGGATGCCGTTGCGTCCATTGATGCTGATCGCGCGCCCGCCGCCCGCAAACGGGATGGTCTGGCGGATCCAGTAGGAGGTGTCCGCGCCCGCAAACACCGGGTTCTCGAAGATCGCGTCGAAGCCGGTTTCGCGGTTGTCGTAAGGATCGGAATCCCCGCTGGCATAGGCTGCGGACAGGCGGAAGCGCATCCAGTCGCGGTCGTAGCTCGCCTCCACCGCCGCGAACTGCGCGTTGATGTCGGCCGGGCGGTCGGTGAAGAAGCTGTTCCGGTCCTCGCCCAGCGCCCAGTAAAAGCTCCCGGTGAGGTTCACCCGCCCAATACGCCCGTCGAGGTTGTAGCCGAGATAGACGACATCGTAGTCACGGCCCCGCAGCGTCCCAAGCAAGGCGGGTCGCACCGGGAAGCCGTTGTCGTCGATCTCGATGTCGTTACCCTCGCGGTTCCGGTTGTAGACCGCGGTGATCTGGCTGGTCAGCGCCGGGATCAGGAAGTCCTGCCGGTAGAGGTTGGCGACGAACACCAAATCGTCGCGGGGGCGCTGGACTACCGAATTGAGGCCCGAGTTGGTATCCTTCTCCAGCCGCCAGAAGGCGCCCAGATTGAACTGGAAGCGGTTGTTGTCGCGCGATCCGAACAGGCGCACGCCCAGTTGCTGATCGTTGAACAGGAAGCCGCGGAAGTCCGACTGGAAGGGCTGGATGCCGGCGCGGATCGAGATGAAGTCGAAGCGATCATTGTCGAACTGGCCGAAGTGGTAATCGACGAAGGCTTCCTGCACCCCGAGGAAATGGTCGAGCCGCTGAGAGGTCCGCGAGGGCTCCACGAACAGCACGCGGCGTTCGGGCACATCGACATAATTGACGTTGTAGGCGAGCGTGACGCGGTATTCGATGCTCGGCGGCTTGAAGGTGGTCGATCCTTTCAGCAGCGCGAAACCGGCGATGAAGGTCTGGCTGAAGACCTGACTGAAGTCATTGCCGAACACGTCGTTGCGGTCCGGGTCCTGCGTGGTCTGGACGCCGACCGGGATGGGGAAGGTGCGCGGTTCGTACACGCTGTCGCTGATCAGGTTGGCGACGAAGAACCAGTCGTCTTCCTTGATCGGCAGCCACGGCACCTTCGCCCGGTCGATCGGGCGGTCGCCCTTCAAGGTGTTCTGGTTGTAGGGATCGAACAGGTTCTCCTTGACGAGACCGAGGCTCTGGATGAGCCGCCAGCGGTCGGGTATGGGGATCTGATCGGTCGGGAAGGCTTGCGGAGGCGGCGCGCGGATGGCGCCTTCGTTGCGCTGCTCGATCTTGTCCGGGAGCGGCGCGGTGTAACCGGGGCGATCCCGGCCCTCGAGAATCTGCGGATCGACAGGCGGGATGTCCTGCTCCCAGTCCTGCGGCGCTTCTTCACCGGGCGGCGCAACGGGCGGCTGCGCTTCCTCTGGCGGAGGGCTCGCCTGAAGCAGCAGCAGCGCGGGCAGGAGCAGGCTCATCTACAGCCCCTCGCACACGTTCTGCGCGGCCGTGTCGAGGAACGGCGCGAAGGGGCAACCCACATAGCGCAACCGCACTTGCCGGCTGCCGACAGCCACCAGGATGCGGTCGGCGCGGATCGCGGCGGGCGCGTTGCCGAGGCCCCCTCCGGCGCGCGACGCACCGTTGTTGACGCCGAGGAAGCTGATCATGTCGTCCTGATCGATCCCGTCGCCCGAGACGCCTATCGCGCCCACAAGGCTGCCGTTCCGGTAGACCGGCACCGCGCCGGGGAAGATCTGGATGCCGTTGGCGAGCCGCGAATTGCCGCCTGCCACCCCCGGTAGCCCGGTGCAGGCGCGCGGGGTGTCCGTGCCGCTCGCGCCGGTCACGAAGCCGAGATGCTGCGCAAGGTTGCCGACGATCAGCGCGGATTGCAGCCCGGTCGAGAAGGGGCTGAACTGCGCGATCGGGCGCGACAGAGGCCCGTTGGGCTGGCCCACCTCGCCATCGGGGAAATAGGGGCGGGCGAGGTTGCCGATCGACCTGTTGGCGAACCCGAACGCGCCTCCCAGTGCGGCGGGATCGCCGAGGAAGGTCCGTGTCCGGGTGACGAACTGCGGCACTTCTCCGCTGGTGGCGTTGAGGTCGGCGGCGGCGAACCTGCCGGAGAAGAAATTGGCGGTGCGCGCCTTCTGCAGGCTCACGTCGATGCCGAAGATCGGCGCGTCGGGCGAGCGCACGATGCCGAGCACGCTCCCGCGCGTGTCGACGAGGCTGATCGTCACCTGCGCGCGGCTATCGAGCGGCTGGCGAATCTGCGCCCGCGCGCGGCTCATGACGGTGAAGGCTTCCTCGAGGATCGCCCGCGCTTCGGCGGCCGTGAGCGGGCTCGCCACGTCGCCCACGTCTGTCGCGGCGCGCACGGGATAGCGGTTTACTCCCGCCCCGTTGCTGAGCACGAAGGCGTCGCGATTGGCGAATTCCGCCGAGGTCGAGGCGCGCACGCCGGACGCCTCGGTGCCGTATACCGCGCCCGGCAGCAGGCCGGCGCCGGTGTAATAGCCCGCCACCGGCACCAGCGCGCCCGCCGTCCCCGCAAAGCTCGCGCCCGCGACAGCGCTGATCTGACTGTATTCGGTGTCGGTGTAGCGCAGCGATGTGCCGTCGGCGGTGATGCGGTTGGCGCGGACGGCGTCGGGCGCAGCGAAGCCGACCGTCCCGGCGAGCGCGCTTGCCTCGTCCAAGTCGATGTCGCGGTCGAGCACATCGGGGTCGAAGCCGTAGATCCCGTCAGCGATCACGCCAATGCCGCCCACCACCACGCCGTTCTTATAGAGCGGGAAGCCCCCCGGATCCGCCGCAAGGCCGAGCGGTGAGCGTTTCGGGCCAATGAAGCCGTCGCTGGCGCGGGCGGAGAGGTCGGAGCAGGGCAGCTGACTGAATTGCACCCCGAACAGCGGTCCGCTCTCCAACCCTGCGGTGCTCGGCGCGGGCGGGAAATGCTCCTGCACGATGAAGCTTGCCGTGCGGCTGGAAAAGGCATTGCCGCCGCTCGACAGATATGCGCCGGTGATCGCCTTGGCGATCGCTGCGCCTGCGCTGGGGATGGTGAGCCCCTGCGCGTCGCGGCTGGTGCCATCGCGCGCGGCGGGGATGCGCGCGGTGGCGGCGGCGCCCGGCATGGCGAAAACGGCGAGGACGTTGCCGACCCGGTCGGTCACCGCGATGGTCGCCGCCCCGCCGCGTGTGCGGGCCTCGGCGGCGGCCTGCGCGATGACTGTGCCGACTTCGGTGCCCGAGAGGCTCTCAGGCGCGGGAACGGCGAAGACCTGTCCGGCGGGCGGCGGTGTAGGCGCCGGGGTCGGCGTGGGGGTGCCCCCGCCGCCGCTCGAGCCGCTGCCCCCGCCCCCGCAGGACGCGAGCACTAGCGCGCTTGCCGTCAGCCAGCCCGTGGTGGCCCCCCGCCGCATCGCTATTGCAACCTGCCGATCGCGCTGCTGGCGGACTTGAGCGCAGCGCGGAAATCGGCCGGGCGGTAGGCGTTGGGCTCGTCGACCGCCTTGTAGGCCCGCGCGATGTCGCCGCGAATGCCGGCGGCCGCGCCCTGCGTCACGCGGCCTTCACGCACCAGCGCATTGAGCAGCGTGTCGACCGCCATCACCGCCTGCACCGATCCGGCGTAGTCGGTGAAGCGCGGAGCTGTAGCCTCGCCCGCGATGATGCCGATCACCTTGAAGGCGTCCGCGCCCGCATAAGCGCGGCCCGACAGCGCATCCGACAGCGCGCCCGCCTTGGCCGAGAGCGCCTGCGCGGCGGTGCGCGCCTCAGCCGGCCCTTGGCCCATCGCCTTGTGGAAGTTGCGCGCGGCGGTCTGGAACGCTGCCGCCTCGCCCGGCACCAGCGCGCCCGCGACCGCCTGCAGCATGATCATGTTCTCGTCATTGAAGGGCGGGTTGCCGAAGGGGATAGGCCGTCCGGGATTGGTCTCGAAGGTGAGCTTGCGCTGCGGCCCGTCGGCGATCTGGCGGTGGCAGGAATGGCAATCGAGGAAGGTGAACTGCGGGAACGCGCCTTCGTAGGCGAACTTGGGCTGGGCAAAGAGGCTCGTCGAGCGGCGCACCGCCTCGGCCTGCCCCACGGCCCAGACACGCACCGAGCTTGTACCGCCCTTGCGCGCGGCATAGTCGCCATCGAAATTGTGGTGTTGCTGGAGCGCGCTGAACAGGTCGAGCTCGAAGGAGATGCGCGGGTGGCCGGCGGCCATCATCGAATGGGTGACGAACTGGCCGGGCTTGGATGATCCGTAGTGGCAATCGAGGCAGACGTTCGCGCGCGCCTTGGGGTTGTC
>JANNWO010000140.1:0-1888 GCA_031408395.1 Sphingomonadales bacterium | reverse complement strand
CTGCTCTCGACCCCGTTCCTGTGGCTGGTGTTCGCATGGCGGCGGAAGTTCAAGGCCTATGACCACGCGGTCTTCGTCACCTATTCGCTGAGCTTCATGTCATTGCTTTTCATCGCAATGTCGATCCTCAGCACGGTGCCTGAGGGCGCGGGTTGGGCGGCCGGGCTATTCATCATCGCAGCGCCGCTGCACCTCTACAAGCAGCTGCGCTACGCTTACGGCCTGACGCGCTTTTCGGCCTTGTGGCGGTTTTTCGTGCTGCTGTTCTGCACTCAGATCGTGATGACGATATTCCTGTTGATCCTCGGCGTAATCGGCGCGTTCTGAGGCGTCACGGCCAGGGGGTGCGGCACCGGACGGTACAGCCTGCGCAGCCTGTGCAATCGTAACCGCCAGCGTTCCGCCGACCAATGCCCAAGCTATGCTAAATCGCATTGTGCTGCCCTTTCCGCCTTATCACGAAGACGTCGCCGGCAGTCTTCGCGCGGGTGAGCTTAACCCAATCTAACGCTTAAAAAAGGCGCCGGAATTGCTTCCGGCGCCTTTCATTGTAACCGATCTTTTCGAAGCGTCACGCCCCCTGCGGTGCCTCGTCGCCCCCTGCTCCCTTGGCGCCGAAACGCTTGCCTGCCTTGGGGATGGTCGAGCCGCGCACCTGCGCCGGAACGCTCGGACCGCGCCGGGCATCGGTGCGATCGATCTTGCCGTTCTCGATCAGCGAGTTGATCTCATCGCCGGTCAGCGTCTCGTATTCTAGCAACGCCTGAGCGAGCAGGTGGAGTTGATCCTCGTTGGTCTTGAGGATGTCGGTTGCGCGCTTGTGGGCGCCTTCGACAAGGCCCTTGATCTCGTTGTCGATCAACTCGTTGGTCGACCCCGAGCGGAAGGTCCGCTGCGCTGCGCCGTAGCCGAGGTAGCTTTCCGACTGTTCTTCGTACTGCAAGGGGCCAAGCTTGTCCGACATGCCCCACTGGGTGACCATGTTGCGCGCCAAATTCGTCGCATACTGGATGTCGGACGAGGCGCCGGAGCTGACCTTGTCATGGCCGAAGATGATCTCCTCCGCCACACGCCCGCCCATGCTGACCGACAGGTTCGCGTGCATCTTGTCGCGGTGGTAAGAGTAGCTGTCACGCTCGGGCAGGCGCATCACCATGCCCAGCGCACGGCCGCGCGGGATGATGGTTGCCTTGTGGATCGGATCGGAAGCCACCTCGTGCACCGACACGATCGCATGGCCGGCCTCGTGATAGGCGGTCATCTTCTTCTCGTCGTCGGTCATCACCATGCTGCGACGCTCGGCGCCCATCATGACCTTGTCCTTGGCGTCTTCAAATTCCTGCATCGCCACCAGCCGCTTGTTGCGGCGCGCGGCCAGCAGCGCGGCTTCGTTGACGAGGTTGGCAAGGTCGGCGCCCGAGAAGCCCGGCGTGCCGCGCGCGATCACGCGCGAGTTGACGTCGGGAGCCAGCGGCACCTTCTTCATGTGGACGCCAAGGATCTTCTCGCGCCCGTCGATGTCGGGGATGGGGACAACCACCTGACGGTCAAACCGGCCCGGACGCAGCAGCGCCGGATCGAGCACGTCGGGGCGGGTGGTCGCAGCGATGATGATGATGCCTTCGTTGGCTTCAAAACCGTCCATCTCGACCAGCAGCTGGTTAAGCGTCTGCTCGCGCTCGTCATTCGAATTGCCGAGGCCATTGCCGCGCGAACGGCCGACCGCGTCGATTTCATCGATGAAGACGATGCACGGTGCGTTCTTCTTGGCCTGTTCGAACATGTCGCGCACGCGGCTCGCGCCGACGCCAACGAACATCTCGACGAAGTCCGAGCCAGAGATGGTGAAGAACGGCACGCCCGCCTCACCCGCGATGGCGCGGGCGAG
>JANNWO010000139.1:0-15937 GCA_031408395.1 Sphingomonadales bacterium | reverse complement strand
GTGAGGAGCTCGCCGCCCACGGAAGTCCAGGCGAGCCCGGTGACCGCGCCAACCTGCGCTTCCTCTTCCGACACGCCGTGCTTGAACTTGCGCACGCCGGAGAAGTCGCCGAGGTTTTCGGGCGTGATGGTGACGCTCTTGGTCTTGCCTTCTAGGATCTGACGCAAGCTCTTGCGGGCGAGCTTGGCGATCTCGCGCTCAAGCGTCCGCACCCCGGCCTCGCGGGTGTAGTAGCGGATGAGGTCGCGAAGGGCCTCTTCCTCAAGCGTGAACTCGCCCTTCTTAAGGCCGTGCGCCTCCACCTGCTTATCGACGAGGTGGCGCTGGGCAATCTCGAGCTTTTCTTCCTCGGTATAGCCCTCGAGCCGGATGATCTCCATCCGGTCGAGCAGCGCTTGCGGCAGGTTCAGGCTGTTGGCGGTGCACACGAACATGATGTCGCTGAGGTCGAGGTCGAGTTCCAGATAGTGATCTTGGAACTTCGCGTTCTGCTCCGGGTCGAGCACTTCCAGCAGCGCCGAGGCCGGATCTCCGCGGAAATCCTGACCCAGCTTGTCGATCTCGTCGAGCAGGAACAGCGGGTTGCTGGCCCCCGCCTTCTTCAGGTTGGCGACGATCTTGCCCGGCATCGAGCCGATATAGGTGCGCCGGTGGCCGCGGATCTCCGCCTCGTCGCGCACGCCGCCCAGCGACTGGCGCACGAATTCGCGACCCGTCGCCTTGGCGATCGACTTGCCCAGCGAGGTCTTGCCGACACCCGGAGGGCCGACAAGGCACAGGATCGGACCCTTGAGCTTGTTGGTGCGCGCCTGCACCGCAAGGTACTCGATGATCCGGTCCTTGACCTTCTCCAGCGCATAGTGATCCTCATCGAGGACCTGCTGCGCCTTGCCGATGTCCTTCTTGAGCTTCGACTTCTTGCCCCACGGCAGGCCGAGCAGCACATCGAGATAATTGCGGATCACGGTCGCCTCGGCGCTCATCGGCTGCATCGTGCGCAGCTTCTTGAGCTCGGCGAGCGCCTTGGCCTTGGCTTCCACGGGGAGCTTCGCCTTCTCGATCTTCTCGGTCAGCTCGGCGATCTCGTTGCCGTCGCCGTCGTCCCCGCCGCCCAGTTCCGACTGGATCGCCTTCAACTGCTCGTTGAGGTAATATTCGCGCTGGGTCTTCTCCATCTGGCGCTTCACGCGCCCGCGGATGCGGCGCTCGACCTGCAGCACCGACAGCTCGCCTTCCATGAAGGCCATCACCAGCTCGAGCCGCTTCAAGGGATCGCTTTCGGTCAGCAGGGCCTGCTTGTCGGAAACCTTGGCGCTGAGCGCGGCAGCGATGGTGTCGGCCAGCTGACCGGCATCGTCGACCTCGGAAAGATCGGCGCCCGCATCCTCTCCCATCTTCTTGTTGAGCTTCACATATTCGCCGAACTGCTCGGTCACCTGCCGCATCAGCGCAGTGACCTCGCTGCCCGCGACAGTCTCGGGCTCGGTCACCTCGACCTCGGCGAGCAGGTGGGTGCCGACATCCTCGAGCGCGGAAAGCCGCGCGCGGGTCGTGCCTTCGACCAGCACGCGCACCGTGCCGTCGGGCAGCTTCAGCAGCTGGAGCACCTGCGCGACCACGCCGACGTCATACAGGTCATCGCCCTCCGGATCGTCGCAGCCCGGATCGAGCTGGGCGAGCAGGACAATGTCCTTGGAGGCTTCCATCGCCGCCTCAAGCGCCGCGACCGACTTGTCGCGGCCCACGAACAGGGGAACGACCATGCCGGGGAAGACAACTATGTCGCGAAGCGGAAGGAGCGGGTAGGTCTGGGTCATGATGCTGTGTCCGGCGGCGTTCAGGGGGGAGCGCCTTTGAAAAGCGAATATGGGTAGGGTCCCGGTAGGCCGCAATGGCTTTGGCGGGAGAAGCTGTGGATCAAGATACGGCGCGTTAACGCCAATGGTTTAGACAGAATGCTGCAACCGAAGAGGCGCAGATGCGGACCACGACCTGGATCATCTTGGGGTTGGCCCTCAACGGCGGCGCCGCGCTGCTTCACGGCCCCGACACGCCGACCGCCGCCGATCTCGCGGAAACAGTGCCCTATTACCTGCCGAGCGTGATCCTTCTGGCCGCCGGGCAGTTCTGCCTTTTCCGCGCCTTCCGCAGCGCGCTGGGCGATGTGTGGAGGGGGCTTTGGGGCGGGAAGCGCAAGCCTGCGCCTGCCGCCAAGCCGTCTGGCGTGAAAACATTCGTGGAGGCCAAACCCGAATCGGACTTCGATGCCGACCAAGCCTTCGCCCGCTATATGGAGCGGCGGGCGGCGGCAGCGGGTGATGAGGATGAGCCGCAAGCGCCCCTGCCCACGCCCATAGCGCCTATCCGCGCGACGGGCGGGTTCGGCCGCAAGGTGATCTAGCCGCCCCGCGCCGCGTCTTACGCCTCTGGTGGCGATCGCCAACGCGGGCTAGAGGCCTCGCGCAATGAACTATCGCCATTCCTTCCATGCCGGCAACAGCGCCGATGTCGTCAAGCACAGCCTGCTGATCGCCCTCGTGCGGGCCTTGCAGCGCAAAGACAGCGCGCTGACCCTGATCGACACCCATGCCGGCTGCGGGCTCTACGACCTTGGCGGCGAGGAGGCCGGGCGCACCGGCGAGGCGGCGCAAGGCGTGCTGCGAGCCTTTGCCGACGCAAGCCCCCTATTGGACGACTACCGCGCCGCTGTTCGCGCAGTGAATGTAGATGCCGAACCGCAACTCTACCCCGGCTCGCCCCGCATTCTGGCGCAGCTTCTGCGCCCGCAGGATGTCCTGATCCTCAACGAAAAGCACCCCGAGGACGCCTATGCCCTTCGCGGCGCGATGCGCGGCTCACCCGCCGCCGTGCATGAGCGCGACGCCTACGAGCTGTGGCTGGCGATGCTGCCGACCCGCACCCCGCGTGGGCTAGTGGTGGTCGACCCGCCTTACGAGCAGACGGACGAACGCGCGCGGATCACCGCCACCCTCGCCGCCGCGCATCGCAAATGGGCGCACGGCGTGACTGTGATCTGGTATCCGCTGAAGGAACGGCCCACGCATGCTGTTTGGAAGGACAAGCTGCGCAGGCTCGGCATCCCGAAGTTCCTCAACGTCGAGCACTGGCTCTACGATGCCGACCAGCCCGGCATCTACAACGGCGCTGGCCTGTTCATCGTCAACCCGCCTTACGCATTCACGGAAGGACTGCCGCCCCTGCTGGAAGCCCTTCGCGCTGCGGTGGCGCCGGAGGGGCATCGGGGTGAGATTTCGGCCGAGTGGTTGAGGGTTTAGTTGAGCCCTGATCGCGCGATTATGAGACCGGAAGGACAGCTATCGCGTTGATTCGGCAGAAAGCCGACATTCCGCTAGCGACCCCGTTGCGGACGCCAAAGCATGGGAGCGACCGTTACCGATTGCGGACGTTTGATTCCTATCGCACAAGGCAAATGTGGATACCGCCAAATGGGCCTTTGTTGGCTTCCTTCTTTTCTGGGTTTTTCTCGCTCTTTTTGGAGCTTGGCCGAAACTGCGCGACGGTGAGGTCGGATGGAAATGGAGCAGCTTCGTGTCACAACGGAACGGCCGTGACAGGTTTGGTTACTGGTTGAGCCTAGGTTTCAATTTTATTTTGGCGGCGGCGGCACTTGCTTTCGCGCTAACCGTCGCGCTGGGTAACGTCCCTGTGACATGGGGCCGTTCATAGCGGCGATGAAACTTCAAAAACGTCTGCTGCGGAGGTCTGCGGGCTAAAAGCCGCCTATCTGCTTCCCATCCAGTTCCGGCCAGTCACAAGAGTTCGGCAAAACGTCAGAACCTGACATTACTCGTCATCCCAGCGCAAGCTGGGACCTAGGGCGGCAGGGGCTGCACTTTGAGGCTCTAGACCCCAGCTTGCGCTGGGGTGACGATAAGGGGGACATGGCGGCTCACCACCGAACCCCCACTTGCGTCGCCCCGTGCTGGACACGGGGCTTGGCTTACTTCGGATTGGCGCGCGATGGGATGAAGAAAAGCCTGGCCCCGGATCAAGTCCGGGGAGACGAGCCTGAAGGTTGCGGCTTATTCACCCCAGCCCGGGCAGATTGTACCCCGGCGGCAGGCCCATCAACAACTGCATCTGCTTCATCCCCTGCCATTCACAATGATCGGGCGGAACGCAAAAACCTGACATTGCCCGTCATCCCAGCGCAAGCTGGGACCTAGGGCGGCACGCGCTGCCCTTTCAGGCCCTAGGCCCCAGCTTGCGCTGGGGTGACGAGAAGGGGACGTGGCGGCTCACCACCGACCACAACCTCGTCGCCCCGTGCTCGACACGGGGCTTGGCTTTCTTTGGATTGGCGCGCGATGGGATGAAGAAAAGCCGAGCCCCGGATCAAGTCCGGGGCGACGAGCCTGAGGGTTGCGGCATATTCACCCCAGCCCGGGCAGGTTGAACCCCGGCGCCGCTTTTATAGAGGGCCGCCGAGGACCGTCGCACTTAAGGCAAGCGAAGTGCTCTCGCACGAGCCTCACCCCAACCCGGGCAGGTTGAACCCCGGCGGGAGGCCCATCGAGGACTGCATGGACTGCATCTCCTTCTCCGAGATACGGTCGGCGCGGTCGCGGGCGTCGTTGAAGGCGGCGGCGACGAGATCTTCGAGGATCTGCTTGTCGTCCGCGTTCATCAGGCTGTCGTCGATCGCCACGCCCAGAATGCGGCCCTTGGCGCTGGCGCGAACTTTCACGAGGCCGCCTCCGGCATTGCCCTCGACTTCGATCGAGTCGAGCTTCACCTGCATCTCGTTCATCTGCTTCTGAATGGTCTCGGCGGCCTGTTGGGCTGCGGCCATCATTTCTTCCATCGACTTCATCGGGGGTACTCCATCACGTCTTGTTCGGGGGAATGTTCGGCGGTGCGATCAATGCCATGGGGGACTGGAGCCACCGCCAGCAGCGGCGGCAGGCTGCGGGGCTGTGCCGATCAGCTCGGCATCGGGAAAGGCTTCGAAGGCGGCCTTGACCAGCGGGTCGGCGCGGATGCGCGCGTCGGCGGCGGCGGCTTCGGCCTCGGCGGCTTCGCGCAAGCTGGGCTGGGCCGCACCTGTGCCCCGCTCGATCATCCAGCGCTTGCCCGTTACCTTGAGCAGCGCCTCGCGAATGTCGGGCGCAGGGTCATCGGGGAACTTGTCAGCGGGCTCGTAGACGATCCGCTCGGCGTCGATGGCGATCACGCGCACGCGGTCGCGCATGATCTGGGCGACGCGCAGTTGGCCCGAGGCGTCGACCTGATCGACCAGCGCGGCCCAGCTTTGCGCAGGGCTGGCGGCGGTCGGCGCGGGGGCGGCTGTGGGAGCGCCCTCGCCCGCAGGCGCGGCGGCAAAACCGCTCGCGGCCAGTTCCTCGATGCGTTTTGCCAGCTTGCCCGGATCGGGCATCTGCGCGGCGTGAAGGATGCGCAGCAAGGCCATCTGGAGCGAGGTCAGCGGATCGGGGCCGCTGCGCACCTCGTCATGGCCCTTGAGCAGCAATTGCCACAGGCGGTGGAGTTCGCCTGCCCCCAGCCGCGCCGCAAAGTCGGCGAGCGCGGCGCGTTCGTCCTCACTGGGCGCGTCGGGCTCGCTGCCGCTCACTTGCGAGAGAGTGACGCGGTGCACGAGATCCATG
The DNA here is from genome assembly GCA_031408395.1 of Sphingomonadales bacterium. GTDB lineage: Bacteria > Pseudomonadota > Alphaproteobacteria > Sphingomonadales > Sphingomonadaceae > Erythrobacter. The sequence continues at coordinate 10,289 of JANNWO010000139.1, read as the reverse complement.
AGCGCGCGGATCAACGCGACCGGCTCGACGCCGAGGGCATATTGCTCGTCGACCGCGGCGAGCAGCGCCTTGGCATCGCCTTCGAGCAGGTGGCCGAGCAGGCGGCGCTGCGCGCTTTTGTCGGCAAGGCCGAGCATGTCGCGCACGCGGGCGGCGGTAACCTTGCCCTCGCCGTCGAGGTCCGCATGGGCGATGGCCTGGTCGAGGATCGAGAGCCCGTCGCGCACCGAGCCTTCGGCGGCATTCGCGATAATGGCGAGCGCCTCGGCCTCGGCCTCGATACCTTCGAGGCGGCACACCTTGGCGAAGTGATCGGCAAGAAGGCTTGCGGGGATACGGCGCAGGTCGAAGCGCTGGGTGCGGCTCAGCACCGTGACCGGCAGCTTGTCGACTTCGGTGGTGGCGAACAGGAATTTGACGTGCGGCGGCGGTTCCTCAAGGGTCTTGAGCAAGCCATTGAAGGCGGCGTTCGACAGCATGTGGACTTCGTCGATGATGTAAATCTTGTAGCGCGCCGAGACCGCGGCGTAGCGGACCTGCTCGATGATTTCCCGGATGTTGTCGATGCCGGTGTTGGAGGCCGCGTCCATCTCGATCACGTCGATGTGGCGGCCCTCGGCGATGGCCGTGCACGGCTCGCACTGGCCGCAAGGATCTATCGTGGGGCCACCCTGCCCGTCCGGTCCGACGCAATTCAGCGCCTTGGCGATGAGGCGCGCGGTCGACGTCTTGCCGACGCCTCGCACGCCGGTCATCAGGAAGGCATGGGCCAGCCGGTCGCGAGCGATGGCATTGGCCAGCGTGCGGACCATCGCATCCTGCCCGATAAGTTCGGAAAAGGTCTGCGGACGATATTTGCGTGCAAGCACGCGGTAGGGCTGGTTGCTCGCCGCCGGAGCGGGGGCCGGGGCGGGCTTGGGCGTGGTGGCCGGTGCGGGTGGCGGTGCGGGATCAGGCTCGCCGAACAGGGCGCTTTGCCCCGCCGCCTCCAACTCCGCGGCGCTCGGGCCGGTGTCGTCGCTCTCAGGCAGGTCGGGATCGGAATCGCTCATGCGGCCCAAGCTAGGCGCTCGAGCGCCATTTGTCATGGTGCGCAATACGAGCGAAGATAGCGAAGATGGGGAATAAGGAGCCGGGCGACCCGCCGCAATCCACCTGAGCTGCTTCCTTCCGGACCTGACTCGGTGAGCAGACGCAAACGTCCACCCGACTCCCGGCTGGGCATATGGCGCCGGCGACGCAAAACGTCAACTCAGCGGAAGTTGTCCGCGTAGGCTTGAAGCTTCAACCGCTTCGCCGGCGTCGCCAGAACGCGCGCGGCGATACCGTATTTTTCGGCATAGGCCTTGGCCGCGTCCTTGTCGGGGAAGGTCAGCTTGACCTGCGACTGGGTGTCGCCGCTGCCCGTCCAGCCCATCAGCGGATCGGCGAACCGCGCTTCGGACTGCTCGAATTCGAGCACCCATTCGTCGGTATGCGCCTTCCCGGACTGCATAGCGGTTTTGGGATTCTGGTAGATGCGTGCGCTCATGCCGGTCGCCTTAGATCACGAATCGCTGCGGTTGAAGGCGTTTTTAGTCTTGAGGCTCGGCTTTTCGAGCCACGGCTGATCCGGCCAGCGGTGCCTAGGGTAACGGCCCTTCATGTCCTTCACCACATCACGCCAGCTCCCCCGCCAGAAACCGGGCAGGTCGCGGGTCGCTTGGACCGGACGCCCCCCTGGACTGGTAAGCTTGAGCAGCAGCGGCGTAGCGCCGATCATCGGCTGCGTGTCGAGCCCGAAAAGGGCCTGCACCCGCACCTCGACGCTAGGCGCGTCATCACCCGCGTAGTCGATGGGGTGGCTCGTCCCGGCAGGCGAAGTGAAGTGCGTCGGCGCGGCGCGGCCGAGCGCCTGGCGATCGTTCCAGTCGACGAGACCCAGCGCCGCTTCGGCATAGCGGTGCGGCGGCAAGTCGAGATCTCGTCGCCCGGCGAGCAACGGCGCGAGCCACTCCGCCGCTCGGCGATTCAGTGCCTCGGGCGAGAGCGCTTCCACCTGTGCAAATCGGGCGCGCGCAATGAAACCTTCGGGGAGCAGTTCCCCCAGTTTCTCCAGCGCCTTATCCACAAGGATATCCACAAGCAGCGCAGAGTCGGGCGAAGGCTCGGGCACGCTCGCCAGCACAATCGCGCCGAGCCGCCGCTCACGCCGTGCCTCGACACGATCCTTCTCGCCATTCCAGCGGGTCGTGACCCGTTCCTGCAGTTCATCGGCAAACAGCGCTGGGACTCGCGCGGGGACGATCTCGCACCCGGCGGTAATGCGCGCGCCCTTGGCCTGACCTTGCGCATCGCCGATCACAATCCACTCCGCGCGGGCCAGCGCCGAGGCGGGGTCGAGAATATAGCCTCGCCCGCCCGCGCTCAGCCAGTGCTCGCCGGATGCGTCGCGGCGACGGGCGACGAAGTCAGGCCGTGCGAGTGCCAGCGCCTCGGCGGCGTCGGCAGTGGGGCTTTTAGCGATTACGTGAGAGAGCTTCTCCGCTTGCCGGGACCAGCCTTGTGCAATTCGTGCAGCCGAAACGCTGCGCGGCGCGCGGTCGCCGCGCCAGCGTGCGAGGCGTTGCATCAAGTCCTCGCCGCGCCCACCAAGCCCCCGCTCCTGCAAGAGCATCACCAGCCTTGCCACATCCTCGCCCACCCCGGCGCGCGCACCGTGGAGAACCGCGGCGGCCTGATCGGGCGCCATCGGCAGGGCCGCGATCGCTTCACCCAAAGGCGTGATCCGCCCGCCCGCTTCCAGCGCGCCGAGCGCCTCAAGCGCCGTGCGAGCCGCCGCTACCGATGCTTCGGGCGGCGGGTCGAGCCATCGCAGCGTCGCGGGGTCCGCCGTCCCCCACTTCGCCAGCCGCAGGAGCAGCGGCTCAAGGTCGGCTTGCATGATCTCGGCGGGCGCGAATTCGGGGCGACCCGCGTGGCCCGCCTCTTCCCACAGGCGATAGCCGACACCCGGCCCCTGCCGCGCGGCGCGCCCTGCCCGCTGTGCGGCCGAGGCCTGCGAGGCGCGCCGCGTCACGAGGTGTGTCGTCCCCGCGGCGCGGTCGAACTCGGCGAGCCGCGCAAGGCCGGAATCGACCACAACGCTCACCCCGTCGAGCGTCAGCGAGGTCTCTGCAATCGCCGTTGCCAGCACGATCCGGCGGCGGCCCTGCGGGTCGCGGCGGATTGCGGCGCGCTGGGCGGCAGGCTCGATCTGCCCGTGGAGCGCGTGGATCGGCACGTCGGCAAGGCGCGGTTCGAGCCGCTCGCGCACCCGTTCGATCTCTCGCACGCCAGGGAGGAAGGCGAGGATGTCACCCGTCTCGTCGTGCCAAGCGGTCAGCACGGCGGCTGCCACGCGATCCTCGACGGCCTGCGAGCCATCGCCGCCAAGCCACTTGATCGTGAGGGGAAAGCTGCGCCCTTCGCTTTCGATGATCGCGGCACCCTCGCCAAGCAGCCGGGCAAAGCGCGCGCCGTCGATGGTGGCGGACATGACCAGCACGCGCAGGTCCTCGCGCAGCACTGCGCGGCTCTCAAGCGCCAGCGCGAGCCCAAGGTCGCTGTCGAGCGCGCGCTCGTGTGCCTCGTCGAACAGCAAGGCCGAGACGCCAGGCAACTCCGGGTCCTCGACCAGTCGGTTTACGAGGATCGCCTCGGTAACGACGAGGATTCGGGTGCGCGCGGAAATCTTGCTGTCGAGGCGGGTCATGTAGCCGACCGTCTCGCCCGGTGCTTCGCCGAACGCCTCGGCCATGCGCTCGGCCGCGGCGCGGGCTGCAACCCGGCGCGGCGAGGTGAGGATGATTTGCCCGGTGCACCACGGCTCGCCGAGCAGGTCGGGCGCGACAGCGGTTGTCTTGCCCGCCCCCGGCGGCGCGATAAGCACGCACGCGCCCCGACCCGCAAGCGCGGCGCGAATTTCGGGCAGGACAGCGTGGATCGGGAGGTCGGGGAACATCGCCCCGGCCGATAGCTTGCTCAATGCCCCCGCGCGACCGCGAATTGCGCGGCTTCGGCCATCGCAGCGCGCGCCTTACCATCGGGGAAGATAGAGATCGCGTCGATCGCCCGGTGGGCGAAGTGACGGGCGCGCTCGCGCGTGTCCTCGACCGCGTTGTGCTTGCCTATCAGGGCGATGGCGTGGACGAGATCATCATCCGACGTGCGGTGGCCGATGATCGCATCCTTCCAGAACTTACGCTCGTCCTCGTTACCGCGGGCATAGGCGAGAATCACCGGAAGCGTCATCTTTCCTTCGCGGAAGTCGTCGCCTTGGTCTTTGCCCATCTCGGCGGCGTCAGAGTCGTAGTCGATCGCGTCATCGACGAGCTGGAATGCCACCCCGAGATTGCGCCCATAAGCCTCGAGCGCGCGCTCCTGCTCCTCCGAACATTCGGCGACGACGGCGCTGATCTGGCTGGCGGCGGCGAAGAGCGCGGCGGTCTTGGCGCCGATGATGTGGAGGTACTGCTCTTCGCTGGTGTTGATCTGGCGCTGGGCGGAGAGCTGCGATACCTCGCCTTCGGCAATAACCGCACTAGCCCGGCTCAGGATAGCGAGGACGCGCAAGCTGCCGTCCTCAGTCATCAGTTCGAAGGCACGGCTGAACAGGAAATCGCCGACCAGCACGGTCGCCGGGTTGCCGAAGATGATATTGGCCGCCGCCTTCCCGCGCCGCAGTTCACTGCCGTCGACGACGTCGTCGTGAAGGAGGGTCGCTGTGTGGATGAACTCCACCGCGGCGGCGAGCTTGTGGTGGCGGGTGCCCTTGTAACCGACCAGTTCGGCCCCTGCGAGCGTCAGCATCGGACGCAGCCGTTTGCCTCCGCCCGAGATCAGGTGCCCGGCAAGGCGCGGGATCAGAGGAATCTCGCTCTGCATCCGCTCAAGAATGACGGAATTCACAGAGTTCATGCCAAGCGCGGTCAGCGACAGCATCGGATCGAGTGTCGGCCGACTGCGCGGGAGAGGGACGATTTCGGCACTCATATCGCTCTGGCATTAGGGCGGCCCCGCAGTGCTTGGCAAGCGCAGAATTGCTGCTAGTTTCGCGCCCTATGGCGCAAGATCCGCAAGCTTCACACGCACCCGATCCCGTACTTGTTGCGTTCCGCAAGAGCATCGACAACATCGATGCCGCGCTGATCCACATCCTGGCCGAGCGGTTCCGGATCACTCAGGCAGTCGGCGAATACAAGGCCAAAGCGACGCTACCCCCCGCCGACCCGGATCGCGAGGCGCGGCAAATCGCACGGTTGCGCAAGCTCTCGGAAGAGGCCGATCTCGATCCGGAGTTTTCCGAGAAGTTCCTGCGATTCATCATCGACGAAGTGATCCGCCACCACGAGCGTGCGCAGGCTGGCTGACACGGCAGGCGAAGCGGGGGGCGCCTCGCCTGCCGGCATCAATCCAAGCGAAAGTCAGCCGCGCGGGCGGCGCGTCCGGGGCGGACGGGTAAGCCCCTCTGCGCGGGTCCGTGAGACAGTGATGTTCACCTGCCCGTCGCTGCGGGTGGTGATGCGCTCACGCGAGGCGATCGTCTCGCCCGCGCCGTTAGTGACGCTCTGGCTGGCTGCGGAATTGCCCAAGCCGTCGCGGCTACGGCTCCCGGAAAGACCATAGGCCTGACCGCGCGCATCGGTGGCGGTGCCGGTGAAAGTCGAGCCGGTCTCGGTGCGAGTACGTTCGCCTTCGAGACTGCGCGAGCGGCCCTGCGGACCCGTCTGGACGACGGAAACGGTCGAACCGGTCTCGGTCCGCTGGCGCACTGCGCTGCTCGTGGCGGTGGCACCGGTGGTACGATTGGTCACTTCGCGATCACGGGTCGCGGTGCCGGTATCGCGGTTGACGGTGGTGGTCTGGGTGCCGGTCGTCCGGGGCCCTTCGTAGGTCTTAGTGCGGGTCTGTTCCTGCGCGGTGGCAGGCACGGAAAGCGCCAGCGCGGTGAGCGAGGCGAGCATCAGGGGGGTCTTGAGCATGGCGGTATTCCTCTTTGCAATCAGAAATTTGCGGGGTCTTTCCGACTGCGTTACAGTTGCCGTCGGTGACATGAGGAAAACGTTCGGGACCCGCCTCACCCTTCGCGGGCAAGGCGATTTTTCCTGCCCTTCACTCCACCGGAGACGAGGCGGTAGAGGGGCTTGCAGAGGGAGTGGGTGAAGGCGCGGCTCCACTGCGGCGGGCGCGGTATTCCTCCACCAGAACGCGGCGTTGCTCGGGCGGCATGGCTTGCAAGGCCGCACGACGTTGCTGTGGGCTCATGCGCCTCATCCGCTCGAAATCTGGACTCCCCTCGACGCCGGTCTGGCGTGGGCGCAACGGCGCGGCGACGCCTTCGCGGGTGAGCGCCTCGCCGCTATCGACCTTGCGCTGCATGGCCTCGCGCCGCGCGGCGATGCGCTCGTCGGCAATTTGCTGGCGGCGCGCCTCAGCGGCGGCGATGCGCTCGCGCAGCCACACTTCCTCCTGAGGGGTCGGAACCTTGAGGCCAGCGGCACGGCGGCGTTCGATCTCGCTGGCGATCCGCTGGTCGATGATCTGGGCGCGCTCGGCCCGGCGGCCCTGGCGCACCTCATCGACCCGGCGGAAGGCTTCGCCAAGCTCCTCGGGCGTGTCGATCGGGCCGTCGATCTCGACCTTGGCAAGCATCGCCGGAGGCTCGGCAGCCACCGGCGCGGGCGGAGCGGCGGATGCCGGCTGAGCCGTGCCGGCAATGCTCGCCCACACCGCTTTGGCCGAGGGCACCGGAAGCGCAAGCTGCTGGAGCAGGCCGGTCGCCGCCGCCGCGCTTGCCAGTACGAACACACCGGTAACGCCGATGGCGAAGCGCCGTCCTGCCTTCCAGCCGGACCAACGACTGGGACGACGGCGCAGCGCTGGGAGCGGTGCGGTCCGTACTTCGGCCGCGGCAATCACCCGGTCGGCAAAGCCCGGAGAGAGCGGCGGAACGGCATCTCTGCCCAGCGCGCGCGCGAGCGGGCTGCCCGGGACGATCGGATCACCGCCGCGGCCTAGTTCGTTCACGCTTGTCACGCGACGCCTCCTTGTTCTGCGAAGACCTGCCGCAGGCCTGTGCGAGCGCGGTGGAGCAGGGATTCGAAGGCCTTAATGTTCATGTTCATTGCTGCAGCTGCTTGGGCATTGGGCAGCTCCTCGTAATAGGTGAGCACGATCGCGGCGCGTTGCCGATCGGGAAGCGCGGCGATCAGCGCGCGAGCGAGCGAGCGGTCCTCGCGGGCTTCAAACACCGCGTCGGCGAGCGGTGCATCGTCCTCGCGTTCGGGAATCTCCCCGTGGGTCAGCCGCCGAGTGCGGCGCAGGCGATCAATTGCGAGGTTGGTCACCACCCGCTGCAGCCATGCGCCGAGCCGGAACCCCGACCCCTCGCTGCCCACCGGATGCCGCGCGGCGATCCTGGGCGCCTGATCCCACAAACGCAGCATGGCTTCCTGCACGATATCCTCTGCCTCCTGTGCGTCGCCGGTCACGCGCCACGCGATGCGGTGGAGCCGCCCGCTATGGAGCGCGATCACCTCCCGTAAAGCGTCTGAATCGCGCGCCGCAAGCCGCACAACCCACGCTCCATCCTCGCCGCTGCCGACGACTTGCTGGCTCAGGGAAGACTTGCCGCTGGCATTCATCTTTGCGCGCTGATGGCCCTGGTTGCGAACGGGTGTCCTAACCGCTTCCGGATACAACGCGGGACTTGAGAAAACCCTTCGCGCAGGACCGCTCTCAATCCGCGCGCGGTAGGCGTAGCTCGACCAGAAGCCCGCCGAGGTCTTCGCTGCTGCCGAGCGTGACGCTTCCTCCGTAGATCTCCGCCACGTCGCGCACGATCGCAAGGCCCAGGCCAGTGCCGGGCTTGTCGGTATCGAGCCTGACGCCACGATCGAAGATGCGGATGCGCTCGGCTTCGGGGATGCCGGTACCGTCGTCCTCGACCCAGATCAGGCATTGCTTAGGATCGTGGGATGCCTCGCTCTCGTCGGGGTCGATGGTTACGAAGACGCTGCCACCGCCGTACTTGGCGGCGTTCTCGATAAGGTTTCCGAGCAGTTCGTCGAGATCCTGCCGTTCCAGCGCGACCGTGGCACTGCGGCTGCCGGCGATGTCGAGGCGGCCTTCGGGATAAAGCCGCTCTACCGCGCGCCGTACGGCCTCGGCGCTCGCCATCACGTTGGTGCGCGCATGTCCGACCGCGCGCCGACCCACGGCGCGGGCGCGGGCGAGGTGGTGGTCGACATGGCGCTGCATGGTGCGCGTCTCGCGCATCACCGCGTCGCCAAGATCGGGCGCTCGCGCGGTCGCGGCATTGGTCAGCACCGTAAGCGGCGTTTTCAGCGCATGTGCGAGATTGCCCGCATGCCGCCGCGCTTCTTCCGCCTGCCGTTCGGAATGATCGAGCAACGCATTAAGCTCCTCGACGAGCGGCTGCACTTCCAGCGGGAGCGGATCAGTGATGCGGTTGGCGCCGGTGGTACGAAGCTTCTGGATCGACGCCCGCACTCGCCGCAGGGGCGAGAGGCCGTAGCGGATCTGGAGCAGCGCCATCACGAGAAGGCCCAACCCCAGCACCGCGAAGCTCCAGATCAGAATCAGCCGCACCCGCCCGATCTGCGTATCCATCTGCTCGGTCGCGCTGGCGACGGCGAAGCTCCAGCGCGTCTCGCTCCCGGGCAGGATCACGGTTCGCTCGGCGATGCGGAGCGGTTCTCCGGCGAACTGGTCGGAGTTGTAGAAGTGCACGTCGCTGTCGAAATGCGTGCCCTTGGTCTCTGTCCCGTGCAGCACCAGCGTCCGGTCCCACAGACTGCGCGAGGGCCACGGCTCGTAATTGCCGCCGCTGATCTGCCAGTAGAGCCCGCTCCCGGGCTCGAGGAAGCGCTGGTCGCCAAGCGTGCGGTAGAAATAGACCTCACCGCTGGCGTCGATCTCGGCCGACGCGATCATCGCAGTAAGAATGTAGTCGAGTTGCTCGTCGAAATTGGCTTCGACCTGCGTGGTGAGGGTGCGTTCGAGCGCGATGCCGCCGCCCAGCAACAGCACGAAGATCCACCCCGCCGCGATCAGCCCCATGCGGCGGGCAAGGCTTGCACGCGGCTTGGCCGTATCTTCCGCGATCACCTCGACGGGCGGCGCGTCGCCCCCTTCGACCGCAGACGCAGTCGCCGGCGCGTCGCCGCCCGCTGCCGCAGCCTCAGGCGCGCGGTGCGTCGGCGGGGTCGTCGAGGCTGTAACCGAGGCCACGGATGGTCGTAATCACGTCTGCGCCGAGCTTCTTGCGGATGCGGGTGACGAAGACTTCGATGGTGTTGGAATCGCGATCGAAATCCTGATCGTAGATGTGCTCGATCAGTTCGGTGCGGCTCACCACCTTGCCTTTGTGGTGCATCAGATAGGAGAGCAGCTTGTATTCCTGCGCGGTGAGCTTGACCGGCTCGCCGTCGAGCGTGACGCGGCCCGAACGGGTGTCCAGCCGCACGTCGCCGGCTGTCAGTTCGGACGAGGTGTTCCCCGAGGCGCGGCGGATCAGCGCTCGCAGGCGAGCGATGAGTTCCTCGGTCTGGAAAGGCTTGGCGAGATAGTCGTCCGCGCCCGCGTCGAGGCCTGCGACCTTGTCGCTCCAGCTGTCGCGCGCGGTCAGCACCAGCACCGGGAAGGTGCGCCCCTCGCGCCGCCACATGCCAAGCACGGTCAGTCCATCGATCTCGGGCAGGCCGAGATCAAGCACCACCGCGTCATAATCCTCGGTCGAGCCCATGAAGTGCCCGTCCTCGCCGTCGGTAGAGAGGTCGACGGCATAGCCCTGCTGCTCGAGCGTCGCCTTGAGCTGCGCGCCGAGGGTCGGTTCGTCTTCGACGATCAGAATGCGCATGGTTCACCATATCTAAGCGTTACAATGCGGCGGGTCGTGCGCTTTCGGGGCGCGTGCGTCAAGCAACCGGCTGACGCGGCAGCCCCCGCTTTCCCCCGCTCATCGTTCATGATTGGCAAGCCGTCAGCGCGACCGGCCGATGATGCGCCCGGTGCGAGCATCGACGTCGACATAGGTCACGCGGCCGTCCTTGATGAACTTGAGACGGTAGGCCTTGGCGGTCGAATCATACGCAAAGCCGAGATAGTCCGCGTCGCGCATCGCGGGTAGGATGCGCGCCTCGATCTCGCCCGAGCGCATGATGTTGCCCGCCTGCGCCTCGCGGCGCGCCTCGCCCTGTTCGCCCCTCGCCTGTTCCTGCCCAAAGGTAGGCGCACTGGCGAGCGCC
>JANNWO010000138.1:0-13551 GCA_031408395.1 Sphingomonadales bacterium | reverse complement strand
CGATCCCAAGCGCCTGCGGCAGGTGCTCATCAACCTGCTGACCAACGCGATCAAGTTCACCGACGACGGCATCGTCACCCTCAAGGTGGATTACCGCAATCAGCTTGCGACCTTCACCGTGATCGACACCGGCATCGGCATCGCGCCGGAAGATAGCGTGCGCATCTTCGCACCCTTCGAGCGGGTGGGAGGTCCGGCCGCAGAGCGCCCCGGCGTGGGCCTTGGTCTCGCGATCACGCGGGCGCTGGTGCACATCATGGGGGGCGAAATCCGCGTCGAAAGCGCGTTGGGCGAAGGCTCGCGCTTCATCGTCCGGCTGATGCTCTCGCAGCCGCTCAGCCCCCCGACCGAGCCTGCGCCAGCGCCCGGTGCGGTGACCGGCTATCTCGGACGCGAGCGCTGGGTGGTGCTGATCGACGACGATACCGCTCATCTAGCGATGGTGCGCAGCCTGCTCGAACCGCTCGGCTTTCAGGTGCGCACCGCGACCGATGGCGAGAGCGGTTTGGCGATCTCCGCGCAGGTTCAGCCCGATCTTGTGCTGTGCGACGTGATGCTGGGCAGCGAGTCCGGCTGGGACGTCGCAGAGCGCCTGCGCCGCCGCCACGGCGGGGCCTTGCGGATCGTGATGCTCTCGGGCGAGGCACCGCGCGCCGCCACGGCCGAGAACTCGGCCGATGACACCTTCCTGATGAAGCCGTTCGACTTTACGGTGCTGCTCGACCTGATCGCCGCGCAGTTGGGGCTTGAATGGATGCGTGCGCCCGGCCATCCGCGCGCGCCCCGCGACGCAGGGCCCGCGCCGCTGCCGCAGGCGCTCGCCATGCGCGCCGCCGCGTATTGCGCCGAGATCGAGCGGCTGGTGCGGATCGGCCATGTGCGCGGGCTCGAGGCCGAGATCGACGCGATCGCCGCGCTTGCGCCTGAGGCCGTTCCGCTTGCCGATCGGATGCGCGAGGCGCTCGACAATTTCGACTTGAAGGCGCTCGCCGACCTTGCCCGGAGGGTGCAGGCCGATGCCGCATAGGGATTGCATCCTCGTCGTCGACGACAACCCGGAATCGCTGCGGTTTCTCGTCGATACGCTGGACGCCGCCGACATGACTGTGCTCATCGCCCGCAGTGGCGAGGCGACGCTGGAACTGCTCGGCGAGGTGCAGCCCGATCTCATCCTGATGGACGCGGTCATGCCGGGGCTCAGCGGGATCGAGACCACGCAGGCGATCAAGCGCAATCCCGCCACCGCACACATCCCGGTGATTTTCATCACGGGTCTTGGCGATCCCGATCACGTTGTCGCCGCACTCGGCACCGGGGGCGTCGACTACGTGCGCAAGCCGATCGTCATCGAGGAGCTGCTTGCACGTATCCGGGTGCACCTCTCCAATGCCCGCACCACCTTTCGCTCGCGCCTTGCGCTGGGGCTGGCGGGGCGCAGCCTTGCAGAGGTGGGTGCGGACGGCGCTCTGGTGTGGAGCACGCCGCAGGCCGAGGCGCTGTTCGTTCAAATCGACCCGGCCTGGACGCCCGATCGTGGCGCGCTCCCCGAGGGGCTTGGCGATGCAGTAGAGGCGCTTGCTGCGGCCGACCTTAGTCAGCCTGTCCAACCGGTCCGCGTCAGCTTGCGCGGCATGGAGATCGACCTTGCCCGGGCCGACAGCGAGCGGCCCGGCGAGCTGCTGCTGCGCGTCACCGAAGTGCGCGAGGACGGCAAGATCATTGCCTTACGTAAGCAGGGCGGCCTGACCCGGCGCGAGGCCGAAGTGTTGCTGTGGGTGAGCTATGGCAAAACGAACAGGACGATCAGCGAAATCCTTGGTATAAGCCCGCGTACGGTCAACAAGCACCTCGAACAGGTGTTTCGCAAACTGGGGGTTGAAACGCGCGCGGCAGCAACTGCGATCGCCGTTCGGCTGATGACCGATTGAAGACTGTTTTTACAATAAAAACAACATCATAAAACGGGTTCGCGCAAAGCTACGTCATTTGGCCACTTCCTCGCCCGCGCGAGGTTGCCAAGGCTGTTTGTGACGTGGGGATAGGACAATCCTTTCGATTGGAGTGTGCGATGGCCGGAGTACAGGTGGGCAAGCGGATCATCGGGGCGACAGGGCCCGTGACCGTCGGTTGGGAAAACATCCCGCGCGTGGAAGGCGGGCCGATCAAGCAGTTCGTCTTCACGTATTTCCAGCCCGCGATGCTCTTCGCGGCGATCCTCTTTTGGTACTACGCTCCCAACTGGCTCGCTGTCGCTTCGACCGCGATCGCGATCCGGCTTGGCTGGACGGTGCTGCTGCTGGCGCTCGAATGGGTCAATCCGCGCCACAAGAGCTGGCAGCTGACATGGAAGGAAGGCGTGTCCGATGCCTTTTATGTCGGGCTGGGCATGACCTTCATCGGCATGGTCGACAGCTATATCGGTGACGGCGCGATCCTCGGCGCAGTCCGGGGTGCTTTCGACTGGGAGAAGTTCAGCTGGTTCACCGGCCTGCCGCTGCTGTTGCAGGCGCTGCTGATCTCGATGATCTTCGACTTCGGCCAGTACTGGATGCACCGCGCGATGCACAATTGGCACCCGCTGTGGCTGACCCATGCGCCGCACCACTACATCACGCAGCTCAACGTCCAAAAGGGCGCGGTCGGTAACCCGGTCGAGCTGTTCCTGATCGGCCTCGGGATCGGCGGATTGTTCGACTTCCTGCCGCGCGCCTTCCTGCTGGCGGGCGCGATCGGGATGACGGTCGGCGTCTACCAGCACATCAATGTGCGCTTCAACACACCGCGCTGGTGGCGTTTCCTCTTCAACACCACCGAGCATCACAGCGTCCACCACTCGCAGGATTACGAAGGCACACGCAGCAACTATTCGGGTACCTGGATCATCTGGGATCGGATGTTCGGCACCTGCGTTGACGGCGAGGCCGAGGTGCTTGGCATGGAGGGCGGGCGCCGGATGCATATCGGCGAGACGATGGTCTTCCCGTTCCGTGAGGGCTGGCGCGAGGGCAAGGCTTGGCTGGCCAAGAAGTTCGGTGCGAAGGCGGCCGCACCTCAGGCCCATCTGGAACCTGCTGAATGAGCGAAGCTTCGGGGCCGTGGGGGGCAACCTCACGGCCGGAGCGGACCTCGCGCGGGTTCAGCCTCCCCTATATCGACATGATCTGGCGGGTGCGCGGCGAAGTGCCGATCGATCCCGCGCTGGCCCCTGAGGAGGCCTTCGCCCGGCTCGACCCATTGCTGCGCATGGACGGCACGACTGTGGCGGCCGAGGGCAATACGCTCACCTATGCCAAGCTCAACCCCGCCGCACAGGACAAGTTGGCGACCTTTACCCGCGGACGGCTATGGATCGAGCGAGCCGGCGCAGGCGCGGTGCTGCGCTTCGACCTCTTCAGCCACGCGCTGCTGCTGTGCTTTCTCGCCCCGCTGCTGTTCCTGGGCTTCGCCCAGCTAGCGGTAAGCCTCAACGACTACGAGGCAGCCGCCGCCAAGGCAGAGGCGTCCCAGAAGGACAAGAAGGACGATGACAAGCCCAAGCCGGTCAAGAAGCTCAATCCGATCGACGAGTTCCTTGGCGCGCCCGCTCCCGAAGATCCGAACAAGAAGAAGGACAAAAAGGACGAGGACGAGGGCCGTCACTCGCCCGAGCCGGGCTATTTCCTCGCCGGGCTGTTCGCCGCGCTTTATCTGCTCGGCCGCTGGCTCGAGCCGTGGCTGGTGCGCCGCCGGTTCCGCGCAGCGCTGGCAACCCCGGTCGATCCTGCCGCCACCTAGCGGCGTCTAGAGCGCATCCAGCACCCGTCCTGAAAGGCGCGCTGCAACCCTTTCGGTTCCAAACCGTATTATCTGTGCGGTGATTGCAATTGATCGCCGCTGGCAAGGACCTAGCTGGGCACCATGTTTGAGAACCTCGACGCTCTGTTGCTCGCACGGATCCAGTTCGCCTTCACGGTGAGCTTCCACTTCTTCTTCCCGGCCTTCTCGATCGGGCTGGCGAGCTTCCTCGCCGTGCTCGAGGGATTGTGGCTGAAGACGGGCAAGAGCGTCTATCTCGACCTGTTCAAGTATTGGCTGAAGATCTTCGCGATAGCTTTTGCGATGGGCGTGGTCTCGGGCATCGTCATGTCCTACCAGTTCGGCACCAACTGGGCGGTGTTCTCGGACAGGGCCGGACCGGTGATCGGCCCGCTCATGGCCTATGAGGTACTCACCGCCTTCTTCCTCGAGGCGGGCTTCCTCGGCGTTATGCTGTTCGGGATGGAGAAGGTCGGCAAGAAGCTGCACTTCGCCGCGACCTTGATGGTGGCGCTCGGCACGTTTGTTTCGGCGTTCTGGATCCTGGCGGTCAACAGCTGGATGCATACACCGACGGGGTATTTCATCGGCGCAAACGGCCAGTTCATGCCGGGGCCAAGCTGGTGGACGATCATCTTCAACCCCAGTTTCCCCTATCGCCTCGTCCACACGGTGATGGCCGCTTACCTCACCACCGCCTTCGTAGTCGGCGCGGTGGGGGCGTGGCACTTGCTCAAGGACCGCGCCAACCCGCATGCCCGCACCATGTTCTCGATGGCGATGTGGATGGCGGCGATTGTCACTCCCCTGCAGATATTCGCGGGCGACATGCATGGGCTCAACACCCTCGAACATCAGCCCGCCAAGGTCATGGCGATGGAGGGGCACTATCAAAGCCACCCCGACGGCGCGCCGCTGATCCTGTTCGGAATCCCCGATAGCGAGGCGAAGGTGGTGCGCTATGCGATCGAGATCCCCAAGGTGTCCTCGCTGATCCTCAAGCATGATCTGAACGCGCCGCTGGCCGGGCTCGACACCATTCCCGATAACGAGGAACCGCCAGTGGGGATGCTGTTCTGGAGCTTCCGCATCATGATCGGCATCGGCTTTGCGATGCTCGGCATCGGGCTGTGGAGCCTATGGGGGCGGGTGCGGGGCAAGCTGTATGATTTGCCCATGCTGCACCGCGCTGCCGTGCTGATGGGGCCTTCAGGCTTCGCGGCTGTGCTGGCCGGATGGATCACCACCGAAGTCGGGCGCCAGCCCTATGTGATCTACGGCGTACTGCGCACGGCCGACGCCGCGAGCCCGCTCGCCGCGCCCGCCGTGGCGGCTTCGTTGCTCGCCTTTGTGCTCGTCTACTTCACGGTCTTCGGCATCGGCGTGTGGTACATCCTCAAGCTGATGGGCAAATCGCCGCACGCCGGCGAATACGGGGTCAAGCGCGGCGATGTCGGCCCGATCCGCACCGCCGGGATCACTCCGGGACCGACACAGAACCCGGGCGGGGAGGAGACCTTGCCCACCGAAGCCCAGCCCGCCGCCCCCGCCGATAAGGAGCCGGTGTGATGGACCTAACCGTCATCTGGGCCTTCATCATCGCCTTTGCAGTATTCGCCTACGTCGTAATGGACGGCTTCGATCTCGGCATCGGCATCCTCTTTCCGACCTTTCGGGTGGGGAAGGGCCGCAACCGCGCGATGAACTCGATCGCGCCGGTGTGGGATGGCAACGAGACATGGCTGGTGCTCGGCGGGGGAGGGCTGTTTGCGGCCTTTCCGCTCGCCTATGCGGTGATCCTACCTGCGACCTACCCGCTGATGATCGCGATGCTGCTGGGCCTCGTTTTCCGCGGCGTGGCGTTCGAATATCGCTGGCGCGATCCGGCGCATCAGAAATTCTGGGACGCGGCGTTCTCTGGCGGCTCGCTAGTCGCGGCGATGGCTCAGGGGATGATTCTGGGCGCACTGCTCCAGGGGATCGAAGTGGAAGGCCGCGCCTATGCCGGGAACTGGTTGGATTGGCTCACCCCTTACACCTTCCTCACCGGGATCGGCACCGTCGCCGGCTATGCGCTGCTGGGGAGCACCTGGCTGATCTGGAAGCTCGACGGCGGCGTGCAAGCCCATGCCCGCTACGTCGCCTTTCGCGCGGCGATTGCCACGATCGTACTGATGGGAGCAGTCAGCCTCTACAACATCACGCTCAATGCCGAATATGCCGCGCACTGGCTCTCCGCGCCGCAGATTTACTTTGCCGCGCCGGTGCCGATCATCACCGGGCTGGTGGCGCTGGCGCTTCTCCGGTCGATCCGGGGGACAGGCAATTCTGCGCCGTTCTGGCTGGCGCTGGCGCTATTCTTCCTCGGGATGGCAGGGCTGGGAGTTACCATCTGGCCCAATGTCGTGCCGCCCGCGATCACCATCTGGGACGCCGCCGCGCCCGAGAGAAGTCAGGAATTCATGCTGGTCGGCGTCGCTCTGACCCTTCCGCTGATCATCGCCTATACCGTGTGGGCCTATTGGGTGTTCCGCGGCAAGGTGGGCGAAGAGGGGTATCACTGATGTCCTCAAGTAGCGCAGCGATAGGACAACGATAATGCTTGCGCCGCCAGAACGCGAACCCGAAGCGCCGTTTTGGCAGCGGCTGCTGTGGATGGCGGGTATCTGGGCGGCGAGCGTCGCGGTGCTGGGCGTCGTTGCGTGGTTCATCCGCCTGTGGATCGCGCCCTGAGCATGGCAGCGCCAGTCAAGGTCTGGTTCGACGGCGCTTGCCCGCTCTGCATCCGCGAGATCGCGCTGATGCGGCGGCTCGACCGGCGAGGGAGCATCACCTTCCTCGACGTGGCGCAAGGCGCGGACCCTTCCTGCCCGATCGACCGCGCCACCCTGCTGGCCCGCTTCCATGCCGAGGAGAATGGCGTGGTGCTGAGCGGCGCGGCGGCTTTTGCGGCGATGTGGCGTGCGATACCGCTCTTGCGCCCGCTTGGTCTTGCCGCGCGCAATCGCACGGTGCTCCGCGTGCTTGAGGCGGCTTATGTACGCTTTCTCAAGGTCCGGCCGAGGCTGCAACGCTTCTTCGCCTGAAAAACCGCTTGCTCTGCACTACCCGATGGTCTGAGTTCGGTCTCAAACACAACGGGAGAGACACGCGGCCATGAGCTACTTCGGCGCGATGCAGAACGAGATCTACAATGCCGGGCTGAGGGGCGTGCTGCCCACTTGGCCGGTCGATTTCGCCACCCTCGAAAAGCGCGCGCACGAGGCGCTGGGGCCGAGCCTCACCAACTATGTCGCGGGCGGCTGCGGGGACGAGCATACGCAGGACCAGAACTCGGCGGCCTTCGGGCACTGGGGGATGGTGCCGCGGATGATGGTCGACTGCTCGGAGCGCGACCTCTCGATCGAGCTGTTCGGCCACCGCTATCCGACCCCGCTGTTCATGGCCCCCATCGGCCTCAACGGCGAGGCGTCGCAGGATCGCCGCGGCGATATGGCCGCTGCGCGCGCCTCGGCAATGACGGGGGTGCCGTTCTGCGCCTCGACTCTTGCCAACGACCCGCTGGAGGACGTGATGGCCGCCTGCGGCGACACGCCCGCATGGTTCCAGCTGTACACGCCGAAGAACCGCGAGTTGGCGACCAGCCTGATTCGCCGTGCCGAGGAGGCGGGGTACAAAGCGCTGGTGGTGACGCTCGACACCTGGGTGACCGGCTGGCGCCCGCGCGATCTCAACGCGTCGAACTTCCCGCAGCTGCGCGGCAAAGTGCTCCAGAACTACTTCACCGATCCCGTGTTCCGCTCGCTGCTGGCGAAGCCCCCCGAAGAGGACATGCAGGCTGCGATCTTCACCTGGGCGGCGACCTTCGGTCAGGTGCTAACCTGGGAGGACATGGCGTGGTTCAAGTCTGTGACCAAGCTTCCCATCGTCCTCAAGGGTATCTGCCACCCCGACGACGCGCGCCGCGCGGTCGATTGCGGGGCGGATGCGGTCTATTGCTCGAACCACGGCGGGCGGCAGGCCAACGGCGGGATTGCGACCATCGACCTGCTCGAAGATGTCGTGGCGGCGGCGGGTGATACCCCGGTGCTGTTCGACAGCGGCGTGCGCTCGGGCACCGATGCGGTGAAAGCGCTAGCGCTGGGCGCGCGCGCAGTGGGTGTGGGACGGCCCTACACCTACGGGCTTGCGCTCGGCGGCGCGGAGGGGGCGGCATGGGTGCTGCGCTCGATCCTTGCCGAGGCGGACCTGTTGATGGCGGTCAACGGCTACCCGACGCTCGCCGACGTGCGCGGGGCCGGAGCGCAGCGCACCGACCGCTGATCGGCTTTCCGGATCGTTGCCGAGCAACAACGTGAATTCCCGAGCTCGTTTACGCAAAAGTCACCAATTTTGCGCAAACACCTTTAGGAGTCCATTTATCCACAGTTTTTGTGTTAACTCACGCAACATAAAAACAAGCGATTCGGGAACGCGAGACATGGAAAAACCAACTATCTGGTCTAGCCGGCCAGATCCTATGCGCCGCACTGTGTGCCTCTATGACGAGCATTCCCGCCGCGCGCGTTTTGGCCAGATCCAGCCCATGGAAATCCGCAAGTCCTTCTTCTCGCGCATTGCCGGCATCTTTCCGATCGCCTGACCCGGAGGCGGCTGTTCAGCCGCCCGCTTTTGCCAGCATGACCAGCTTGGTATCGGTGAAGGCGAGGTAGCCTTCCTCGCCCCCTTCCGAGCCGAAGCCTGAGTCTCCGATCCCGCCGAACGGGGTTTCGGGCGATGAAACAATCAGTTGGTTGATCCCCACCATCCCCGCACGCAGGCTCTTGCCGAGGTAATGCGCCTCGTCGAGGTCGCCCGAGAAGGCATAGGCGGCAAGGCCGTAGCGCAAGGAATTGGCGATCCCGACCGCGTCCTCGATGTGATCGAAAGGCACGATCCCGGCAATCGGGCCAAAGGGTTCTTCGGTCATGAAACGGCTGTCGGGTGAGGGGTTGGCGATGACGGTGGGCTGGAAGAAGAAGCCGCTGCCCGCGATCACCGATCCGCCGGCGACCACCTCGCCGCGGTTCCCTTCCCCAGTACCGCCAATGTCGGCAACCACCTGTTCCATCGCTGAAATCCGGCGGCCGTGGGCCAGCGGGCCCATGTCGACTGTCTCATCCGCGCCGGGATCGCCGACCTTGAGTTTGCTCGCCACTGCGGCGAATTCGGCGACGAACTTGTCGTAGACTTCCCTCGCGACGAGGAAACGCGTGGGGGAGACACAAACCTGTCCGGCGTTGCGGAACTTGGTCGCCGCGCACATCGCTACGGCACGGTCGACGTCGGCGTTTTTGCTCACGATAACAGGAGCATGGCCGCCCAATTCGGGGGTGAAGCGCTTCATGTGGCTCGCCGCCAGTGCGCCCAATTGCTTGCCGATCGCGGTCGAGCCGGTGAAGCTGACCTTGCGGGTCACCGGCGAGGCGATCAGGTGCTCGGCGATCGGGCCGGGGTCGCCGTGGACGAGGTTCAGCACGCCCTTGGGCACACCGGCATCGACGAAGCATTGGACCAGCAACTGCGCCGAACCCGGAGTATTCTCGGCCGGCTTCAGGATCGCGGTGCAGCCCGCCGCGAGCGCTCCGGCGATCTTCTTGGCAGGCAGGTTGATCGGAAAATTCCACGGGGTGAGCAGCACGCACGGCCCCACCGCCTCATGCGTCACCATCTGCGCGATCAGTTGAGAGCCGCGCGTGGGGATCAGTCGCCCGCCCCGGCGCTTGGCTTCTTCGCCAAGAAAATCAATCACATCGCATGACGAGGTGATCTCGCCGATGGCCTGCGCGCGGGGCTTTCCCATCTCGGCGGTGACCACCGCGGCGATCTCCAGCGCCCGTTCGCGCAGCAGGTCGGCGGCGCGGCGCAGGATCATGTGGCGTTCTGCCCCCGAGGTCCGGCTCCACCCGGCGAAGGCATCGTTGGCGGCCTTCAGCGCGGCGTCGAGCTGGGCTTTGGAGGCCTTGGGGCATTGTCCGATGGCCGCCCCGGTGGCGGGGTTGATGACATCCATTGTGCCTGCCTCGCCGGTCTCGATCCATTCGCCGCCTATGAACAGTTTCAGGGTCGGATAGGCGGTCATCGGCAGTTCCTTCGGCTGGCGGCGGACAGGCAATGTTTCACGTGAAACACCGCCAAAAACGCCCGTCTGGAGGGGGTCTAAAGGGGGTTTAGAGGGGGTCTAGGTGGGGTCTAGCAGGGGTCTAACAAGGGTCTGGACGCGTCGGGGACAACCCTAAATCGCGACCACGTGCTGCTCGATCGCGCCGAAGATCGAGTGATTGTGATTGTCCCGCATCTCGATCCGCACCGTGTCGCCCGCCTGCATGAAGGGCGTCGTCGGCGCGCCGCCAACAATGGCTTCGATCATGCGGATTTCGGCGATGCACGAATAGCCCGCGCCGCCCGCCGCGACCGGCTGACCCGCGCCGCCGTCCGTGCCTTTGTTCGAGACCGTGCCGGTGCCGATGATCGTGCCAGCGGCAAGACTGCGCGTCTTGGCAGCGTGCGCCACCAATTGCGCAAGGTTGAAGGTTGCGTCCTTGCCCGCATTGGCGCGGCCGAAGGGCTGGCCGTTCAGGTCGACCATCAGCGGCAGGTGGATGAGACAATCGGCCCAGGCATCGCCCAGTTCATCAGGGGTGATGGCGACCGGCGAAAAGGCGCTGGCGGGCTTGGACTGGAAGAAGCCGAAGCCCTTCTCCAGCTCGCCGGGGATCAGGCCGCGAAGGCTCACGTCGTTGACCAGCATCAGCAGCTTGATGTGGCTGGCGGCGTCTTGGGCCGAGACGCCCATCGGCACGTCGCCGGTGATCGCGGCGATCTCGCCCTCCATGTCGCAGCCCCATGCGGGGTCGCCGAGCGGGATGTCCTGACGCGGGCGCAGGAAACCGTCCGATCCGCCCTGATACATCAGCGGGTCGGTGTAGAAGCTCGCCGGAACCTCGGCCCCGCGCGCCTGCCGGACGAGCTCGACGTGGTTGATATAGGCGCTGCCATCGGCCCATTGGTAAGCGCGCGGCAGCGGCGAGTGGGCTTGGCGTTCGTGGAACCGCTCGCACGGCACGCTCTGATGCTCGACATCGCGGGCGAGCAGCTCGAGTTCGGGCGCGACGCGCTCCCAATTGTCGAGCGCGGCTTGCAGGGTGGGGGCGATATAGCCCGCCGCAGAGCAGCGCGTGAGGTCCTTGCTGACCACCACCAGCATGCCATCGCGCGTGCCGTTATCGAGGGTTGCGAGCTTCATAACGGTGTCCTCCCAGACGTTGTTCTATTTAGGTTTTATTTCGCGTCGATCTGATTGTCGGGGTGCGCCGCCGCAAAGGCGGGGAGCGCGAGGCAGGCGGCTTCGATGCGGGTCATATGGGGGCTGGCGCTAAGATCATAGGCAAAGCGCCGCGCATTCGCGAGCTGCGGGATCAGCACGATCTCGAACAGGCCGGGCGCGTCGCCGTGGAGGAAATCGCCTGCCTTGAGCTGCGCCAGCCGCGCCTCGACAGGGTTCAGCGTGCGGGCCAGCCAGTTGCGATACCAGATGTCGATCTCGTCCTGCGTGTGGCCGAGCGGGTCCTTGAGGTATTTCAGCACCGGCAGGTTGTTCACCGCGTGGATTTCGGTCGCGATCCCGTAGGCGAGTTCGCGCACTGTGTAGCGCGCCTCGATATCCGCGGGTAGCAGCGGCGGCGTTGGATAGGCCTCGTCGAGCCATTCGAGCAGCGCCATCGACTGCGCCCGGTCGCGCCCGCCCGCTTCCAGCATGGGCAGCGAGCCGAAGGGATTGCGGCTGGTAAAGCCTGCGTCCTTGTTCTCGGCAGTCACGAGATTGACCGGGATGTTCTCGAAGGCGAGGCCCTTCAGGTTGAGGGCGATCCTGAGCCGGTAGGACGTTGAAGAGCGGAAGTAGCCGTAGAGTTTCATCGTGCTCATCGCCTAGACATCGCAGGCTTCAACCTGACGGGCAAGGGTGCGCTGAGTGGTTCGTCGCTCCCCGCTCCGGGTCAAGTCCGGGGAAGGGGAAACCAGGAATCCCGAATTCAACCCCTCAGACCGGCGAGAGCACCCGGTTGACCGTATCCAGCAGCTTGGCCGGCGGGCAGGGTTTGGCCAGCATCGTCGCGCCGGGGAAGCGGGCCGCCACTTCCAGCGCCTCGGCGCGCGCGGCGTGCAGGATTACCGGCACGTTGTCGCCGAGCAGCTTGCGCGCGAGTTCATAAGTGAGGCCGTCGGCAAGCTCGATATCGAGCACAGCAAGGTCGGGCTTTTCCTTCTGGCAGGCGAGCATCGTCGAGGAAATCCCGGTGTGCGGGCCTTCAACCTCGTATCCCGCTTCCTCGAAGGTATCGCACAAATCGGAGGCCGAGATGAATTCGTCCTCGGCAACCAGAATCCGCAAAACCATTGACCTCTCCCGTTAAATCGACCCCTACACATAGGAGTGTAAAACGGATTGGACGTCAAGTTTGCAAGAATATTATCCGTTGCGGCCGAATTGCGAAACAAAGCTGTCGTCCTTGCCCGCAGCGAGCAGCTTGGCCTGTTCTACCCATTGGTCGCGGACGATCCGGCCCGAAAACCGGCCGAGGTGCGCGTCGATCCGCTCGATCTCTTCGGGGGTCCATGCGGCGATCTGGGCGTAGGTGCTGACGCCGAATTCACCGAGCAGCGCCGAAAGCTTGGGGCCGAGGCCCTTGATCCGGGTGAGGTCGTCGCCGGTGCCGGGCGCGGGGATCGTCGCGGCGGGGGGCGCGATGCCGGTGCCGGTACCAGTAGGCGCGATGTCGGCACCCGCCTCGGCATCGGCCTCCATCGTCGCGGCGGCGGTCGGCTGCGCGTTGGCGGCGGCTGACAATGGCCCCTGAATGATTTCGATCCCGCGCGGCGCATCGATCAGCGCGTGGTTGCGTGTGGCAGGGGCGGCGCCTTCGTCGAGCACATCGCTGCGAATCGCGGGCGCGCTGCCATCGTCGATCACGCGCGCCTTGCGGCTGGCGCGCAGGAAGACCCAGACGGCAATCGCCAGCACGGCGAGCACGATCAGGATCAGCGGCAGGTAGGTGTTGAGATTGGCGGACATTGGTCGAACGTCTCCAGCTGGATTCGCGGGGTTTGCGCAGCGCCTCTAGCAGCCTTGCAGGCCTTCGCCCAAGCTCAGGTTGCTATCGCGCCGGCGCTTCGACGTCTGGTGAGGGCACGACCTGCTTGCGGAACAATGCCTTGTCGCCGTCGTCGAAGCCGCGCCGCCAGATGACGAAGGCATAGGTGCCCAGAATCGCCGGGATGCCGAAGACGAGCTCGGTCCATTCGGGCAGGAAGGTGAAGGCATATCCGACCACCACTGCGGGCGCTGCGGCGTAGACCAGCGCCCAGCGCCAGTTGCTCACCGGCGATTTCAGCAGGCGCTTCAGCAGCAGCGCCTTGATGAGGCTGGAGGTGGCGAGCGCAACCAGCAGCGCGCCCGCCGCGCCCGCCGCCTGGTAGCCGCGCCCGAGGCCCATGTTCTCGGCCAGCTCGATCAGTCCGATCGTCAGCCCTGCCTGCAATGCGATGATCCCGACCGAGATCGCAAGGTTGCGCTTCCTCGCGATGTAGACGAGCACGCTCTCCGAGACGACCGCCATCGAGGCGGCGACTTCGGCGGCGAGCAGGAAGGTCAGCGCAGCGGTGCCCGCGACATAGTCCGGCCCCCACAGGCCCATCACTGCTTCGCCCGGCACCCCC
>JANNWO010000137.1:0-27606 GCA_031408395.1 Sphingomonadales bacterium | reverse complement strand
TTCCGTACCAAGTCGGAAAGAATTCGCTGGTCGAAAAGATCGCCGATGCCGCCAAGGAAAAGCGGATCGAAGGCATCTCGGACATCCGCGACGAGAGTTCGCGCGAGGGCGTGCGCGTCGTCGTCGACCTGAAGCGCGATGCCACCGCCGATGTGGTGCTCAACCAGATCTGGCGTCACACCCCGGCGCAGTCCTCGTTCCCGGCGAACATGCTGGCGATTCGCGGCGGGCGTCCAGAAACGCTGCACCTGCGCGACTTCATCCAGGCCTTCATCACCTTCCGCGAAGAGGTGATCACCCGCCGCACCAAGTTCGAACTCGCCAAGGCGCGCGAGCGGGCGCACATCTTGCTCGGTCTTGTGGTCGCGGTGTCGAACCTTGATGAGATCGTGGCGATGATTCGCAGCGCGCCCAACCCCGCTGAAGCGCGTGCGCGCCTGATGTCCAAGGAATGGCCGATCGGCGACATCGCGCAATATATCCAGCTGGTCGAAGCCATCGAGCCCAGCTCCGATCAGGCAAGCGGCACCTATCGCCTGTCCGAACGGCAGGTGAAAGCGATCCTCGAACTGCGCCTCCACCGCTTGACCGCGTTGGGCCGTGACGAGATCGGCGGCGAGTTGAAGGGGCTGGCGGCCGCGATTGAGGAATATCTCTCGATCCTTGCCGACCGCGTGAAGCTGTATGGCGTAATGCGCGAGGAGCTCGTTGAAATCCGCGCCACCTACGCCACCCCCCGCCTGTCCGAGATCGCGCCGGCCTGGGATGGGCTCGAGGACGAGGACTTAATCGAGCGTGAGGAGATGGTCGTCACCGTCACCCACGGCGGCTACATCAAGCGCACCGCGCTGGGTACCTTCCGTGAGCAAGGGCGCGGCGGCAAGGGCCGTTCGGGCATGGCGACGAAAGACGAGGACGCCGTCGTCGAACTGTTCGTCACCTCGACCCACAACCCGGTATTGTTCTTCACCAACACCGGCCGTGTGTACCGCATGAAGGTGTGGAAGCTGCCCGAAGGCGGCCCGCAGACCAAAGGCCGCCCGATGGTCAACCTCCTTCCCTTGGGCGACGAGGAACGCGTCACCAACGTACTTGCCTTGCCCGAGGACGAGGCCTCGTGGGAAACCCTCAACATCGTCTTCGCCACCGAGCAGGGCATGGTGCGGCGCAATTCGATGGATGCCTTCACCAATGTCCCGACCGCGGGCAAATATGCGATGGGCTTCGTCGAAGGCTCGGGCGACCGGCTGATCGGGGTGCAGTTGCTCAGCGAAGGTCAGCAGATATTCCTCGCCAGCGACAGCGGCAAAGCGATCCGCTTCGCCGCCACCGACGCGCGCGAGACCAAGAGCCGCACCGGGATCGGCGTCCGCGGTATGAGCCTCAAGAAAGGCGGCAAGGTCGTCAGCATGGCGGTGCTCGATCCGCTCACTGCCAATATGGAAACGCGCGAGGCCTATCTGCGCGCGGCGGCGTGGAAGAACAACGAGGCGACCTCCACCCTGCCCGAGGATCAGTTGGCCGCGATGGGCGAGGGTGAGGAGTTCATCCTCACCATCACCGCCAACGGGTATGGCAAGATCTCATCGGCCTACGAATACCGTACCACCTCGCGCGGGGGTCAGGGGATCACCAATATCGGCACGCCCGAGAGTAATCCGGAAAGGAACGGCCCAGTTGTGGCGAGCTTCCCGGTGAAGCACGGCTCGCAGCTGATGCTGGTGACCGATCAGGCCAAGCTGATCCGCCTCGGCATCACCTTGCGTCACCTCATCGAAGGCGGATTCGAGACGCTGAAGGGCTTTTCGATCTCAGGGCGCAGCTCGTCGGGAATCCGCATCTTCGATGTCGCCAAGGGCGAGCACATCGTCGGCGCGGCGCTGATCGACGAGACCACCGATCCTGAGAACGAGGCCGAGGAAGCCATCGCCGCTGAGCTGGCGAACGACGGCGAGCCGCCGGTCACCTGACCGGCTGCCGCCCTAAACTCTGAAGACAAGCGAGCGGCCGGTCACCTAACCGGCTGCTCGCCCCTCAGGCATTGCACGATGCCGGTCGCGATCATCACCTGCCCCGCGTAGTAGAGCGGCCAGATCAACAGGTCGGGCAGCGGCTCAAGGCCGACCGTGCCCATGCGCGAAAAAATCAGCCAGTCGCTAATCACAAACAGCACCGCGCCGGTGCCGACGCGGTAGCGCGGGTAGTGGCTCATCCAAGCGGCCGAGGCCATGGCGCCGAGGAAGGCGGCGTAGACGGCAATCTCGGGCTGGCCGCCCAGGAGATAGCTGACCAACGGGGTTCCGATCAGCAACGACAGCCCTATCAGCTTCTGGGTCGGCGACGGGCGCTTGTGGCGGTTCCTGAGATAGAGCACCACTGCGACCACATGCGCAGCGGCAAACAACGCGCCGCCGATCAGGAAATCGAGCTCGATCGCTACGTCGCCCGCCGCTGCCAGCACCAGCGCGCCGACCAGCAGGAACCCGTCGCCCCGGTGCCTGCCACGCGGAACGCGCAGAGCCACATAGAGCGCCAACAGCCCGACGCTCGCACCCTTGAGCGCAAGGCCCCACACCCCCTCGCCCACCGGATTGTCACGCAGGAAATAGAAGGCGATTGCTGCAGCGATGCTCGCCAAAAGCCATGGCCTCAGTTCGATCAATCCGCGCTTTGCCATCTGCCCTTCCCGTGGCCCCGCCCCTTTGTGGGCTTGCAGGCGAGCTAACACGCAATTACCTGCCTCGCCATGACCGGATTTGCGACAATGCACGATGTGCACATTATTGGCGGCGGCCTCGCAGGGAGCGAGGCGGCCTGGCAGCTCGCTCAGCGCGGGGCGCGCGTGCGCCTATCGGAGATGCGCGGGTGCGGCGAGATGACGGCCGCTCACCAGACCGATGGGCTGGCCGAGCTGGTCTGCTCCAACTCTTTCCGCTCGGACGACGACACCAAGAACGCGGTCGGCCTGCTGCACCACGAAATGCGCGCGCTCGACAGCCTCGTTATGCGCGCGGGCGAAGTCGCGCGGGTCCCGGCCGGCAGCGCGATGGCGGTCGACCGCGACGTGTTTTCGGCCGAGGTCGAGAAGGCGCTTTCCCAGCATCCCAATGTCACCATTGTGCGCGAGCGGGTCGATGCCCTGCCCGAGGCAGGGCTCACCATCGTCGCCACCGGGCCGCTGACCGCCGAGGCGCTCGCCGGCAGCATCGTGCGTGCCACCGGCAGCGATCGCCTCGCCTTCTTCGATGCCATCGCCCCGATCATCCACCACGAATCGATCGACATGTCGAGGTGCTGGATCCAGTCGCGCTGGAACAAGACCACGTCGGCCTCGAACGAAGGCGGCGACTATATCAACTGCCCGATGACCAAGGAGCAGTATGGCGCCTTCCACAAGGGGCTGATGGAGGGCGAGAAGACCGAGTTCAAACAGTGGGAGAAGGACACGCCCTATTTCGATGGCTGTATGCCGATCGAGGTGATGGCCGAGCGCGGAGTGGAGACACTGCGCTACGGGCCGATGAAGGGCGTGGGGCTCGATAATCCCTTCGATACCAGCCCGGAATTCCCGCAAGGGCGCTGGCCCTATGCAGTCGTCCAGCTGCGGCAGGACAACAAGCTGGGCACGCTGTGGAACATGGTCGGCTTCCAGACCAAGATGAAATACGCGGCCCAAATCGAACTATTCCGGACCATCCAGGGGCTGGAGAATGCCGAGTTCGCGCGGCTCGGCGGGCTGCACCGCAACACCTTCCTCAACTCGCCTGAGGTGCTCGACCGCCAACTGCGCTTGAAGGCTGCGCCGCATATCCGCTTTGCCGGCCAAGTGACGGGCTGCGAAGGCTATGTCGAAAGCTCGTCGATCGGGCTTGTCGCTGGCATGATGGCGGCGGCCGAGCTGGCGGGGCGCGCATGGCAGCCGCTACCGGCGACCACCGCACTTGGCGCGCTGCTCAGCCACATCACCGGCGATGCCGAGGCCGCGACCTTCCAACCCATGAACGTCAATTTCGGCCTCTTCCCGCCGCTCCACGAAGTCGGCAAGAAGGTGCGCAAGGAAGCCTATACCGACCGTGGCAAGGCCGATCTGGCGCGCTGGATCGCCGAGACCCGCGAGGCGGTGCCTGCTTAGAGGCTCAGCACTTGCAGGCGGGTTTCTTCGGCGGCGGCTTGGGCGCCGTCGTGGCGAATTCGGCCGGGGACAGGCGCCCGTCCCCGTTTGCGTCCGCCGTCTCGAAGCGATCGACCGTGGTCACCGCCCACTCTTCGAAGGTCAGCAGGTTGTTGCCATCCTTGTCGAGCTTGCGGAATGCATCGGTGCGGGTGGCGAGCATTTCGTTGCGGGTGATGGAGCCGTCTCGGTTCCGATCGAGTCGGGCGAAGCGCTGCTGCTCGCGGTTAAGCTGCGTGAGCTCTGGCGGCGCGAGCCCCTGCTGAGAGCCGGGATCAGCGAGCGGAAGCTTTTCAGGATCATTCGCGGGCACTGCAGGCGCTGGAGGCGGCGCGCCTTCCTCGATCGCCGCACGGCCTTGCCACCAAAAAACCCCGACTCCGGAAAGGGCTAACCCCCCCAGCACTCCCAACACTGCCTGTCGCAAAGGTCTGCCCCCGTTTGCTGCACTGCTCACGTAAATATACGTAATCAGGCCGAAAAGATAGCGGCCCTAAACACAGCGAGCGGGGCGCCCCGCCCCTCCATGAGCGGCCGCCCTCCGCGGTTCAGCCCGCGCAGGGCCAGCGCGTCCAGCACGGCGACACCCCGCAATGCGCGTGGCAGGCGCCCCGACCGCCGCGTCACGGCGAGGCCTGCCGCGACAAATGCGGCACGTTCGGCTTCGTTTGAGACTCCGCTCGCTGCATCGGCAAGCGCCCAGCGTCGCCCCGCGGCGACGAGCGGGGCGGACAAATCATCCGTCGCCCCGTCGCCCGCCAGCACGGCGAAGAACGCTGCCCGCCCTGCAGCGAAGCTTTCGATCTCGTCGGGTCCAAGCTGCTCGGCGGTAACCAGAACCTCCCAGGCGTTCACCATTGCGATCAGCGCGCGTTCGCGGCCGGCCCAGTGGACGCCGAGCCCGTCGAGAACCGCATCGCCGCGCGGCCGGTCGGCGGCGGGTTTGCCGAGTGCGTCACGCCACCACGCGAGCCGCATCTGGCCAAGCATCGGTTCGGTGGTGCGTGCCACAATGCGCGCGAGACGCCGATCAAGCTGAAGAGCCATGCTTAACCGCCCGCGAACCTTTGACCCGCTCCACGCCAGTGCAAGTTCGGCTTCGGGCGGCAGAAGGTCGGCGGTATCATCGGTCACGGGTACAGGGCCTAGCCATGCACTTGCCGGCTTGGCAAGCAAACTGTCCCGGTCCGGGACGCAGTGCACGATCGGGGAGCCGAGGGAGCCCGTTAGGAACCCGGTAACCATGATCTTTGGCAATCCGCTTACCAGACCGAATTAAAGCCGGACGGTGAATCTGGAATGCTTGCGCAAATCGCGTGGGCTTCAGGAGAAGGGCACCGAACCGATGGGGCAAGAAAACCAGGCCAACAGGTCATTCCTGTACCGGCTTCTGCACGACCGGACCGCTAACACGCTCGCGATCGCTGCAGCGTCGCTTATGCCATTGCTGGCGATGGTCGGCGGCGGCGTCGATGCCAGCCGCTACTACATGGCAGCCGCGCGCATGCAAGCCGCGTGCGACGCTGGCGCGCTCGCTGCGCGGCAGGCGATGGGTACCACCGCCTTCTCCTCCGCTCACCAGCAGATCGGCCTCAACTTCTTCGACCAGAACTTCCACGACGGCATTTTCGGAACCACCAACCGGACCCGCAACTACGTCGCCAGCAGCTCCAGTGTGGTGACCGGCACGGCCAGTGCGACCATTCCCACCACCATCATGGGCGCGTTCGGGTATACCTCCTTCGCGCTTTCCGCGACCTGCACTGCCGAAGTCAACATCTCGAACTCCGATATCATGTTCGTGCTCGACGTCACCGGCTCGATGGCGGATTGCCCCGACGGTTCGTCGTGTAGCTCGGGCGCAGGCTCGAAGATCGTCGGGCTGCGTTCAGCGGTGATGAGTTTTTACGACACGGTGCAGGCCTCGGTCTCGCCTGCCGCGCAGTTGCGCTACGGGGTCGTACCCTATTCGCAGCAGGTCAATGTCGGCTTCTCGCTTCCGCGCGCCCACATGGCGAACAACAACACCTATCAGTCGCGCGTGGCGCGCTACAACAACGCGACACTGCCCGGCGGGCGCGTCGGCGACCCGATCCTGGTGACCGATGAGACCGAGTGGCTGCCGCGGTCAACCTCGGACTTCAATTCCGGAAATACGGACAAATACCGCTTCCGCACTGACGGATCGAACGGGACGTCGGCGGCGACATTCTGCTCCGCCACCCTGCCCGGAACCTACACCGTCAGCGTCAGCGGCGTGAACCAAACCTGGCAGGTGTTCGCCACGCCTCAGGTCGTTAACAACCAGTGGCCCGACAACGGCGACTCGAACAACCGCGCCGGCTGTCGCTCGCGCGTGCGCAAGACGCGTCCGGCCACCACCGTCGACATCACGCCGCAGTTCCGCGACTGGGTCTATTGCCCGGTCACCACCGGCACCACGGCGCCTTGCGGCGTGACCAACCCCGCTGATAGCCCGGCCGGTTGGGAGACGGTCGACTTCTCGAGTGTCTATGCCAGCAATGCGATAAACATGCCGATCGGGGCCAACGGGGCGATGACCAACGTGACCTGGGGCGGCTGCATCGAGGAACCGGGCACCGTCCTCACCGACAACTATAGCCCGATCCCCGCCAATGCCTTCGATATCAACATCAACCTTGTGCCCGCGACCGAAGCCCAGCGCTGGAAGCCCGCATTGAACAACGCAGTGTGGGAACGGCGCGACGGCAGCAACAACCGGACGACGAACGCAGTGACAGATGCCGATCGGATCGCCGGCGGGCAATCTACCACCCAGAGCCGCCCCGGCTGGGCCTGCCCGCGCGCCGCCCGGAAGATGGCGACGACCAGCCGCACAGACCTGAACAACTATGTCAACAGCCTCGCGGCTGGCGGTAACACATATCACGACATCGGCATGGTGTGGGGCGCGCGGTTCGTGTCGCCGAGGGGCATCTTCGCCTCGGAGAACGCGACCGCGCCGAACGGCGACCCGATCGCCCGCCACATCGTGTTCATGACCGACGGCGCGCAGGTCAACAACGTCGAGAACTATTCGACCCACGGGATCGAATGGTGGGACCGCCGCATCACCGGCGACGGTGGCGGTACCCGCGAGTTCAACCGCCGCGCCTCGCGCCTACAGGCCGTCTGCCGCGCCGCGCAGGCTGAGAACATCACGGTGTGGGTCGTCGCCTTCGGCACCACCCTCACCCAGAACCTGATCGACTGTGCCTCCCCCGGACGTGCCTTCCAAGCCAGCGACACAGCGACGCTTAACGCGCGCTTCCAGGAAATTGCGCAGAAGATCGCAGCACTGAGGCTCACGTCATGATCCGTCGGAAACTGTTCCCCAGACTTGGGCTGCGCCAGCTTGCTGCGGATCGCGACGGTACGACGGTCGTGGAATTCGCCATGGTCGGCCCGGTGCTGCTCATGATGATCATGGGCCTGTTCGACATGGCGCATACCCAATACACCAGCTCGGTGCTGTTCGGTGCGCTGCAGAAGGCGGGCCGCGACCTCACCCTCGAGAGCGGGTTCAATCGCCAGTCGGCAATCGACACAGCGGTGCGCGGCCAGATCGCCGCGGTGATGCCAGCCGGGGCGCAGATCACCTACGAGAAGCAGTCGCAATTCGACTTCTCCGACGTCGACCTGCCCGAGGACTATACCGACCAGAACAGCGACTCCAGCTGCAACAACGGCGAGCCCTACGTCGACCTGAACGACAACGGCAGCTGGGACGCAGACAGGGGCCGGAACGGGATCGGAGGCGCGCGTGACGTGGTCGTCTACAAAGCAACCGTGACCTATCCGCGGCTGTTCCCGATGTTCACGATGATCGGCCTTTCTCCGAACGTTAACCTGACGGCGGCGACGGTGCTGCGCAACCAGCCCTTCGACGAACAGAACCGGCCGACTACCACTGTAAGGAACTGCACATGACACGCAGCGTCGCGAAAAAGCTGCGCGCCGGTTACCGCCGGCTCGCTGGCCAGCTCAGCGCCGACACGTCGGGCCTTGCGCTTGTCGAATTCGCCTTCTCCGCGCCGATCGTGCTCAGCATGGGGATGATGGGCACCGACACTGCGCTGATGGTGGTGACCCACATGCAGGTCAGCCAGGTCGCGATGCAGGTCGCGGATAACTCCTCGCGGGTCGGCGAACAGGACGTTCTTACCGCTCGTAAGGTCTTCGAGCGCGACATCAACGAAACCTTCGTGGGGGCCGAGAAGCTGGGTGAGAACATCCGGGTCTTCAACCAGGGGCGCGTGATCGTCTCAAGCCTGCAGCGCAACGCGTCAAGCGGGCAGTGGATCAAGTGGCAACGCTGCCGCGGCGCCAAGCGGTACAATTCGAGCTATGGCCTTGAAGGCGTAGGCGCGACCGGCACGTCCTTCGCGGGAATGGGCGAGTCAGGACGCCTGATCACCGCATCGGCAGGCACGGCGGTGATGTTTGTCGAGGTGGCCTACGACTTCCAGTCGATTACGCCGCTCAACCTCTTCAACAGCCAGCAGATCGTCTACACTGCGGCCTACAACGTGCGCGATAACCGCGACCTCAACAGTCTCTATTCGGGCGGAAACGTGGCAAGCTGCACGACCTACTCGGCGAACCGCCCGTAACATCGGGCAGGTTCGCCGCAATCAGCCTCACTTCACGTAGCACACCTTGCGCGCCGCCTCGGCAATCCGCGCGGGATTGATCAGCGCGAGCTTTTCGAGGTTCGCCGCATAGGGCAGCGGCACATCCTCGTTGCACACCCTGAGCACCGGCGCATCGAGGTGGTCGAAGCCCTCCTCCATGCAGATGCTGATGATCTCGGATGCGATCGAGCAGGTCGGCCAGCCTTCCTCGGCGACAATCAGCCGGTTGGTCTTGGCGAGGCTTTCGAGCACCGTCTGCTTGTCAAGCGGCCGCAGGGTGCGAAGGTCGATCACCTCGGCGTCGATGCCCTCCTCGGCAAGCTTGCCCGCCGCCTCAAGCGCCATGCCGACACCGATCGCGTAAGTCACGATGGTCACGTCCTTGCCCTCGCGCACAATCCGCGCCTTGCCGATCGGGAGCACATGGTCCTCGACATCGGGCACATCGAAACTGCGCCCGTAGACGAGCTCGTTCTCGAGGAAGACGACCGGGTCGTCCGAACGGATTGCGGCCTTCAAGAGCCCCTTGGCATCGGCCGCGTCATAAGGCGCGATGACTATCAGGCCGGGGACGCTTGCATACCACGGTCCGTAGTTCTGGCTGTGCTGCGCGCCGACGCGGCTCGCTGCGCCGTTGGGACCGCGGAACACGATCGGACAGCGCATCTGCCCGCCCGACATGTAATTGGTCTTGGCTGCCGAGTTGATGATGTGGTCGATCGCCTGCATCGCGAAGTTGAAGGTCATGAACTCGACGATCGGGCGCAAACCGCCCATCGCAGCCCCGGTGCCGATGCCGGCAAAGCCGTATTCGGTGATCGGCGTGTCGATGACGCGCTTGGGACCAAACTCGGCGAGCAAGCCTTGCGTCACCTTGTAGGCGCCCTGGTACTCGGCGACTTCCTCGCCCATCACGAAGACGCGGCCGTCGCGGCGCATTTCTTCGGCCATTGCATCGCGCAGTGCCTCACGCACCGTGGTGCTGATGACGTTCGTCCCGGCGGGTAAGGCCGGATCGGCAGCCGGAGCGGCGACGACAGGCCTTTCCGCCTTGGGGGCAGGTGCCAGAGCGAGTGCCGGAGCCGGTTCAGGAGCCGCAGCGGGCGCGGGCGCAGACGCAGCCGCGCTGGCCTCCCCGTCCGCCGTGATCAACGCAATCACCGCACCTACTGGCACGTCCTCGGTCCCGGCGGGAACGACGATCTTCTCGAGCACGCCTTCATCGATGGATTCGAATTCCATCGTCGCCTTGTCGGTCTCGATCTCGGCGATGATATCGCCCGGCTCGATCCGGTCGCCTTCCTGCTTCAGCCACTTGGCGAGCGTGCCATGCTCCATTGTGGGTGACAGCGCCGGCATCTTCAGTTCGATTGCCATGGCTCAGTACTCCTCCACCAGAACGTCGGTGTAGAGTTCGCCCGGTGCGGGCTCGGGCGAAGCCTCGGCGAAGTCGGCGGCCGCGGCCACCTCGGCGCGGATCGCCTTGTCGATGGCTTTCAATTCGTCCTCGGTCTTGCCGGCCTCGATCAGGGTCTTCTTGAGCCCTTCGATCGGGTCGTTGTGGTCGCGCTGTTCCTGCACTTCCTCGCGGGTGCGGTACTTGGCGGGGTCGGACATCGAGTGCCCGCGGTAGCGATAAGTGTTGCACTCCATCAGCACCGGGCCGTTGCCGCCGCGGACATGAGCGAAAGCGACTTCGGCTGCGGCGCGCACTTCAAGCACGTCCATGCCGTTCACTTCCATCCCGGGGATGCGGAACGCGGTGCCGCGGCGGTAGAAACGGGTCTCGGCCGATGACCGCTTGCTCGCGGTGCCCATCGCGTATTGGTTGTCCTCGACCACAAACACGATCGGCAGTTTCCACAAGGCGGCCATGTTGAAGGTCTCGTAGACCTGCCCCTGATTGGCCGCGCCGTCGCCGAAATAGGCTAGGCAGATACCGCCGTCGCCGTTGTACTGGTGCGCAAGCGCGAGACCCCCGCCCAGCGCCACCTGCGCTCCGACGATGCCGTGCCCGCCGTAAAACTTATGCTCGGTCGAGAACATGTGCATCGACCCGCCCTTACCCCTGGAAATCCCGGCCTCGCGCCCGGTCAATTCGGCCATGATCACCTTGGGATCGATCCCGTAGGCGAGCATGTGGCCGTGATCGCGGTAGCCGGTGATCACGCTGTCGCGGTCATTGTCGAGCGCCGACTGCAGGCCGATCGCGACCGCTTCCTGGCCGATATAAAGGTGGCAGAAGCCGCCGATCAGGCCGAGGCCGTAAAGCTGGCCGGCCTTCTCCTCGAAGCGGCGAATCAGCAGCATCTGGCGGTAGAACTCGAGCATCTGGGCTTCGCTGGCGGCGAAGCGCTTGTTGGCCGTGAAGGCCTCCTGCAGCGAGCGCAGGATGAAATCGGCGTCATCCAGTCCATCAGCGGCTGGGCTCGCCGTCACGAGCGATTTGGCGGGTTTCTTGGCCAAGACAAGTATTCCTCTCTCTGGCGCGCTCGTGGGGAGGAGAAGCGCATGGCCCTCTATAGGCGGGGTGAGCGCGAAGGCGCAACGCCAAGCCGTTGCACAAAACCAAACCCGCATACGAAATCAGAAGGCCGAAATCTGGCGGATCGGCGCGGTGCCAGGCCGGTTCGCCTACTTGTCGTCGTCGAGCGTGATCACGACCTCGTCCTCGCGCATCACGCCGAGGTGCTCGCGCACCAACTCGCTGGCGAGATCGGGATCGGCCGCTTCAGGGTCGAGCAGCTTGACTCGGTTGCGCAAGGCATCGCGCTCGGCTGAGAGCTTGGCGATCTGCGTCTGACGCGCTTCGAGTGCTGCGGAATTCTCGCTCCAAGCCAGAAGCCCGGTCGGTCCGGCGACGGCAAAGCCGGCCAGCAGCAGCAGCGCTCCCAGCGCCACCAACCGCTTCCGCCTGCTTTCAGTCCCCGCTCTGCGCATGTCCGCGAAATATCCCCTGACCGTCAAAGCGACAGAATCACACTTGCTGCATCGCTGCAAGAACAATGCGGCGCAATGCGCACAAACCCCTGATGATTGGGAGAGGTAATCAGTAGGAACGGGGCAGGCCGAGGACATGCTCGGCAAGATAGGACAGGATCAGGTTGGTCGAGATCGGCGCGACGGTATAGAGCCGCGCCTCGCGGAACTTGCGCTCGACGTCGTATTCCTCGGCAAAACCAAAGCCGCCGAAGGTCTGGACGCACATGTCTGCCGCCGCCCAGCTTGCCTCGGAAGCGAGCAGCTTGGCCATGTTGGCTTCCTCGCCCGGATTGCCGCCCTCGTCATAGACCCGCGCGGCATGGTGCACCATCAGCTCGGCAGCGCGCATCTGGGCATAGCAGCGCGCGATCGGGAACTGGACGCCCTGATTCTGACCGATCGGTCGCGCGAAGACAGAGCGGTCCTTCGCGTAGCCGGTCGCCTTTTCGATAAACCACTTGGCATCGCCGATGCACTCGGCCGCGATCAGGATGCGTTCGGCGTTCATGCCGGAGAGGATGTAACGGAAGCCCTTCCCCTCCTCGCCGACCAGCGCACTGGCCGGGATGCGCAGGTCATCGAAGAACACCTCGCACGATGAGTGGTTCATCATCGTGCGGATCGGCTTGACGGTCATGCCGTTTTGAAGCGCCGCCTGCATGTCGACCAGGAAGATCGAGAGGCCTTCGGTCTTGCTCGCCGCCTCCTCGCGCGGGGTGGTGCGGGCGAGCAGCAGCATCAGGTCGGAATGCTCGGCGCGGCTGGTCCAGATCTTCTGGCCGTTGATGACGTATTCGTCCCCGTCCCTCACGGCGCGGGTCTTGAGGCTGAGTGTATCGGTGCCGCTGGTCGGCTCGGAGACTCCGAAAGCCTGCAAGCGCAGCTCGCCATTGGCGATTCGCGGTAAATACTGCGCCTTCTGCGCCTCGCTCCCGTACCGCAGCAGCGTGTTCATGATGTACATCTGCGCGTGTGCCGAAGAGCCGTTGCACCCCGACGCCTGGATTTCCTCCATGATCACGCAGGCCGCCGCAAGGCTGAGACCGCTGCCGCCATGCTCGGCGGGGATCAGCGCGGCGAGGAAACCGGCCTTCGTCAGCGCGTCGACGAATTCCGCAGGGTATTCGCGCACAGCGTCTTTGGTGCGCCAGTATTCGCCCGGAAAACCCTCGCACAGGCTGGCGACAGCGCGGCGGATTTCGGCGAGTTCCTCGGGTTCCTGACGCGACATCGACACAGCTCTCTCCTGTTGGCGGCGGGTGATTGCCTGCTCTCCGCCATCAAGTCCACCTGATCAATTTGGGTGCTTTCCGACAAGACGCAGGCCGTGGCAATCCCGTTTCGATCTGCTACCCAAAACATCGAACGGGAGATTCAACCATGCAGATCATCGCCCACGACCCCGCCCTGTTCGCGGACTTGCCCGGCTACCCTTTCGCCGAGAACTGGTTGACCATCGACCTCGGCGATGGGCTCTCCTCCCAGATGCACTACCTCGACGAGGGCCCGAAAGACGCCCCGCCCCTGCTCCTCTTCCACGGCGAGCCGTCATGGTCCTACCTCTACCGCAAGATGATCCCGGTGCTGGTGGACGCGGGCTTCCGCTGCCTCGCGCCCGATCTCATCGGCTTCGGCAAGAGCGACAAGCCTGACAACCAGAGCTTCTACACTTACGCCCGGCACGCCGATTGGCTGAAACAGTGGCGCAATGCGCTGGTGCCTGAGATCGCTGGCCTGTTCTGTCAGGACTGGGGCGGACTGCTGGGTTTGCGCATGGTCGGGCAGGAGCCTGATCGCTTCGCCTTCGTCGTCGCCAGCAACACCTTCCTGCCGACCGGCGGCGGCCAGGCTTCGGCGGGCTTTCTCGCGTGGCGCGAATTCGCCCGCTCCTCGCCCGATTTCAAGATCGGCGGGATCATGGACCGGGGCTGTCAAAGCACCCTCTCCCCGGCCGAAATCGCTGCCTATGACGCGCCCTTTCCTGACGAGCCCTCGAAGGCCGGCGCGCGCGCCTTCCCGCAGCTTGTCCCGGTCGAGGACGACAAGCCGGGCGTCGCCGAGAACATCGCCGCATGGGAGGGCCTTGCCGCCTTCGACATGCCGTTCCTCACCCTGTTCGGCGAGGACGATCCGGTGCTCGGAAGCGCAGGCCCCTTGCTGGCAAAGCGCATCAAGGGCGCCGAAGGCCAACCCCACGCGATGCTCAGCAAATGCGGTCATTTCAGCCAAGAGGATTGGCCCGAGGAACTCACCCAAGGCGTGATCGCGATGGCGCAGAAGGCGGGCTTTCTCGCTTGAGCGACACCGCGCCCGCCCATGCTGTTGATGTGGCACCCGCCTATCTCACCCGCACTCAGGAGCGGGCGCTGGCGATCACCATCGCGGTGGTGACGGCCAATGCCTATTACATCCACCCGATCATCGGCGATGTCGCGCGCGCCTTCGGGGTGGGTGAGGCCACGATCGGGCTGGTGCCGGCATTGAACCAGCTGGCGCTGGCGCTGGGGATCCTGCTGCTGCTCCCGCTCGGCGATTACTACCCAAACCGGCAGCTGTGCCTGATCTTCGCCGCCGGGCAGACTGTGTGCCTTGGCGGGATGGTGCTGGCGCCAAGCTTCGTGCTGTTCACCGCCGCTTCGACCTTGCTCGGGTTTTTCACCATCGCGCCCTATCTGATCCCCGCTTTCGCCTCGAAGCGCGTCGCGCCCGAGCGGCTGGGACAGGTCACCGCGAAGCTCACTGCAGCGGTGATCTTCGGCATCCTGGTGGCGCGGGTTGGCGCAGGGATCATCGCCGCCCATGCTGACTGGCACACGGTCTATGTCGGCGCGTTGGCGCTGATGGCGGCGGTGACGGCCTTGCTGCCCATAGCCATGCGAAGCGAGACCACCACGGCCAAACAGCCGCAGGCGGGCTATCACGCGCTGATCGCCTCGGTGTTCACGCTCGCGGCGAAGCACCCCGACATGCGGCTGTCGGCGGCGATGCAGGGGTTGAACTTCGCGATCTTCACGGCAAGCTGGCTGGCGCTGGCGCTGCATCTGACGAGCCCCGCGATGGGATACGGCACCGACGATGTGGGCTACCTCGCCGGGGTTGCCGCCGTGAGCGTGTTTACCACTCCGCGGCTCGGGCGGTGGGCGGACCGGGTCGGACCGCGCAAAGCTCGCATCACAGCGGCCGTGGTCCAGTTCGTCGGCATTGCCCTGTTCTATCCGCTCGGTTTCAGCATCTGGGGCGTTCTGGTACCGCTGTTTCTCGTCAATCTCGTCGGACCGACGGTCGACGTGACCGGGCGCATGACGCTGTTCACCCTTGCCCCAGAGATTCGCACGCGGCTCACCACCAGCTATATCGTGACGATGTTCATCGGCGGGGCAATCGGCAGCGCATTGGGAACGGCCGTTTACGATTTGGGCGGATGGGCAGGCATCTGCGGATTGCTGGCCGCGATGTCCTGCTGCGTGGTTGCGCTGGCCATTCTCGCCGAGCACCGCTGGCGCGCGGGCCAGCGGCCATATACCGAATGACGGGCAAATCACCCAGTCACTCCGGTTGGGCCGAGCGCCTTTTGCCTTATACGCATTGTGGGGAATGTGGTGACCCCGGCGCGATTCGAACGCGCGGCCCCCAGATTAGGAATCTGGTGCTCTATCCGGCTGAGCTACGGGGTCCCGAGCGGCTACATAGCACCCGGTGCTTCCCAATCAATTGAGTTTGTCAGGCGGCGCAACCGGGAACGGCAGCGGCGCTACCGGCACGCCTTCCTCGATCAGTGCCTTGGCCTCGGCGAGGCTCGCCTGCCCGTGGATCGGGGCCTCGGACCGCTCGCCATAGTGCATCTTGCGGGTTTCCTCCGCGAACTTGTCGCCCACCCATGTCGAATTCTTGAGCACCTCAGCCTGCGCCTTGGCCAGCGCGGCCAGAGCTTTCTGCACCTGCGGCGGCATGGGCGCATTGGCCATCACCTGATTGCGCGCCTGTGCGCGCGCGGCAGGCGCAAGCACCTCCTGGCGGATGTTGCCCTTGGCGGGCACGGCAGGGGCCATCGGCGCCTTGCTCACCTCGCCAGAACCGCAGGAAGGGCACGCGAGCAATCCGCGAGTGCGCTGGTCTTCGTAATCGGCCGATGAGCCGAACCAGCCTTCGAAGCGATGCCCGTCGTGGCAGGAAAGGTCGAAAACGATCATGAATTAGATGTGGGGATGGCACGGCGGTTGGCAAGCGACGGCACCTGCGCACGCACCTCGGCGATGCGGCCAAGATCGATGTCGCAGAAGGCCAATCCCGGTTCTTCACCGCCCATGTCGAGCAGCACTTCGCCCCACGGATCGACCACGAGGCTGTGGCCATAGGTCTCGCGTCCATCCTCGTGCTTGCCAACCTGCGCAGCAGCGATGACGAAGGCGCTCGCCTCGATGGCGCGGGCGCGCAACAGGACGTGCCAATGCGCCTCGCCGGTCGGCTTGGTGAAGGCGGCGGGAACGGCGATGGCATCGCAAGCCCGGTCGCCCAGCGCGCCGAACAGTGCGGGAAAACGCAGATCGTAGCAAACCGTCAGGCCGAGCCGTCCGACGGGGGTGTCCTCGGCGGACACCACCTCGTCCCCGGGTCGGTAGGCATTGCTTTCCCGCCAGCTCTCGCCGTTCGCGAGGTCTACGTCGAACATGTGGATCTTGTCGTAGGTGAGCGGGGTCTCGCCGCCCGGAGTGAACAGCATCGATCGGTTGGCGTTCCTGTCCCCCGGAACCGCGACCGCCATCGAGCCGACCGCAATCGTCTGCACGGTCTGCCGCGCCAGATCGGCGAGGAGCGGCACGAAGGGAGTCTCGTCCTGCGGCACGATATGTGGTGCCGCGCGCGCACGATCTCGGTCGAGCAGCAGCGACATTTCGGGGGTGAAAAGCATCTCCGCCCCGCCCTCCCGCGCCGCAAATGCGGCATCGCGGATCGCGAAGAAGTTTCGCTCCGGGTCGATCCCCGAACACATCTGCAGGACCGCAATCCGCGGCATCAGCCTGCCAGCCCCCTAACCTGCCAGCAATGCGTCGAGCTTGCCCGCCCGCTCGAGCGCGGCGAGATTATCCGATCCGCCCACATGTACATCGCCGATGAATATCTGAGGCACGGTCATGGCATTGGGCGCGCGGGCGAGCATCTGCTCACGGCCCGGGCCGCCCATCGTTATGTCGTGCTCGGTAAAGGCCGCGCCCTTCTCGCTCAACAGGCGCTTGGCGCGCACGCAAAAGGGGCAGGCAAACTTGGTGTAGATGTCGATCTGCGGGGCAGTCATGTCATCCCTCTTGAAAGCTTCGGTCGAAAAACCAGATAAGCCGTGTCGCCGCGTTTCGCCAGTCTCGGGAAACGACCACGGCGGCAAGGCGGGTGCTGTATCCGGCAGGCCCGCATCCGAACCAAATTGCTCAACTGAGGATTTGCACAAATGTCACGTTTTGATTTCACCCCCTACCGCCGCTCCACCGTGGGCTTCGACCGCCTGTTCGACCTGCTCGAGAATCAGGCGCGGCTCAACGCCGGCGACAATTACCCCCCCTTCAACATCTCGCGCCGGGGTGAGGACAATTACCGCATCACCCTCGCGGTGGCGGGGTTCCGGTCGCAGGATGTCGACATTACAGCGCAGCAGAACCTGCTGGTCGTGCAGGGCAAGAAGCGCGACGAAGCCGAGGACGGATCGGAGCTGATCCATGTCGGCATCGCAAACCGCGGCTTCGAGCGGCGATTCGAGCTTGCCGACTTCGTGCGAGTCGAGCGCGCCGATCTGGCTGACGGCTTGCTGATCATCGACCTCGTGCGCGAGGTGCCCGACGCGATGAAGCCGCGCAAGATCGCGATTGGCGGGACGACCACCCTCTCCGCGGTGCCAACCCCTACTGCGGATGGCGACGGCGACGAGGCAAGCGCCGCCTGATCTCACCACATCAATGCTGAAATGAAATGGGGGCGGATCTTGCGATCCGCCCCCGCGACTTACGTCGCCCTGCGTGGTCATATCCGTCCGGGTCGCAGAAGACGGACAAGACCTGCAAGCTCGTTTCGTGGCTCGAAGCTTCAATCCAGCCCCGGCGCTGATTGCGTTTACAGCAATCGTACGGGAATGTGGAGCACGAACCCTGATAAAACCGTGAACCCTCGCCTGGCGTCTAATGCGGATTTGCGTTTTAACGCAAGACCTATCTGCAAATTTTTAGGGAATTGTTTAGCGGAACGCTTCCTTGCGAAACAAGGGGTTGCAGAGCATGTCCGATCACCGCCCTCAAATAACCTTTGCGCAGCGTCTCGCAACGGGACGCGTGCCCGCGAAGTAATACACTATCAGAAATGACAGGCCGGATCAGACCAGGCGTGACTGTTCGACCGCAGCGGCAATGAAGCCGGCAAACAAGGGGTGCGGATCGAAGGGGCGCGACTTCAGTTCGGGGTGGAATTGCACACCGACGAACCACGGGTGATCCGGGCGCTCGACAATCTCGGGTAGGAGCCCGTCGGGCGACATGCCCGAGAAGATCAGGCCCTGCTTTTCCAGAGGCTCAATGAAGGCGCTGTTGACCTCGTAGCGGTGGCGGTGGCGCTCGGAGATGAGTTCCGCGCCGCCATACATCCGCGAGGTGTGGCTGTTGGGGCTGAGCTTGGCCGGATAGGCACCCAGACGCATCGTGCCGCCCAGATCGCCGCCCTCGGCTCGGCTTTGGATACCTTCCGCGCTCATCCACTCGGTGATGATGCCGACCACCGGCTCTTCGGTCGGGCCGAACTCGGTCGATGAGGCGCTC
Source organism: Sphingomonadales bacterium (assembly GCA_031408395.1). Taxonomy (GTDB): domain Bacteria; phylum Pseudomonadota; class Alphaproteobacteria; order Sphingomonadales; family Sphingomonadaceae; genus Erythrobacter. Next base: position 9,004 of record JANNWO010000137.1, on the reverse strand, counting down.
GCGAAGCCTGCAGCCCGCGCGCTTTCGATGCACGCCATCTGCATGCCGAGGCAGATACCGAAGAACGGGACGTTGCGGGTCCGGGCGAATCGCACCGAGGCGATCTTGCCCTCGCTCCCGCGCTCGCCGAAGCCGCCGGGGACAAGGATCCCGTGCATCGGTTCCAATGCGGCGATGATCTCGGAATCGTCGTCGCCCTCGAAGATTTCAGCGTCGATCCACCTGATGTTGACCTTGACCCGGTTGGCGAGCCCGCCATGGACCAGCGCCTCGTTGAGGCTCTTGTACGCATCGGGCAGGCCGACATACTTGCCCACCACCGCAATCGTCACTTCGCCTTCAGGGTTGAAGTGCCGGTCGGTCACGTCCGTCCACGCCGCCAGATCGGGTTCGGGAGCGTCCGTGATCCCGAAGGCGCGCAGCACTTCGCGGTCGAGGCCCTCGGCGTGATATTGCTGCGGCACCGAATAGATCGACGGCGCGTCCAGCGCGGGGATCACCGCCTCGGCGCGCACGTTGCAGAACTGTGCGATCTTGCGGCGGTCGCTGTCGGGTATGGGATGTTCGGCGCGGCACAGCAGGATGTCGGGTTTGATCCCAAGGCTGGCAAGTTCGCGCACCGAGTGCTGGGTCGGCTTGGTCTTCAGCTCGCCCGCAGCCTTGATGTAGGGCACTAGCGTAACGTGCACACTGAGCGTCTGGAGCGGTTCCAGCTCGTTCCTGAGCTGGCGGATCGCTTCCATGAAGGGCAGCGATTCGATATCGCCGACCGTCCCGCCGATCTCGCACAGGATGAAATCGTGGTCGCCCTGATCGGCGAGCGCGAAGGCCTTGATCTCGTCGGTGACGTGCGGGATCACCTGCACCGTTGCGCCGAGATAGTCGCCGCGCCGTTCGCGCGCGATGATGTCACGGTAAACCCGGCCCGAGGTGATGTTGTCGCTCTGCCGCGCCGAGACGCCGGTGAAGCGTTCGTAGTGGCCCAGATCGAGGTCGGTTTCGGCCCCGTCGTCGGTGACGTAGACCTCGCCGTGCTGGTAGGGGCTCATCGTGCCCGGATCGACGTTCAGGTAGGGGTCGAACTTACGGATGCGGACCTTGTAGCCGCGCGCCTGAAGGAGCGCTGCCAGGGAGGCAGCCATGAGACCTTTGCCGAGCGAGGAGACCACGCCGCCGGTGATGAAAATGTACCGCGCCATGGGTTTTGTGCCTTAAGCAACAGGAGGGATTCGGGGCAAGCGAATAGCGGGCGTCAGACGCCCGCCATCCACAGTGCCGTTGATGCAAGGAGAGGAAGGGGCGTCTGGTGCACGCCCCGTCCGGTCATTACTGCGCGGGAGCCGCCGGAGCTGGAGCGGCACCCGTTTCAGCCGGAGTCGGGGCGGGAGCCGCCGGAACCGGATCGGCCAGCAGGTCGGGACGCGCAGGCGCGCCGCGCTCGAGCGTTGTCGACACGCCGCCCACCCGGCTCTCGCGGACCGCGAGGCCAGCGAGGATAATCGCTAGGGTGACGAAGGCGATCGCCAGCCACTTGGTCGAGCGGGTCAGGAAGTCCGCCGCGCCGCGCGCGCCGAAAGCGCCGCCCGGGCTGCTGCCGATGCCCAACCCGCCGCCTTCCGAGCGCTGCATGAGCACGACGCCGACCAGCACGGCGGCGATGATGGCCTGGATCACGGTGAGGAACAGGAATACGGACATGAACAGATCTCGTGGCTGGGCGACCTGCGCCCGGTGATAGCGATTGCGGGCCATGTAGGGCGGCAAAGCCCCTGCGGCAAGCCCGGCGGCAAGCCAGAAGGCAAGCCAGAGGGCAAGAGCGTGCGGCTCAGCTGTCGAAGGGCTCGCTTGCGGCAAGCGCAATGCCCATGAAGCTGTCGGCGGTAAGGCTCGCCCCGCCAACCAGCGCCCCGCCCACTTCGGGCACGGCGAAGATTGCGTGCGCGTTGTCTGGCTTGACCGAGCCGCCGTAGAGGATGCGCACCTCGGGGCCGTGCTCCTCGCCAAGCAGTTCGACGAGCAGCGCACGGATTTCGCCGTGCATTTCGGCGATGTTGTCGGTGGTGGCGGCAACGCCCGTCCCAATCGCCCAGATCGGCTCGTAAGCGACGCTCAGGCGATCGGCGACCTCGGCCGGCAGCTGGTCGGTGGACGGGAGCGAGGCGGCGAGCTGGCGGCGCACAAAAGCGACCGCTTCGCCCGATTCGCGGGTGGCGAGGCTCTCGCCGCAGCACATGATGACGCGCAGGCCCGCCGCAAACGCCGCACCGGCCTTGGCGCGGACCCGAACGTCGCTTTCGGCGTGATCCTGCCGCCGCTCGGAATGGCCGAGGATGACGAAGCTTGCGCCCGCATCGGCGATCATCGACGCCGAGATATCCCCGGTGTGCGCCCCGCCGTCTTCGTGGTGGCAATCCTGCGCGCCGACCGCGATCTGCTCGGCCTCGCGGTGGACCGGATGGATGAGGGTGTATGGCGGCGCTAGCGCCACCTCGACCTTCATATGGCGCTGGGCTGCGCGGTCGATCGCGCGCGCTTCGGAGAGCATCGCGCGGGTGCCATGCATCTTCCAGTTTCCGACGATGTAGGGTCGGCGGGTCATGATGTGTCTTCGCACTTCTTTGTTATTGAGAGGGATAGCCCCTGTGGGCCATGCGATTCTGTGTTTTGCTGTAGAGGCCCGGTGCAGGGTTCGCTAGCCATGGACGATGTGACTGTCAAAAGGCGCGGACACCTGTTGCCGCGCGGTCGCATGGCCTATAAAGCGCAGCCGCGCCGCTCCCTTGTGCGGTGCGCATATGGGGCGCCCAGCGTCTCGCCGTCAGCCAGCCTTGGATCGGGTCCAAACGCACATGATTTCGATGTTCCGCCGCTTTTTCGCCTCGAAGATCGGTCTGCCGATTGTTCTTGCCTTCATCGGGCTGATGGCACTCGCCTTTGCCGCTTCGGATATCACCGGATCCACCTTCGGCGGCATTTCGAGCACCGAGCGCATGGCGGCGGTCGGCGGCAAGGCGATCCCGCTGTCAGACCTAACAAGAAACGCGAACAACCAGCTTACCCAGGTACGCCAGCAGAACCCGACGCTGACCATGCCCGAATTCGTCGTGCAGGGCGGGCTCAAAGCAGTGACCGACCAGCTGATCGACCGCTTTGCCTTAGGCGAATATGCGCGCCGCCACGGGCTGCGGGCGGGTGAAAACCTTCAAAACAAATATATTCTTGAAAATCGGGCGTTTCAGGGCCTGACTGGTGCCTTCGATGAGAAGGCCTATACTGCTGCGCTTGCGCAGGGCGGGTACAATGACAAGTCCTTCCGCCGCGAGCTCGAGGCTGATCTGCTCGCGCAGCAATTGCTCGCCCCCGCTGTCGCCGCGCCGCAGCTGCCCGAGAAGATCGCGCGCCAGTATGCCGCGCTGGTGCTGGAAAAGCGCAAGGGCGAGATCGCGCTGATCCCCTCGGCCGCCTTCGCGCCCGCAGGTGACCCGTCCGACGCGCAGCTTGCCGCGTGGTACAAGGACAACCGCACCCAGTTCATCCGGCCCGAGCGGCGCACGCTGCGCTTTGCGGTGTTCGGCACCGACACGCTCAAGGTCAACGCTACGCCGACCGCAGCCGAAATCGCCGCGCGCTACCAGAAGGATGCCGCGAGCTATGCGGCGAGCGAAAAGCGCGCGATCACCAGCTTCGTCGTCCCCACGCAGGATGCCGCCAAGGCGCTCGCCGCGCGGATCAGCGGCGGCGCTTCGCTCGAGGCCGTAGCACGCGAGGCGGGCTTCACCGCCTCCAAGAGCGACGCGCGCGACCAGCAGGCACTGGCCGGCGCGACCAGCTTTGCCTTCGCCCAGAACGCCTTCAAGGCAGCGCAAAGCGCGGTGATTGCGCCCGCACAAGGCCAGCTCGGCTGGTATGTCGCGCGGGTCGACAAGATCGAGCGTATTGCAGCACGCAACCTCGCGCAGGCGACGCCCGAGCTCACCGAGCAGCTCACCGCCGAGAAACGCGCCGCAGGCATCGCCGATCTCGTCGCCGAGATCGAGGGCGAGGTCGACAGCGGCACCGCGATTGCCGAGGTCGCCAAGACCTACGGCCTCAAGGTCGAAACCACGCCCGCGCTGCTCGCAGACGGACGGGCCTTCGGGCGGCCCGATGCGCAGATCGTGCCGCAGCTCGCCCCGGTGCTCGCCACCGCCTTCCAGATGGAGGAGAGCGAGCCGCAACTCGCCGAGGTCGTCCCTGGCCAGCAGTTCGTGGTCTTCGAGGTCGCACGGGTCGACGAAGCCTCCGCCCCGCCGCTCGCCGAAGTGCGTGCCGGCGCGGTCGCCGGATGGAAGCGCGCGCAGGGCGCGGTGCTCGCCAAGCAGGCAGCCGACCGGATCCTGGCCAAGGTGCGTAGCGGCATGTCGCTCGACGCCGCACTTGCCGCCGAGAAGAAGCCCGGTTTCGAGCGTGAGCCGATCAACCTTGAACGCCGCCAGCTCCTCGCCCAGCAGCGCACGCGGGTCCCCCCGCCGCTGGTGCTGCTGTTCAGCATGGCCGAGGGCACGGTAAAGTCGCTCGAAGCGCCGCGCAACATCGGCTGGTACATCGTCAACCTCGATGACATCAGCACCCTGCCGCTCGATACGGAGCCGACGCTGGTCGCTCAGACCCGCCAGCAGCTTGGGCAGGCGCTGGCCGAGGAATACCGCAGCCAGGCAACCGCCGCGATGCGCAAGGAATTGGGCGTCACCCGCAACGACGCCGAAATCGCCGCCTTGCGCAAGCGGTTGGTCGGCGACCAGTAAGCCCAGAGTGTGAGCGCCGCGTGACCACAGCCGGAGCAGGCCTGCCCGAGAACGCCGCCGCTGCCGCCGCCATGCTCGCCCAGGGGCGTGCGGCGCTGGTGTGGCGGCGGATCATCGCTGACAGCGACACGCCCGTAGGCGCGGCGCGGCGGCTGATTGTGCCAGGACGCGGCGACTTCCTGCTCGAAAGCGTCGAGGGCGGCGAGGTGCGCGGGCGCTACAGCCTGCTCGGGCTCGACCCCGACCTCGTATTCCGCGCCAAGGGCAATGCGTCCGAGGTAAACCGCGACTGGCGCACCGACCGCGAGGCCTTCGTCCCCTGCCCCGGCGACGCGCTTGCCGAACTGCGCGGCCTCGCCGCCGCCTGCCGCATCGACCCGATGCCCGAAGGGCTGCCCCCCGCGCTCGCCTGCCTTGTGGGCTATCTCGGCTATGAGACCATAGGCCTCGTCGAGACCCTGCCGCGCGCAGCCGACAGCCCGCTTGATCTGCCCGACATGCTGTTCGTGCGCCCGACCGTAATCCTCGTCTTCGACGGGCTCACCAACGCGCTCTTCGCCATCGCCCCGATCTGGGAGGCGAGCGACCCCGCCGCCGCCGTGGAACGCGCGGGCGAGCGGATCGATGCGGCGCTGAGCCAGCTGGGCACCGCGCTCCCGCAAGGCGCGGCGCAGGATGTGCCCGGCACCCTCCCCGATCTCGTCCCGGTAATCGCGCCCGACGACTACAAGGCGATGGCCTTGAAGGCGAAGGACTACATCCTCGCCGGAGACATCTTCCAGGTGGTGCTCGCCCAGCGCTTCACCTGCCCCTTCACCCTCCCCCCGCTGGCGCTCTACCGCGCGCTGCGGCGGGTAAACCCCTCGCCGTTCCTGTACTTCCTCGACCTGCCCGGCTTTGCGCTGGTCGGATCGAGCCCGGAAATCCTTGTCCGGGTGAGACCAGACTCCAACGGGAACGTCGAAGTCACAATCCGCCCCATCGCCGGAACGCGTCCACGCGGCGCGACTCGCGAGGATGATATCGCCAACGAGGCAAGCCTGCTCGCCGATCCCAAGGAACGCGCCGAGCACCTCATGCTGCTCGATCTGGGGCGCAACGATGTGGGGCGCGTCGCGGCGGCAGGCACGGTCGAGGTCACAGACAGCTTCACCATCGAGCGTTACAGCCACGTGATGCACATCGTCAGCAACGTGGTGGGCCAGCTCGACCCATCGAAAGACGCGCTCGACGCGCTGTTTGCAGGCTTCCCCGCTGGCACCGTCTCGGGCGCGCCGAAGATCCGCGCCTGCGAGATCATCGCGCAGCTCGAACCCGAAACGCGCGGCGCTTATGCTGGCGGAGTCGGCTATTTTGCGCCCGACGGCAGCCTCGATTCGTGCATCGTCCTGCGCACCGCGGTGGTGAAGGACGGGGTGATGCACGTGCAGGCAGGCGCCGGGATCGTCGCTGACAGCGTGCCCGATTACGAGCTCGCCGAATGCCGCGCCAAGGCGGGCGCGCTGATCGCTGCCGCGCGCGAGGCGGTGCGGGTCGCGGGCGAGCCGGGGTATGGTCAATGAAGCGCGCCTTTCTAATCGCCGCCGGTATGGCGCTGGGCCTCGCCGCCTGTTCCGAGGCGCCCGAGGGCAAGCCGGTGATGCGCGCCGAGCTCGACGGATCAGGCGCGGATGCCACCCCCGAGGCGACGCCTACCGCCACGCAGGCGCTAGGGCCGTCCGCTTGCGAGAACGTGACCTTCGAGTCGGTGTCGCTAACTCACTGCGTCGCCGATCCTGCGCAGCACCGGATCGGCATGGCGAACCTCGGCGCGGACAAGCAGCCGTTCGGGTCGCTCACCGCCTTTGCCGCCAGCGTTGACCCCGCCACCATTGCCTTTGCCATCAATGGCGGGATGTATGGCGATGACCTCAAGCCGATCGGCTACTACGTCGAGAAGGGCGAGCGCGGAGCGGAACTGAACCGCGCTGACGGCGACGGCAATTTCTACATGAAGCCCAACGGGGTGTTCTTCGGCAGCGGCGGCAGCTGGCGGGTGCTTGGGAGTAACACCTTCTTCAGCTCGGTCGGCGACCGCCCGGAATTCGGCACGCAGTCCGGGCCGATGCTGCTCGTCGATGGCAAGCTTCACCCCGAAATTCAGGATGACGGCCCATCCAAGGCGATCCGCAACGCCGTCGGCGTCGATGCTGCGGGCAAGGCGCATTTCGTGATCTCCGACGCCCCGGTGAGCTTCGGCCAATTGGCGCGCTATTTCCGCGACACGTTGAAGGTGAGCAACGCGCTCTATCTCGACGGCGCGGTATCCTCGCTGTGGGACCCGGCGGGCGAGCGCAAGGACGGCGGACGCGTTGGCCCGATCATCGTGGTGACGAAACGCGAGAAGGCGGCAGAGCAATGATCCCCTCACCCCAAATACTCGTCATCGACAATTACGACAGCTTCACCTTCAACCTCGTCCATTACCTGATGGAGCTGGGCGCCGAAGTGCGGGTGGAGCGCAATGATGCGCTGAGCGCCGCCGAAGCATTGCGCACCAACGCGGCGGGGTTCCTGATCTCGCCCGGCCCCTGCACGCCCAACGAGGCTGGCATCAGCCTCGATCTGGTCGCGGCCTGTGCCGATGCGGGTAAGCCGCTGATGGGCGTGTGCCTAGGCCACCAGGCGATCGGCCAGTATTTCGGCGGGACGGTGCAGCGCGGCGGGCTGATGCACGGTAAGACCTCGCCGGTGACGCATGACGGGACGGGGGTGTTCGCCGGCCTGCCCTCGCCCTTTATCGCGACGCGCTATCACAGCCTTGAGGTGGTGAATGTGCCTGCCGAACTGGTGGCGAACGCCCATGCGGAGACCCCCGGTGCGGATCATCTGAGCGTAATGGGCTTCCGCCATGCCTCGCTCCCGATCCATTCGGTGCAATTCCACCCCGAGAGCATCGCCACCGAGCATGGCCACGCGCTTCTGGCGAACTTCGTGCGCCTCTGCGGGCTGGAGCCGGTGCTGCCCGCAAGGCTGACGGCATGAGCACGCTGCCCGATGTGACCGCGCCGCTCTCCGAAGCCGAGGCCGAGGCGGCTTTCGGCGTGCTGCTCGAAGGCGCGCCTTCGGAGGACGAGATTGCAGCCTTTCTCGTGGCGCTGTCACAGCGCGGCGAGACTGCGGACGAGATCGCGGGCGCAGCGCGGGCGCTGCGTTCGCGGTTGATCCCGATTGATGCCCCCGAAGGCGCGATCGACGTGTGCGGCACGGGCGGCGACGGGCACCACACATTAAACGTCTCGACCGCCGTCAGCCTCGTGGTTGCTGCCTGCGGGGTGCCGGTCGCCAAGCACGGCAACCGCGCCGCCTCGTCGAAAGCGGGCGCGGCGGATACACTCGAAGCGCTCGGCCTCGACATGGACGCGGCGGGGCGGACGGCGGAAAAGACGTTGGCGCAGATCGGTATCTGCTTCCTCTTTGCCAAGAACCACCACCCGGCGATGGCGCGCATTCAACCCATCCGGGTACGGATCGGCCAGCGCACGATCTTCAACCTGATGGGCCCGCTGTCGAACCCCGCCAAGGTCGCCAGCCAGCTGATCGGCATCGCGCGGCCCGCCTATGTGCCCATCTATGCCGGCGCGATGGCGCGGCTGGGCACGGGCAAGTCGCTGATCGTCTCGGGGGACGAGGGGCTGGACGAGCTGAGCCTTGCAGGAGGCAACGAAATGGCGGTGGTGACCGGAAACGCCTTCACGATGGAGCGGATCGACGCGGGCGAGGTGGGCCTCCCCCATGCGCCGATCGAAGCCATCCGGGGCGATGATGCCAAGCACAATGCGGCGGCATTGAAGGCGCTGCTGATGGGCACCCCGGGGCCGTACCGCGACGCGGTGCTGTTCAACGCGGCGGGCGCGCTGACGGTCGCGGGCCGCGGCAGCAATTGGCGTGACCGGGCGGCAATGGCAGCCGAAGCGCTCGATTCGGGCCGCGCGCTTGCGCTGCTCGGGCGTTGGATCGATTTGGCTCAGTGAGCACAAAGTGAGAGAAATGAACAAGCTCGAGGAAATCTGCGCCACCAAGCGCGAAGAAGTCGCCGCCCGCAAGGCCGTCGTCACGATCGCCGCGCTCGAAGCGGCTGCCGCAGCGCAAACCGCACCGCGCGGCTTCGAGGCTGCCCTGCGCGCCCGAGCCGCAAACGGCTCATACGCGCTGATCGCCGAGATCAAGAAGGCGAGCCC
>JANNWO010000136.1:0-2232 GCA_031408395.1 Sphingomonadales bacterium | reverse complement strand
CGGTGCGGGCAGCAATCCGCGCCGCATCGCGCGCGCCGCTGGCCTTCGCGAGCGACAGGAGTTCACCGACGAAAGCCTCAGGGTCGAGGGCGGGGCGGTTGAACGCGGGGCGGTTGGCGAACACCCGCGCCGCTTCGCCCGATTGGCCACTGGCGCGCAGGAACTTGACAAGATTGAAGACATAGCCCGGATCACTGTCCGCCCCGGCTGGCACCATCAGCCCGGACGTCTCGGGCCGCGCTCCGCGCAGCAGCGCAAGCCGGGCGAGCGCCATCGGACGGTCGCCAGACGCAAGGTACATGACCTGCCGCGAGGCTGCGTCGGCCTTGCCCTGCCACAGCAGCGCGTCCATCCGCACCGCGTGATCCTGAGCACTGAACTGCGCTCCGTAAAGCCCGGCGATGGCAAGCTCGACCGCATCAGCCATCGTCCCGCCGCGCCAGGCCTTGCGCGCCGCATCGATAGCCTCGGGACGCTGCGTCCCGGCGAGCGCCAGCGCATAGCGCCCTCGGCCTGCGTTGGTGACCGGCGGGTTGGCGTCGAAGAAGCGCAGCACATCGCTCTGCGGCGGTGCCTCGACCTCGAGCGCGGCCTCGGCCCGGCTACGCAGGATGTCGGCGCGCGGGAAGCTGGGGTAGGCAAGGACGAACCCGGCATAGTCGGCAAAGGAATTGGTGCGGCTCGCCTGCAACATTTCCCAGCGTGCAATTGCGCCGTCAATCGCGGCCGGTTGGCGCGCGACGAGATCATTTCCGCCGAAATCCTGCGCAAACGCAGGTGCGCCCACCGCCAGAACTGCTCCGAGTCCCAGAGCGGCAGCATAAATCCGTGATGATATCAGATGTTTACGAACCATGCTGGACATAGTGCCAATCGGCTCCTTATCAGGCGCTTAACGGTGGATGGGAGGCGGGGAAAAGCCCTGTAGGCCCTTCTTCAATACGTAGCGATCAAGTCAGGACAAAGGCAATGTTTAGCGGTTCTATTCCCGCTCTGGTGACTCCTTTTCGCGGCGGAGCGTTCGACGAGGCCGCCTTCCGCAGGCTCGTCGACTGGCAGATCGCAAACGGCAGCGCGGCGCTGGTGCCCTGCGGCACGACCGGCGAGGCCTCGACGCTTTCCAACGCCGAGCATCACCGCGTCATAGAAGTGTGCATCGAGCAGGCCGCGGGCCGCGTGCCGGTGATCGCGGGCTGCGGGTCGAACGACACGCGCAACGCGCAGCTCCACATGAACTTCGCCAAGAAGGCGGGCGCGGCGGCCGGCCTGTGCGTCGCGCCCTATTACAACCGCCCGAGCCAGCGCGGGCTGGTGGCACATTTCAGCTATCTGGCGGAAAATTGCGATCTGCCGATCGTGCTCTACAACGTGCCCGCGCGCACGGTGACCGACATTCTGGATGACACGGTGGTGGAACTGGTGCGCAAGTATCCCGACCGGATCATCGCCATCAAGGATGCAAGCGGCGACCTCAGCCGTGTCGCCGATCACCGCATGGGCATCGGGCGCGAGTTCTGCCAGCTGTCAGGCAATGACGAGCTGTGGCTGCCGCACGCGGCGGCGGGCGGGCGCGGGTGCATCTCGGTGACCGCCAACGTCGCGCCGGGGCTGTGCGCCGAATTCCACGAAGCCATCGCGGCAAACGAGCTGAAGCTCGCGCGGCAATTGAACGACCGGCTGTTCCCGCTGCACTACGCGATGTTCTCCGACGCCTCGCCGGCCCCGGTGAAGTATGCCCTGAGCCGGGTGCACGAGTGGATCGAGCCGGAAGTACGCCTGCCGATGGTGGAGTGCTCCGACGAAGCCAAGCGCGCGGTTGACGAGGCGCTGGTGGTGGCGGGGGTGCTGGAAGCCTAAACCACCTCGTCCTCGTCCAGCAGCCGCTGCGCGCTTCCCTGCGGCTCGCTCGCCAGAATTGCCTCGGTGATCGAATCGATCCTTGCGCCGACCCGCTCGGGGTGGTCGATCGCGGCGATGTGGAACAGGGCGTCGCCCTGGTGGACCACAGGCAGAGTGGCGTGGCCGATGATGATGCCGTCGACCGGGCTGACCAGCTCCTCGCTCTCCTCGCCGAACAAGCCGGAGACGCGGGCGAGCAGGTCGCCCTTCCGCACCGGATCGCCGGATTCGCGGACCAACTGCGCCACCCCGCCGCGGGGCGCTCGCACCCATTGCGAGCGGTTGGCGCGCGCCGGGATGCCGACCGCACTGAGGCCGTCGTCCGCCTCGATC
>JANNWO010000135.1:0-3894 GCA_031408395.1 Sphingomonadales bacterium | reverse complement strand
CCGTCTGGCCCGATCTGAACCCCGGCAAGTGCGAGGCCAGCCACGCCTGCACCAGCGGGTGGCCCAGCCTGGTGAAACGGCTCGGCACGTCAGTCGTCCCGCACTTTATCCCGGCGCTCACCACCCCGATCACCGTCGGCTTCTTCCCCGGATCGCCATAGGTAATGAGCGGCCCCCCGCTGTCTCCAAAGCACGCCTGCTCGCCTCGCTCGCCCACCGCGCACAGCACCGACATGCGCCGATCACCCGTCAACTTGGTGATCTTCGCGCAGGTTTCGGCATCGCGCAGTTGCAGCACAGCCCCGCGCAGCGCGTTAGGCGGTTTGCTCGCGCCCTCGAAAGCGGTCCACCCCCAGCCGAAGGTGTAGGCCGGATCCAGCGGCGCGATCTTCCGCTGGGCGAGCGGCTTGTCATCGAGCTTGATCCGCGCAATCGGGTGCACCGTCGCAGCAGGCCGCCCGGCCTTGGGATCATACTGGATAAGCCCGATATCGTAGGCGAGGCTTGGACGCTTGAAGGCGGGGTGCGCGATCGTCCGCAGGATCGGATAGCTGATCCCCTCGTCGGCGAGCGGATTATGGACCCCCAGCCGGATGCGGTAGCCCGACGTTTCGAGGCGGAAATTGCCGACCTCGTCAATATGATCCACGAGGCAATGCGCGGCGGTCAGGATCCAGCCGGTGCTGATCACCGCGCCGCCGCATTCAACCTGGTCGGCCGGGGTGAGCATGAGGGGGCCGAGCTTCGTGGGCCGCCAGATCAGCGCCTGCCACGGGGCAACGCCGATCTTGACGGGGAGATAGCCCAGGCCGCGCACTTGCGCAGCGCAGATCTGGTCTTCGTAAGTGACCCCGCGCCACACGACGCTGGTGCTGGTGCACCGACCCGCCTCGGCGCGCGCTTTTTCAGCGGCCATCCGCGCGCTCAAGGCGTCCTTCAACGCCTGCACCTCGGCCTCGTCCATCGGCGGCGCGATCCGCGCATCGGCGGCCGGCAGCGGCGCGGCGGGATTATCGAGCACGAGCTTGGCCAGCCGGTCGCAAGTCTTATCGTCCCCTGTATCGCAAGCTTTGCCGAGTAGCGCGAGGCCGGCCTCGGTGTCGCGCGGCACGATGCCACCATCAAGCAGACGGTCGCCGAGGATCGCGCATTCGTTCGCATCACCCGCATCGCAGGCAATGCCCGACCAGCGGATCACCCGGCCCGCGTCCACTTCGCCGAGCGGCGGCGGCGAGGCGGCGATCATGGTCACCACTGCCGAGCCGCAGGCGTCCGTTTCCCCGGCTTCGCACGCCGTGCCGAGCAGCCGCAACGCTGCGGCCGCATCGTACAGCGGGCTCCAGTTCTCACTGTAACGTTCGCCCAGCGCCGCGCAGGCCGGTTGCTCGCCGTTCGCACAAGCCGGCACCAGAACGGCCACCGCGCGGATCGCGCGAGGCACATCACATTCCTCCCGTGCAAGATCGCAAGCGCGGTCGAACAGCGCGAGCGCCACGGCGCGGGTCTCGGGTGGGCCTTCGGCGGCGGCGAAGGCAAGACGGCCGCGCGCTGTGCAGGCGGCGGCGCCCCCGGCGCGGCAGGCATCATCGGCCAGCCCCACGAGATACGGCGTGTCGAGCGGCTCACCCGGGCGTATGAAACGCCCGACGAGCACATCGCACGCCGGTGCGGCGCCCTCGCGGCATAGCTGGTCGAGCCCGTCCAGCGCAGCGTCTTCCTCGGCGGGTGAGGTGGCCGCGGCCAGCGCCTTGACGAAGATCGCGGAGCAAGCCGCCGCTCCGCCCGCATCGCAGGCCGCGCGGCGCAGCGTCGCGGCGGCGACGGGATCGGGGCTGTCCGTGCTGGGCACGCCCTCTTCGACAAGCTCGGCAAGGCGCGCGCAGGCGTCCAGCGTGCCGAGGTCGCAGCCGCGCTGCAGCAGCGCGGCGGCTTCGCGGCGCGAGGCTTCGTAGGTCAGCCGCCCGTAGAAATCGCCGAGCGTCAGGCACCCCGCGCCGATCCCTGCGGTGCAGGCCTCGGACAGCAGGACCACGGCCAGCGGGCGGCTTTGCGGCCGGCCCTCACCCCGCAAGAAAGCTCTGCCCAAGGCGGCGCAGCCGGCCTGATCGCGCGTCTCGCACAGCGCCGCCGCGCTGTCTGCGGCCGCTGTTTCGCGGGCGGTGCGCGAGGGCGACTTGTCGCGCGGTGCCCGCGTCGTGGCGTCTTTCTGGTTGTAGAAGGTGGAGCGGGCCTGCGGTGCCGGTTCGGTTGGCTGAGTCTGTGCCTGACCCTTCGCAGGTGCGGTGGTCATCACGAGCACGGCCAACGCCGCCAGCACCATTCTCCACCATCCGGCCATCACCGCGTCCTCCCCAGCACCGTGTGAAGATGCGCTATTTCGGCTGAATCGTCAAACCGGCGGCGCTTTGCGGCGCACGCGCTGGCAAGGCGCTTGTAACTGAGGGGGGCGAGCGACTAAGCACACCCAAGGGCCCCGAAAAGGGCGGGGGAGACGACACAAGCGATGCCAGCCAGCCAGCCCGCTCCGGTCAGCGAAAACTGGCAGCCGCATCTGGCGCTCGGCATTACGGGCCACCGCGCCTCCAATCCTTCCTTTGGTGCCCATGCCGAGGCGATTGCCGCCGCGCTGGCCGCGCTGTTCGCGCAGATCGACGATATTACCGGCACGCTTCCGGGAACAAGGGGCGCGGTGCGGCTGCACAGCCTGCTGGTCGACGGGACCGACCAGATCGCCGCCGACCTCGCGCTGACCCGCGGCTGGGAACTGGCCGTGCCGATGCCGTTCGGCGCCGCGCTCAACTGCGCGATCAACGCCCACCCGCAAACCCTCGCCGATGCCGAGGCGCTGCTGGCAGGGCGCGCGGCAAGCGATCCGGCGGTGGAGGCCAAAGCCGCCGCGATCCGCGCGATCACCGCGCGCGCCAGCCTGTTCGAGCTCGCCGACCGCGATGACGAGGTCGCCGCGCTGTGGCGCGCGAGCCTTGCAGATCCCCATGATCGCGCCGCCGGGCGCGCGTTCGAGGCGCTGGCGTCGGACAATGTCGGGCTGGCGGGCCGCGTGATGATCGAGCGCACCGATCTCGTGATCGCGGTGTGGGACGGCAAAGTCGCCAACCTCCCCGGCGGCACCGGGCACACGGTTGCTGCCGCGCTGGCGATGGGCGCGCCGGTGCTGCTGATCGACCCGGCGGTGCCCGGCATGTGGCGCATCCTCGGGCGGCCCGAGGAGTTAGGCCAGCCTGCTCTGTCCGCCGCGCCCGATGTCGCACGTCTGGAGGCGATCATCCGCGCCGCCGTGGTTTGCGAAGGCTGGAGCCTGGCCGCGCTCTCGCAGGAAAAGTGGCGACCCCGCTCGAGCAGGGCGTTCGGACTGTATCGCCGCATCGAGCGCGTGTTTGGCGGCGGGGGTCCAGCGTTCGGCTCGCTCAGGGTGGATTACGAAGCGCCCGGCGCAATCGCTACCGGCAGCGAGGCGGAGCTGGTGGCGGCCGCCGCAGCCATGCCGGGGGGCGATCCGCAGGTCACCCGCCAGCTCGCCGAGGACGTGCTGCCGATGTTCGCCTGGGCCGACGGGATCGCCAACCGCCTTGCCGATGCCTATCGCAGCGGGATGACGGTCAACTTTGCGTTGGCAGCGCTGGCGGTGATGATCGGGATCCTGTTCCTGCCGACCGGCCTGATGGATTACAAATGGGTCTTCGCCCTTGTCGAGCTAATGCTGCTCGCCGGCATTCTGGTCATGACCGCAGCGGGGTCACGGCTGGGTTGGCACCGGCGCTGGTTCGCCATGCGGCGCGTTGCCGAATATCTACGCCATGCTCCCTCGCTGCTCCTGCTCGGGGTGACGCGGCCCACCGGGCGCTGGCCCCGCAGCGACCGGGCAGAGTGGCCCGA
>JANNWO010000134.1:0-12837 GCA_031408395.1 Sphingomonadales bacterium | reverse complement strand
GACGGGCCGCCAAGCGCGAGTCAATCGCGCCTGAGATGAGGTATCAGTCGCGCAAGCTGCCGGGCACCTGCCCGCCCTCGGCCGCGAGCATATTGAGCACCGCATGGTGGAGAGCGATGTTCTGCTCGGCGGTTCCGGTGTAGTCCTCCAGGCCCAGTTCGCCCGCGAGTTCCTTGCGGTTTTCGAAGCTCGGATCGACGCCAACCAGCTTCATCAGATCGACGATCGAGGTTTGCCAGTTGAACTTTTCCGCGCCCGCCATCCGGCTGATGCGGGCTTCCATTTCCTCCTGGCTGATCGGCTCTGGCGCGGCGGGCGCAGCCGGCGCAGCGACGGGCTTGGGCGCGGCGGGGGCGACCGGCTTGGGTACGGCGGCCTTCTTCTCGTCTTCGTCCGAACCCCAGATCGCGTTCTTGATACTCGAAAAAATACCCATCATAGCCTCCATGTGACGCATTTGCGGACGATACCGAGCATAGGTCCCGGATGTTCCGACGTGATGACGCTTCGGCCGCAAAAAAGGAGCTAGCCTGCCGCCATGACCGATATCGTGCTTTCGATTGTGATGCTGGCGGCGCTGGCGCTGGTAGCAGGCGCATTCGTGCTGTGGCGGCGCACGGGAGAGGTGAAAAACCCGGCGCTGATGGTGCTGCTGGCGATGGTGGCGGTGGCTAACGTGCTGATCTGGACGCTGCCCTCGACCGGCGGGCAAGCCCCCATCGAGCAGATCAAGGCCGCCGGAGAAGGATAGAACCTCCCCCGGCGGCCGAGCGTCACTTGGGGATTTGCCAGGTGATGACGCCGTTGTAGCTGCCCGCGACTGGCTTGCCCGTGCCGTCGCGCGCGGCGTCGAACCGGGAGCGCCTGGTGACGAGGTCGCAAGTCGCCGCGTCGAGCGGGGCGTGGCCGGTCGAGCGTGTGATCGTGCAACCTGTCACCTTGCCGCGCGCATCGATGGCGAGCTTGAAGCGGGCGGTGCCCGCCATCTCCTCGAGGATCCAGCGCGTGCGGTAGTCGTCATTGGTCACCCAGCGGCCCGGATTGCCCTTCGCGCGCGCACCCACGGGGTCGAAGAGCGAGGCGCTCGGCGTAGGCCCCGGGCCAAAACCGCCAATGCCGAGATCCACCGGGCCGGTGCCAGTGCCGGTAAGGTCGCCGGGGCCGGGGTAGGTCGGGAAGGTATCGCCGATCGGGAATTCGATAATCGGCTTGTCGATCGGCGTGGGCACAGGGATGACGGTGCTCGTGGTCGAGGCATCGCTCTTGGGCTGCGGCTTGTCCGGTGTGGGCGGGGGCGGGGGCAGCGGGATATTGCTGATCTCCCGGGCTTCGGGGTTGGGCTTGCCGGGCACGGTAACCACCGTCACCGCAAGGCCGACCACCAGCAGCGCGCCGAAGGCACCGGGGATGCCGAGCGCGCCGGCGAGCGCAGCGGGGTTGGGACGCCGATTGGCAGAAGCATAGGTCATTGCAGGGGCTCCTCTCTCCATCATCGTGGGAGCGGTGGCCGGAGCACCTTATCGTAGGGCGCGGCACTCCGGCCCCGCTCGCCTGCAAAGGTACTATGACTTTCGACAGGAACGAAGAACTTTCGCGTTGCTTTTCAATACTGTATTTTTTGCAACTATTTCAGTAGAGAAAGTAGCGGAGCAGAGCGGCGGCCCGGCAACGGACGGGCCGCGAGGGCGCCAAAGGGATCAGGCGCCCGCCCGCAGGCGCCCGTAGCGAAGCGAGGAACAGCGCCGAGGACGAACCCGCGGAGGCGCGTTCGCACACAAAGGCTCCCCTTACTTGATCGGGCAGTCCGGGCTCAGCCGGAAGTCGAGATAATTGTCGACCGAACGCATCATCTCTTCCATCTCGTTCTCGAAGAAGTGATTGGCGCGCGGGATTTCTTCGTGGTGGATGGTGATGTGCTTCTGGGTGCGCAGCTTATCGACCAGCTTCTGCACCGCGATCGGCTGCACCACGGTATCCGCCGCGCCCTGCACGAAGATGCCGCTTGCGGGGCAAGGCGCAAGGAAGCTGAAGTCGTACATGTTGGCGGGCGGCGCGACGGAGACGAAGCCGCGCACTTCGGGGCGGCGCATCAGCAATTGCATGCCGATCAGCGCGCCGAAGCTGTAGCCCGCAATCCAGGTGCTCTGCGCTTCGGGGTGGATCGACTGCACCCAATCGAGCGCGCTCGCCGCATCGGACAGCTCGCCGATGCCGCTGTCGAAGCTGCCTTGGCTGCGGCCCACACCGCGGAAGTTGAAGCGCAAGGTGGCAAAGCCGCGATCCGCAAAAGTCTTGTAGAGCCGCTGCACGATCCGGTCGTTCATCGTGCCCCCGCCTTCGGGATGCGGGTGGAGGATCATCGCCACCGGCGCGCGGGGGCGAGGGGGCGGGGAGAAACGGCCTTCGAGACGGCCTTCGGGGCCGGGAAAGATGACGGACGGCATCGGAGAACCCTGACAAGATGTGGTGGCCGCACCGGGTGGCGCTCGGCTATGCGGGGCCTATATAGGATCGCCCGCGCAAATCGCAATTTTTTACGAGGACATGAGCCATTCCCGAACGGGTCTATCTCGATCACGCCGCGACCAGCCCGCTGCGCCCCGAGGCGCGGGCGGCGATGGATGAGGGGTTCCGCCTGTGGGCCAACCCGTCCTCGCCCCACGCCGAAGGGCGCAAGGCGAAGGCTGCGTTGGAGGATGCGCGCGAGCGGATCAAGGCGATGCTGGGGTGGGATGGCGAGCTGATCTTCACTAGCGGAGCGAGTGAAAGCGCTTTGCTTGCCTTCGATCATTCGACTGTGTTGGATGAAGCCATTACCGCGATCGAACATGATGCCATCGGACAGTTCGAGAATAACCGCGGCGTGCCGGTTGTCGCTGTCAGCCCTGACGGCGGGGTCGATCTGGTCGCCCTCTCTGCGGCCTCGTCGGCACCCTCAGCAATCGCTGGTGACGATTGGGAAAACCGCACTCTCATTGCGGTTCAACACGTCAACTCGGAGACGGGCACCCGGCAGGACATCGGTCTTGTCGCCGAAGTCGTCCACGATCACAACGGTCTATTGCTCGTCGACTGCGCGCAAAGCGCGGGAAAGATCGAGATACCGCAGCTTGCCGATATGGTGATCGTCTCCGCTCACAAGTTCGGCGGGCCTATCGGTGTCGGCGCGCTGCTGGTGAGGGACTTCAAGATGCTCAAGCCTGTTGGCGGGCACGAGCGCGGCTATCGGCGCGGCACCGAGAACCTTCCCGGTGTTCTGGGAATGGCAGCGGCCTTGGAAGCGGGCGAGTGGCAGATGTCCGCTGCCGACCGTCAGGATTTTGCCGAGAAGGTCTCTTCGGACCGTTTGAAGATCGGCAAGCAAGTCGACTACATCTTCGCGCTGACCCACCCCACGATGAGCGCGCAGGCCCTCCTGATCCGGCTTGACGCGATGGGCTTTGCCGTCTCGGCGGGGAGCGCGTGTTCATCGGGGACATTGAAGAAAAGCCGGGTGCTCGATGCCTTCGGGGTGCCCGACGATGTCGCCGCGCGCACGATCCGGGTGAGCTTGGGGTGGAACACCACGCCCGAGGAGCTGGAGCGGTTTGCGCAAGTCTGGGCTTCGCTATGCTGAACCCTTCCCCCCGCCCCGGGCTTGACCCGGGGCCCAGCTTTTCTTGGTGTGCTGCACGCCCTCCGGCGTGCAGTCCTCGCTGCGTTTCGCGCTGCGCGCGAGCAGCTGCGGGCGCGCGGTCGCGCTTGCGGTCCGTCCGTTGGCAGGCCGATGACCCGTTCGCTCTTCACACGAAAAGCGGGGCCCCGGGTCAAGCCCGGGGCGGGGCGGATAGGCCATGATCTACCTCGACTACCAAGCCACCACGCCGCTCGCGCCCGAAGCGCGTGAGGCGATGCTGCGCTGGCTGGGCGGGCCGGACAGCGACACTTTCGGCAACCCCCATTCCTCGCATCGCATGGGCCGCATGGCCGCCGCCGCGGTCGAGAACGCGCGCGACAAGGTCGCCGCGCTCATGCCCGAAGGCGGGCGCGTGGTGTTCACCTCCGGCGCCACGGAAGCTCTCAACATGGTGCTGCTCGGCACCCCCGGCGACGTTATCACCTTCGCGACCGAACACGCCGCGGTGCTCGATTGCGCCCGCGCGGTCGAGGCGCAGGGGCGGCGCTTTACCGTGCTGCCGGTGCTGCCCGATGGCCGCGCCGATCTCGATGCACTCCGGGAAGCGATCACGCCGCAAGTCGGCCTCGTCGCGATCATGGCGGTCAATAACGAGATCGGGGTGGTCCACCCGCTCGCCGAGGCCATTTCCATCGCGCGTTCAGCGGGCGCTAGAGTACTTGTAGATGCCGTCCAGGCCCTTGGTAGGCTGCCTTTGACCCCCTCCAGACCCCCCTTAGACCCCGACTACATCGCCGTTTCGGCGCATAAGATTCACGGTCCCAAGGGGATCGGGGCCTTGTGGATCGACCCGGATGCCGCGCCGCCCTTGCCCCTGATGCATGGCGGCGGACAGGAAGCCAGCCTGCGATCAGGCACCCTATCGCCTGCCCTTTGCGCCGGTTTCGGGGCGGCTTGCGCGGTTGCAGCCGACATGGAAGCGCAAATGTTTCACGTGAAACATTTGTGGAACATCGCGCGGGAGGCTTTCGCGGATTGGGAGCTGAATGGCAGCGCGGTGGATCGCTGGCATGGCAATCTCAACATCCGCCAAGATGGCATCGATGTGGCCCGCTTGATGAGCGACTGCCGCAATGTGATGTTCTCGGCCGGGAGCGCCTGCGCCAGCGGGTCGGGCCGCCCGAGCCATGTGCTGCGCGCCATCGGGCTGACCGACCACCAAGCAAAGTCCTCTATCCGCCTCGGATTCGGGCGCTATACGAGGCCAGAGGACGTCGAGTCCGCCGCCGCCATGATCAATGCCGCCGCCGGGAGCCAGGGCCTGTGAGCATAACCATCACCTTCGTCGACCCTCGCGGGAAGAGCATCGAGGCGACTGCCGAGCCGGGCGACAGCCTGCTGCGCGTCGGCCAGGCGGCGGGCCTGCCCCTCGAGGGAACCTGCGAGGGACAGATGGCCTGTTCGACCTGCCACGTGATCGTTGCGCCCGAGTGGTTCGAGCGCCTGCCCTCCGCCTCGGAGGAAGAAGAGGACATGCTCGACTTCGCCGCAGGGGCCCGCCGCACCAGCCGTCTCTCGTGCCAGATCGAGCTGACGGTGGACATGGACGGATTGACCGTCAGCGTGCCCACCGAAAGCAACGACCTCAGGCGGATGTAAGCCGAATTAGGCTGACTCTTCAGCGGCTTCCATGTTGAGCGCCGCCATCAGCGCTGCGGTGAAGGCGGGGATATCGTCCGGCTTGCGGCTGGTGATGAGGTTG
Source organism: Sphingomonadales bacterium (assembly GCA_031408395.1). Classification (GTDB taxonomy): domain Bacteria; phylum Pseudomonadota; class Alphaproteobacteria; order Sphingomonadales; family Sphingomonadaceae; genus Erythrobacter. Next base: position 7,459 of record JANNWO010000134.1, on the reverse strand, counting down.
CCGTCGACCACCACTTCCTCGTCGACCACTGCTGCGCCCGCATTGGCGAGGTCGGTCCGGATCGAGGGCCAGGCGGTCACGGTGCGCCCTTCAAGCAGCTTCGCCTCGGCGAGCAGCCAGGGGGCATGGCAGATCGCCGCGATCGGCTTACGCGCCGCATCGAATTCGCGGATCACCTCGATGACCTTGTGCTCCATGCGCAGGATATCGGGGTTCATCTGCCCGCCGGGAAGCAGCAGGGCGTCGTAATCCGCTTCGACAATATCATTGACGAGAATGTCGACCTTCACGCTTTCGCCCCAATCCTTCTGGTCCCAGCCGCGGATTTCGCCGGATTTGAGGCTGGCGATAGTGACCTGCGCGCCCGCTTCCTTGAGCAGACGCAGGGGCTCCATGAGTTCGGACTGCTCGAAACCGTCGGTGGCGATGATGAGAACGCGCTGCATGGGATGTCTCCTGTGGGGGTTGTCACAGGATTAGTCCCCCGCGCAGCGCTCTGTTCCGCCCCGCGGGGCAGAGCGGGAGCGGCGCGCGGCAGGCCGTGGGTCAGGAGGGGTCAGGCGCGGCTTCGTCGTTCGTCTTCGGGCGGCGCAGGTCGGTCTTCCAGAACCGGAGGCGGAAACCGAAGCGGTGCAGGACCCAGCGCAGGCCTAGCAGCAACAGGACGACCGGCAGCAGCGCTGTCACTGCATAGACAATCGCGGCGAAGCTAACGCCCAAGGTGCTGCCGACCGACCGCAAGGCGGTTGCTACGGGGCGCACAAAGCCGACCTGGCTCTCCCCAAAGGCTGGCTCGTATCGGATCTTCACGTCGCTGAAGCGGATGCGGCCGCGGAAGCTCTCCAGCCGCGAGCGCACCGCGTCGATTTCCTCGTTGACCTTGGCGACCTCGGCCTCGGCCTTGACCAGCTCCTCGACCGATCCGCGGTTGTTCTGGAGGATCGCGGTCAGCTTGTCGCGCAGCACCAGCCGGGACTTGAGCCGGGCCTCGATGTCGATGATCTGGGTGCTCAGGTCCTCGCCCTCGCGCACAGAGGAGACAAGCGTGCCGCCCAGTTCCTCGGCGGGCGCGGTCAGCGCCTCGGCGAGCTTGGCGGCGCGATCGGCGGCGACCTCCATATGCACCTCGCCATAACCATCCCAGCTGTCCGAGCGCGATTGCGAGGTGCGTATGATGCGGCAGGCGGAGGTCATCTTCTCGCACAGCGCGACGTGGCGGTTCTGCAGGCTGGCGATGGCATCGGAATCGATGCGGAAGCCGTAGCCGTAGGAATAGGCGATCTGACCGGCCGGAGCAGCGGGGGTGGTGGGCATGGGCACGGAAGCCGTGCCGTCTTCAGCGACCCCGGACATTTCCGCCGCCACGTCGAGCGCCTGGACCCGTTGGACCGTGGGTGCTGCCATGTCAGTGTCGCCTGCGAAGACGTTGAAAACCGAAGACTCTTCCGCCTGCAGGAAACCGAATTCGTTGTCCGGCGCACCGCTGCCGCCCGGCTCGATCCGCTCGATCGCCTCGAGCGCGCGATTCTGGGGCTGGGCTTCGCCGCATCCTGCCAGCAGGGCGGCGAGCATGGCGACGACGATCGGTGACTTGTGCATGTTTCCCCCTGTCCCTCGGGCTCCGTGCGATGATCGTTTGATTTCAGTGCGTTTGGCAAGCGGAAAGGCGCAGAGCCTTCCCCGCACCTTTCCAGCGATTGCCGAGCTTTCTCTGTGGAAACCCCTCTCCCTCGCGCGGGCACGGGTTGCTAGATGGGGAAAATGCCCGTGTCCCCCACCACTGATGCGCCCGACGACGGTTTCGACGCGATCGTCGATGCGCCTTTCGATGCGGCTCTATCCGAGCGCTATCTGGTCTATGCGCTCTCGACGATCACCGCGCGCTCGTTGCCGGATCTTCGCGACGGGCTGAAGCCGGTGCACCGCCGCCTGCTGTGGGCGATGCGGCAGTTGAAGCTCAGCCCCAGTGATGCCTTCAAGAAATCGGCGCGCGTGGTCGGCGACGTGATCGGCAAGTACCACCCGCATGGCGACCAGTCGGTCTATGACGCGATGGTGCGCCTCGCCCAGGATTTCAGCCTGCGCTATCCGCTGGTCGAGGGGCAGGGCAATTTCGGCAATGTCGACGGGGACAACGCTGCCGCCTACCGCTACACCGAGGCGCGGCTGACGCGGACCGCGCTCGAACTGATGTCCGGCCTCGACGAAGGCACGGTCGAGTTCCTCCCCACCTACAACGGCGAGGAGATCGAGCCCGAGATCTTCCCCGGCCTGTTCCCTAACCTCCTCGCCAACGGGTCGAGCGGCATCGCGGTTGGCATGGCGACCTCGATCCCCAGCCACAACGTTGCCGAGATCATCGACGCGACGCTGGCGATGATCGACAACCCGTCGGTCACCCATGAACAGCTGATGGAGCTGTTCCACGGCCCCGATTTCGCGACCGGCGGCCAAGTCATCGACAGCCCTGCGGCCATTACGGAAGCCTATCGCACCGGGCGCGGCGCATTCCGTCTGCGCGGGCGTTTCCATGCGCCCGAGGCCAAGGACGAGACCGACATCGCCGCCGGGATCGAGCGGCTGGGCAGCGGGCAGTGGCAGCTCGTCATCTCGGAGATCCCCTATCAGGTCCCCAAGGGCAAGCTGATCGAGCAGATCGCGCAGGCCATCGCCGACCGCAAGCTGCCGATCCTCGAGGATGTGCGCGACGAAAGCGACACCGCGATCCGCATCGTGCTCGTGCCTAAAAGCCGCAATGTCGATCCCGAGCTGCTGAAGGAGAGCCTGTTCAAGCTGACGGATCTGGAAACGCGCTTCAGCCTCAACCTCAACGTACTCGACGCGCGCCCCGGCTTCGGGCGGACGCCGATGGTGATGGGGTTGAAGGAGCTGCTCGAAAGCTGGACCTTCGCGCAGATCGACATCCTGCAGCGCCGCGCCAAGCACAGGCTCGACCAGATCGCCAACCGGCTGGAGCTGGTGCGCGGCTACATCATTGCCTACCTGAATCTCGACAGGGTGATCGAGATCATCCGCAACGAGGACGAGCCCAAGCCGCTGATGATCGCCGAGTTCGAGCTGACCGACCGGCAGGCCGAGGCGATCCTCAACATGCGGCTGCGCAGCTTGCGCAAGCTCGAGGAGATGCAGCTGAAGAAGGAGCAGGACGCGCTGCTTGCCGAAGAGGCCGATCTCAACGCACTGCTCGAAAGCCCTGGCAAGCAGCGCAACCGGCTGAAGAAGGATCTGCGCGCCCTTCGTAAGAACTACGCCGAGGACACCGCGCTCGGCCGCCGCCGCACGCTGATCGCCGAGGCTGCGCCGACCATCGCCTTCAGCATGGACGCGATGATCGAGAAAGCGCCGGTGACGGTGATCCTCAGCCAGAAGGGCTGGATCCGCGCGGCGAGCGGCCACGTGCCATTGGATCAGGAGTTCAAATACAAGGAGGGCGACGGCCTAGCCTTCATCCTCCACGCCCAGACCACCGACAAGCTGCTGCTGGCGGCGTCGGACGGGCGGTTCTTCACGCTGGGATGCGACAAGCTCCCCGGCGCGCGCGGCTTCGGCGAGCCGGTGCGTACGATGATCGAGCTGGAGAGCGAAGCGAACGTCTGCGCTATGATGGTCCACAAGCCCGGCGGCCGCCTGCTGCTCGCCTCGAGCCACGGCAAGGGCTTCGTTGCCGAGCTCGACGAACTGCTCGCCGAGACCCGCAAAGGCCGTCAGGTGGTGAACCTCAAGGACGGCGCAAGGCTCGTGGTTATCCGCCCGATCGCAGAAGGCCACGATCACGTCGCCGTGGTCGGCGACAACCGCAAGCTCGTCGTCTTCAACCTTGAGGAACTGCCCGTCATGTCGCGCGGGCAGGGGGTGCAGCTGCAACGTTACCGTGATGGCGGAATGTCGGATGCGACGACCTTCGTACTCGCCAACGGGCTCAGCTGGCAGATGGGCGGTTCGGGCGAGCGCACCCGCACCGAGACTGAGATCCGCATGTGGAAGGTCGCGCGCGGGGCCGCCGGACGGATGCCGCCGCAAGGCTTCCCTAAGTCGGGCCGCTTCGGCTGACGGCGTTTCAGTCGAAGTTGAAGGCGCTGGTCCCCAGTTCCTCGGCCAGCATCTGGTTGACCCGGTCTGGGCCGGGAAAACCCTCGGCCACCCAGCGGCCCTCGATCAGCCGCAGAAGCCGCGCGACTTCCGGCCCCGCAGTCACCCCGCGCGCGACCACTGCGCCGCCCTTCAAGGGGAACAGCGGGACGCTCCAGCCGTCCAGCACGCGGGCATCCGCGCCGCCCAGCAGCAGACGGTCGATCGCCACGGGCGGCGTGAGGCGATAGGCGAGGGCCTTGGGATCGGCGGCGTCATCAATGGTGCGCTCGGCAGCGCCCACGAGGCGCCCGCGCTGCGCTTTCGATAGCCTCAGGCGTGCAGCGGCTGTCTCGGCAACCTCTGGCGAGGGCGGGAGAAGCGCTGCAAGCCGCCGCACCGAATCGGGCGCAAAGCCCTGCGCTGCTTCTGCTCCGACCAATCGGCCGAGCGCGACCACCTGCGGCGGGCAGGCTTCGGGCAGGATCACGCCGAGCACCCCGCGCGCGCGCATCCGCTCGATGGTGGGGTGCGGATCAGGAAGGGTGAGCAGCGCCAGCAGTTCGGCAGCGATGCGCTCGCGGCTGAGGCCCTTCAGGGTATGAGCAAGCTCTGCGCAGGCATCCTCAGCCTCTGGGTCCAGGTCCGCGCCGAAGCGGGTCTGGAAGCGATAATAGCGCAGTATGCGCAGGTAATCCTCGGCAATCCTCTGTCTGGCATCGCCGATGAAACGCACCCGACGCGCGTCGAGATCGGCGAGTCCGCCGAACCAGTCCTCGATGGCGAGGGTCTCGGGGTGGGCATAAAGCGCATTTATCGTGAAGTCGCGCCGCGCCGCGTCCTCGTGCCATTCGGTAGCGAAGGCGATCGTAGCGCGCCGTCCGTCGGTCGCGACATCGCGGCGCACGGTGGTGACCTCGACCGGACCGTCCTTGAGGATCGCGGTGATCGTGCCGTGCTCGATGCCGGTCGGCACGGTGCGGATGCCGGCGCGCGCGCAAGCCGCGATCACATCGGCGGGCAGCAGCAGGGTCGCGCAATCGACGTCGTGGGCGGGAACGCCTAGCAGCCCGTCGCGCACCGCTCCACCGACCCAGCGGATGTTCTCGGGGCCGAGCGCGGCGCTAAGCTCCGTAAGCCCGGCGCGGCGCGTCCAGTCGGCCGCGGCAAGGTCACGCAGCATCGGTCAGTCCTTCCCAAGCGATCCGCCGCGACAGGTTGGCGATGATCGCCGCGGTCACGCCCCAGATGCGGAAGCCCTGCCATTCGAGCTCGAGATAGCGGCGGTTGGCCCCGCGCCAGAATACCTCGTTGGTGGTCCAGCTCGCGCGGTCGAGCAGCAGGCCGAGCGGCGCCTCGAACCATGCTTCGACCTCCGACGGGTTGGGGACAAGGTTGAGCCCCGGCGGGACGATGCCGACGACGGGGGTGACGAGAAAGCCGGTGCCGGTGTGATAGATGTCGCTGGTGCCGATTACCCGTACCGCCTCGCGCGGGAGGGCGAGCTCCTCCTCCGCCTCGCGCAGGGCGGCGGTGACGGCATCCTCGCCCGGATCGATCTTGCCGCCGGGAAAGGCGACCTGCCCGGGATGGTCGCGCATCGCGCGGGGGCGCTGGGTGAGGATCACCTGCGGATCATGCGGTACGTCGGTGATCGCGATCAGCACTGCGGCAGCCGTGGCGCGTCCGTCAGCTGCGAAGTGCGCATCGCTCATCAGGTCGTTGATCTCGCGCGCGTGCCCGGCCGCAAAGGCGCGGGCGAGGGGGGCGTGGATGCTGGGAAGCGGAGGTGTCATGGGAGAAGGCGGAAACGCTCGCCCTGGCTGGTGACCTGCCAGCCATTGTCCTGCGCTCCCTCGGCGAGAGCGATCTCGACGAGCTGCGCCCAGGTCGAGCGATTAAGCCGCGCTTCGCAGCCTTGCCGCACATCGAGATAGACCGCAGGGTTCTCCGGATCGCCCTCGGTGCGCAAACGATGGTCTGGCCCGGCAATCACGAGGTCGTCGGTGTTGAGCCGGAAGGCGAGTGCATCATCCGCCCGCACGCAATCCACGGCGATGAAGGCGGCATCCTCGACCTCGATCGTGAGCTTCTCGAAGGGGGTTACGAGCCAGTACTGGCCGTATGCGTCACGCCTCAGCAGACCGGCGAAGGCGCGCACCATAGCTTCGCGCCGGATTTGTCCGCCTTCGTGGAACCATGTCCCGTCGGCGGCGATCCGCATGTGGCTGTCGCCCGACGTCTGCGGCGCCCAGCCCTCTACCGGGGGAAGCTTGCGCTGCGCGACCAGCTCGGCGATTTCCGTGAGGGTCAGGCCGGCGAGGTATGGGGGCGGTTCGTAAGGCATGGTCGCAGGGATGGCAGATGCTAGGGCCGAGGTGAAGGGGTTACGCTTCTATCCCACCCCACGGACCGAGCATCCCGTCGACCGGCATCGCCGCAAGCCCGTGGCCGCGTGCCAGAAGCCTGTGCTGTTCAAAGGGGCCAGGGCAGCGCCAGCCGCCGGTCATCGCCGCCGAAAAGCCCCAGCGGCCGTAATACTCAGCATCGCCGATCAGCACCTGCGGTAGCGCCGGCCCGCCGCCTGCCGCGAGCCGCGCGTCCTCGGCAACCAATGCGCTCATCAGACCGACGCCGAATCCCTCGCCCTGCCGCTCGGGCACGACCGCGACCGGCCCGACCATCACGAGCGGCACCTGTCCCTGCTTGGTCTGTAGCCCGATCGGCCAGCATTGGACTGTGGCGACCAACATGTCGTTCGCGTCGAGCGCGGCAAGGCTCAGCCCCGGCAGCCAGTCCATACCAGCGCGGATGCGGTAGGCGGTGCGGGCATGGCGCTCGGCCCCGAAGGCGCGGTCGAGCACAGCCTCGACCATGGCGGGATCGACCGCCTCGAGCGGTATCAGTGTCGCGGTGGCCTCAGCCATCAACGGTCGGTCAGCTTGAAGAGCCGCGCGCCCTTGCCGTCCTCGGCGACCCAGACCGACCCGTCGGGGCCCTGCGCGACGGCACGAAGGCGCTTATCGAATTCGTGACGCGCGACCTCGCGGGCGCTCTCGCCCTCGATCGCGACGTCGATCACCGCCTGCGTAGCGAGGCCCGTCATCAGCGCATGGCCCTTCCAAGCAGGGAACATCGTCCCTGAGTAGATCAACATGTCGCTCGGCGCGATCACCGGGTTCCAGCTCGCTGCGGGCTGGGCGAAGCCGTCACCCGGTGCGTGGTCGGTGATCGGATCGCCGTTGTAGTGGTCGCCGTTCGAGCGGAGCGGCCAGCCATAGTTAGCCCCTGCCTTGACGAGGTTCAGCTCGTCGCCGCCCGCCGGGCCGTGCTCGACCTCCCAGAGCCGCCCCTGCGCATCCCAGTCGAG
>JANNWO010000133.1:0-15616 GCA_031408395.1 Sphingomonadales bacterium | reverse complement strand
GAAAATCTTTTGGCCGGTAATCAGATAGGACCCATCGGCCTGCGGCACAGCGCGGGGCGATGACGCCGTCATTGGCGCTCCACAGCGCGACCGTCTCGACCGGCGGCTTCATCGACAGCTCGGCGTCGACCGGCGGGGTATCCACCGAATGGCCGGTGATGAACTGGTAGGCGCGCCACACGTTGTTGGCCCTCGGCGAGCCCGAGAACGGCGAGCCCATCGAAATCACCTTGGCGACCGCCTGCGGCTGGCGCTTGGCGATCTCGCGCGCATAGAGCCCGCCAAGGCTCCAGCCGATCAGCACCACCTTGCGGCCGTGGCGCGCGTGGAGTTCAAGCAGCCGCGCCTCGATCGCGTCGAAGCGATCGGGATCGGGGCCCCAATTGCGGCCCAGCCCCCACCGCTTGGTAATGTGCCCGGCGCTTTCAAGCTGGCGCGCAAGGTAGCGCATCCGCATCGGGTTGGCGCCGAATCCGGGGAGGATCATCGCCACTTGCGGGTTGGCGGTGATGGCGGAAGAGAGCTTGCGCTTGGGGCGGCGAATCGGTTCAAGCAGCACCTGCGCCTCACCCAGCAAGCGCAACAGACGCGGCTTGCCAACCTCGTATTCCTCGGGACAGACCTCGCGCGCCAGAGCAACGCGTTGAGCGAACTCGGTCGCGGCATAGGCCTGCTGCGCGCGTCCGCCAGCCGCCGTCGCCGCCGCCATCAGCGGGGCAGGGAATCGGGGCAGGTCAGGGACGAAGCGAGAAGCCATAGCTCCCTCTATCCGACAAGAGGATGAACGTTCCCTGAAATGTAACAATGTCATACGTTTGTCACGAGATTCACTTCGCCGGACATTCCCCGACCCGCTCGTGCTTGGTGGTGAAATTGAGGGTCGCCTTGCCCACCCCGTCGAAGTCCATCGCGGTGCTGGCGGTGAGGTCTGCGCCGGTCTTGGTGGTGGTGCCAGACAGCGCGGTGCGAGTGTCGCGGCCTTGCGCCTTGCAGACCAGCACCGCGTCGATCTTGCCGCCAGCAAGGTTGAAGCTTTCGTAGCTGCACTCCCCGTCCTGGCCCTTCTTGACCAAGGCCTCGAAGCCCTTGTCGACGTCGGCAGCGGTGAGGCAGTCCTCGATCGTCGTGACCATGCCCTTGCCGTGGTCGGCCATCTCGGGTGGCAGGCCGGGGATGGCAATTTTGGTCATGGTGACGGTGGTTTTGTAGAGGCCGGGCTCGGGCCGGGGCATCTCGCGCTTGGCTTTCTCGGCGGCTTCCTTGACGCTGACTGCGCCCGCCGCGTCCGCCTCGCCGCCGCCCGAACAGCCGGCGAGCAACATTGCTCCTGCTGCGGCCGCGCCAAGGGCCATGGGGATGGTGATGCGTGTCATGGGTCTGGTCTCCTGGTGCCTCATGCCAAGCATAACGGACAATGCGGCAAAGCGTGCCCCGAAAAGCGCCCACCCTTGCCCGCCCTGCCTTGCACGGCCCCGCTTTGTTCCCCATAAACAAGCCATGTCGCAACTCGTAATCCGCCGCGGACTGGACGAGCCCCAGACGGGCGCGGACTTTACCCCCCACCGCCCCAACCGCCCCGACAAGTCGATGGGCGGAATCCCCTTCAAGCTGGTCTCGGAATATGAGCCGGCGGGAGACCAGCCGACCGCGATCGCGGAGCTGACGACAAGCGCGCTGGCGGGCGAGAAAACGCAGGTGCTGCTCGGGGTGACGGGCTCGGGCAAGACCTTCACGATGGCCAAGGTGATCGACACACTCCAGCGCCCCGCGCTGGTGCTCGCGCCCAACAAGATCCTCGCTGCCCAGCTTTACGGCGAATTCAAGAGCTTTTTCCCTGAAAACGCGGTCGAGTATTTCGTCAGCTACTACGACTACTCCCAGCCCGAAGCCTACGTGCCGCGCTCCGACACTTACATCGAAAAAGAATCGAGCGTGAACGAGGCAATCGACCGGATGCGCCATTCGGCCACCCGCTCGCTGCTGGAACGCGACGATGTGATCATCGTCGCTTCGGTCTCTTGCCTCTACGGGATCGGCTCGGTCGAGACGTACTCGGCGATGATCTTCGACATCAAGATCGGCGAGACGGTCGACCAGCGCGAGCTGATCCGCAAGCTCGTCGCCCTGCAATACAAGCGCAACGACACCGCCTTCACCCGCGGCTGCTTCCGGGTGCGCGGCGACAGCTTGGAAATCTTCCCCTCGCACTACGAGGACATGGCGTGGCGGGTCAGCTTCTTCGGCGACGAGATCGAAGGGATCGCCGAATTCGATCCGCTGACCGGCGCCAAGGGTGCGGCGCTCGAAAAGGTGCGGGTCTATGCCAATTCGCACTACGTCACCCCCGGCCCGACGATGAAGCAGGCGGCGGCCGCGATCAAATTCGAGCTGGAAGAACGGCTCAAGGAACTGGAGATCGAGGGCAAGCTGCTCGAACGCCAGCGGCTGGAACAGCGCACCCATTTCGATCTGGAGATGATCGCCGCCACCGGAAGCTGCGCAGGCATTGAGAACTACAGCCGCTTTCTCACCGGGCGATTGCCGGGCGAACCGCCGCCGACGCTGTTCGAATACCTGCCCGAAAACGCGCTGCTGTTTGTCGATGAAAGCCACCAGACCGTGCCGCAGATCGGCGCGATGGCCAAGGGGGACCATCGCCGCAAGCTGACCCTCGCCGAATACGGCTTCCGCCTGCCGAGCTGCATCGACAACCGGCCATTGCGGTTCAACGAGTGGGACGCGATGCGCCCGCAGACTTTCGCGGTCTCGGCCACGCCCGGCCACTGGGAGATGGACCAGACCGGCGGGGTCTTTGCCGAACAGGTGATCCGCCCCACCGGCCTGATCGACCCGCCCGTGGAAATCCGCCCGGTCGAGGATCAGGTGCAGGACTGCATCGTCGAATGCAAAGCAACCGCGGCGCTCGGCTACCGCACGCTGGTGACCACGCTCACCAAGCGGATGGCCGAGGACCTCACCGAGTTCATGCACGAGGCCGGCGTGCGCGTGCGTTACATGCACTCCGACGTCGAGACGCTGGAGCGTATCGAGCTGCTCCGCGACCTCAGGCTTGGCGTCTATGACGTGCTGATCGGGATCAACCTGCTGCGCGAGGGCCTCGATATTCCCGAATGCGGGCTGGTGTGCATTCTCGATGCCGACAAGGAAGGCTTCCTGCGTTCGGAAACCTCGCTGATCCAGACCATCGGCCGCGCCGCGCGCAACGTCGATGGCCGCGTGATCCTCTATGCCGACCGCATCACCGGCAGCATGGAGCGCGCGCTTGCCGAAACCGACCGGCGCCGCTCAAGGCAGGAAGAATTCAACACCGAACACGGCATCACGCCGCAGACCATCAAGCGCAACATCCACGACATCGTCGCGCATTCGGCGGCGCAGGATTCTGTGCTGGTGGACACCGGCGATCCAGAGCGCAACACTCTGGTTGGGCATAACCTGCGCGGCTATATCGAGGACCTCGAGAAGCGGATGCGCAACGCGGCGGCAAACCTCGAGTTCGAGGAAGCCGGACGCCTGCGCGACGAAATCCGGCGGCTGGAGGCGGACGAGCTGGGAATACCGGACGGGCAGAAGCGCGCGCCTATCGTGGGCCGGAGCAACGAGGGCAAGCCGGGGACGCGCAAGACCCGTTACGGGAAGATGCGGGCGAAGAAGATGGGTGGGAAGCCGTAGCCCCGCCCCTTGAAGCGACGTCACAAGCCTGTCACTCACCTCTCCCCATGAACGTCCGATTCCTTGCATTGCTGGCCGCCGCCAGCACTCTCGCCATCCCCGTCCCCACCCTCGCGCAGGACGCGCCCAAGGTCGAAGCTGCCAAGCCCGCGCCCCAGGTGCGCACCCGCGATCTTGCGGGCACCTTCGGCGGGCAGCGCGTCGCCTATCGTGCGACCATCGCCGACACGATTCTGTCGGACGACGCCACTAGCGAGAACGGGGGCAAGGCGGAGGCGGTGATTGTCACCACCTCGTACATCAAGACCCCCGCCGACCCCTCCCGCCCGGTGTTCTTCATCTACAATGGCGGGCCGGGCTCGGGATCGGTGTGGCTGCAGATGGGCGCCTTCGGGCCCAAGCGCGTGGCGATCCCCTCAGATGCGAAGGACGACGGGGCACCGCCCTATCCGCTGCTCGACAACCCGGACAGCCTGCTCGACGTCGCCGATCTGGTGTTCATCGACCCGCCGGGCACAGGGTTCAGCTACCTCACGCAGGGCACCGATCCCAAGAAGTATTACGGCCTGAGGCAAGACGGCCGCGCCGTGGCGCAGGTCATCCGCCGCTGGATTAACGACAATGGGCGCTGGAACAGTCCCAAGTTTCTGGGCGGCGAAAGCTACGGCACCACCCGCACCGCGATGGTGGCTGACGAGTTGGAGGGCAGCACCTACAACGATGTCGGGCTGAACGGGTTGATCCTGATTTCGACCATCCTCGACTTCGCCGCGCGCGAGCCGACGCCGGGTAACGAGATGGCCTATATCGTCACCCTGCCCAACATGGCGGCGGCGTCTTTCTACCACGGCAAGGTCAAGGCGGAGTCCGTCGAGGCAATCGCCGAGGAAGCGCGCAAGTTCGCGATCGGGCCGTTCGCGACTGCGCTGCTCAAGGGGGAGGACCTGCCCGCCGACGAGCGCGCGAGCGTGCGCAAGGAGCTGTCGCGGCTGACCGGGCTGAGCGAAACCTATCTCGATCAGGCCAACCTGCGCGTCACCGACCAGCGGTTCTACAAGGAGCTGCTGCGCGACCGGGGGCAGACCATCGGGCGCTTGGACGCGCGCTACACCGGCACCGATTACGACAGCGCCGGCGAAACGCCCGACAACGACCCGAGCTTCTACGGCATCGATGCCGGCTACACCGCTGCGGTCAATGCGTGGACGCGCGAGACGCTGGGCTACAAGACCGACCGCGAATACCAGTCGATCGGTCGCGAGCCGGGGCGCAACTGGGACTGGAGCCTCGAAGCGTCGGGCCGCAACGCCTACCTCAACGTCGCTCCGCTGATCGGTCAGGCGATGCGGCAGAACGCAGGGCTGCGCCTGTTCGCCGCACAGGGCTGGTATGATTTTGCCACGCCGTTCTTCGGTGCGGAATATTCGCTGAAGCGCCCTGGCATCCCGCAGGATCGGATCACTTGGAAGTATTACGACGCAGGCCACATGATGTATGTCCGCGACGAGGACCGGGCCAAGCTATCGGCCGACATCCGCGCCTTCATCCGCGCTCGATGATCCGCACGCCGGTGCTCTTGGCCATGCTCGCGATTGTGGTCGGGCTGACGGGATGCAAGCCGCCGCCCACCGATGCCGCCGTCGCCCGCGTCGCGCTGGACTCGCCTGCGAAAGGCGCTCCATCCGAACCGATCCCCTCGCCCGACACCACCGGCGCGGTATGGGCGCCCACGGGAAAGCCGCTGCGGCTGGTCTACGGGATTCCGGGCAAGCCCGTGCTGCTCGCGCTCGAATGCCTCAAGCCCGGCACACCCGGCGCGCAGCTCAGGATCACCCGCCACGCCCATGCCGACGAAGGCGCGGCCGCGCTGCTGGCGCTGATCGGCAATGGCTGGATCGGGCGCTTCCCGGTCGATGCGACCCCGGTTGCGGGCAAGTCGCTGTGGCAGGGCGACGCACCTGCGGGTGCGCGCGAATGGGACGCCTTGAAGCCTGAGCGCGAGGCGAGTGTCACGGTGCCGGGTGCTGGACTGGTGCGGCTCAACCCGAACCCGCTGCCGATGGCGCTGATCACCGTGTGCCGGGGAACGCCGCCTGAGGTGAAAGAACCGAAGCTGATCGCCCCGGAGCTCTCACGGCGTCGCTGACGCGCGCTTCTCCAGCAATTCCGGGGTGAGCACCTGCGGCAATTGCTCGGGCGCGGAGGCTCCCGCCGGATACCACAGGTAGAGCGGCACGCCCGCTGCGCCCTGCTCCGTGAGGAAGGCAGTGATCGCCTCGTCGCGCCGCGTCCAGTCGCCGCGTAACGTGACCACACCCGCTTTTTCGAAGGCTTCGCGCACGCTCTCGCGCTCGATCGAAGACGCTTCGTTGACCTTACAGGTGAGGCACCAGTCGGCGGTGAACCACAGGAACACCGGCTTGCCCGAAGCGCGCGCGGCGGCCAGCGCGTCGCGGCTGAAGGCCTGCGGGTTGTGGATGCTCGCCTCGCCCACGGCGCGTTCGCTCTCATAGACCGAAGGCAGCGCGATGGCCGCGAAGGCTGCGAAAGGCGCGGCGACTAGGGCAAAGGCGGGCCACGCCAGCTTGCCGCCGCGCTGGAGCCGTCCAACCACAAACAGGCCGAGCAGCACGCCCGCCACCATCACCAGCGCGATTCCGCCGAACGGCCGTCCGCCCAGTTGCACCGTCAGCCACAGCAGCGCGAGCGCGGTGAGCGCCATCGGGACCGCCATGATCCGCCGGAATCGCTCCATCCACGCGCCGGGCTTGGGAAGCATCCGGCGCAGCGGCGGCACGAAGCCGAGCAGGAGGAACGGCAGCGCCAGCCCCAGCCCGAGCAGCGCGAACAGCATCAAGGCTTGCGGCACCGGCAGCAACAGCGCCGCGCCGAGCGCTGCGGCCATGAACGGCCCGGTGCAGGGCGTCGCCACGAAAGCCGCGAGCAGCCCGGTGGCAAAGGCGCCGGTGCGGTCGCCGCCCATGCTCATCGAAATCGTCGGCAGTTCGAAAAGGCCAGCGAAGTTCGCCGTGATCGCCGCCGCCAGCACCAGAAGTGCAACCACGACGCCCGGCTCCTGCAACTGGAACGCCCAGCCGACCTGTTCGCCCGCGGCCCGCAGCGCGAGCAGCAGCGCGCCCAGCGCAAGGCAAGCGATAACGACGCCCGCGGTGTAAGCGAGGCCTTCGGCGCGCGCCTTTTCCTCGCTCTCGCCGGCGCGGGCGAGCGCGATCGCCTTCAGGCTGAGGATCGGGAAGACGCAGGGCATGATGTTGAGCAAGAGGCCGCCCGCCAAGGCGCCGAGGATCAGCGTCCACAGCGGCGGTATGGTCGCATTCTTTGGCCCGGCGACGAGTTCCCCGCCGCTCGGCACGGTGCCGAGATCGGCGGTGAACCGGAACCCGCCCCCGCTAGCGCCCTTGTCGCCGAACGCGAGGATGCCCGATAACGCCTCGGCCTTACCTGTGCCGAATTCGTCGAGCGGAATTTCGGCCACCAGAACGTCGCCTACCCGGCGGAAGACCTGCGGCGCGGCGTAAGCGACGAGCCGCTCGTTGGCGACGAAGACATGCGGATCGCCGAGCGCCAAGCCCTCGGGCAACGGAATGGCGACGCGCAGCATCTTGCCGGAAATCGCGAACTGCGCCCGGGCATCGAGCAGCGGCGCGACGCCAGCGCGCCAGCGCGCGAAATCGCCGCCAGCCTTGGCCTCCAGCACCGCATCCTGCGGCACGCAGATCTGGTCGGTGCAAGCGAGATATTCGACAGCCCCTCTCACCGCCTGCGCCCCGAAGGTCTTGACGCTCGGCCCGGGCGTCACCGGCACGAGCACGGTGTAGGGGCCTTCGTAGACGTGGTTCATCAGCCCGCTGATCAGCAGGCGCTTGGGCACCGGATAGCGGGCATCGCCCACCTCCCAGTCGGGCGGCAAGTCCAGCTGCAAGCGCATCCCCTGCCCCGCATCTCCGGGGTTCGACCAGTAGCCATGCCACTCGCTTGCGATCGGCGTGAAACGCAGCGCGAGCAGCCACTCCTTGCCCTCCACTGGCTGGCCTTCGGCATAGAGCTGGACGGCGATGTTCTTGTCGCCGAACTGCGCCGTGCGCGCGCCAGCATCCTGCGCGCCGACCGGCATCGCCAACAGCAGCATTGCGGCAAGCGCAATCACCCATGCAACGAATTGACGGACAGGGCGTGGGAAGATTCTTGCGTGAGGCACGGGCAACCCTCTAGGCATGACGGTGGTACTTCGCAATCGGAGCGGACAAAGTGACAGCGACTTCAGATTCCCCACGCGATCTGGTGATCCTCGGCGGCGGGCTCGTCGGCATGACGCTGGCGCTGGCGGCGGCGAAGAAAGGCATGTCGAGCCATGTCATCGACCGCGCCGATCCGGCTGAGCTTACCGCTGAAGGCTTCGACGACCGCGCCACCGCGATCTCGACCGCAAGCTGGCACCTGTTCGAAAACATCGGCATCGCCCAGGGGCTGGACAAGTTTGCCTGCGACATCGCAAGCATCGCGGTGACCGACCAGAACAAGCCCGGACGGCTCGACTTCGTCCCCGGTGAGGGCGGCGGCACGCTGGGGCGGATGTTCCCCAATCGCCGCCTGCGCCTCGCGCTGTTCGAGGCGGCGGCCAAGGAGCCGTTGATCGAGTGGACTTCGCTCGCGACCGTCACGGAGCGCCAACGCAGCGAATACGGCGTCGCTGCCGTGCTTTCCGACGGACGCAAGTTCAAGGGCCGCCTGATGGTCGCTGCCGAGGGCCGCCAGTCGCCGACCCGCGACGGCGCGGGGATCACACTTGCCAAGTGGGATTACAAGCACCGCGCGATCATCGCCGGGCTGACGCACGAAAAGCCGCACGGCAACGTCGCGTGGGAGATCTTCTACCCCGCCGGGCCGTTTGCGCTGCTACCGCTCAATGACGACGCTGACGGCACGCACCGATCGTCATTGGTGTGGACCGTGTCCGAGGAAGACGGCGCGGGTGTGCTGAAGCTGGGCGACCGCGCGTTTCTGGCCGAGGTCGAAAAGCGCATGGGCGGGGTGCTCGGCAAGGTGAAGACCGTCGGCCACCGCTCGAGCTGGCCGCTGGGCTTCCATCACACCGCCAAGATCACGGGCGAGCGTCTCGCGTTGATCGGCGACTCGGCCCACGGCATCCACCCCATCGCGGGACAGGGCTTGAACCTTGGCCTGAGGGATGTGGGCGCGCTGGTCGAAGTGCTGGCCGAAGGCGCGCGGCTCGGCCTCGATCCCGGCGATGCCGAACTGCTGAAGCGTTACGAGACGTGGCGCGGGCTCGATAGCTTCATGGTCGCGCTGGCGACCGACGGGTTGACGCGATTGTTCGGCGTGCCGGGCAAGACCGCCTCGGCGGCGCGGCGTCTGGGCATGGCGGCGGTGCAGCGCACGCCGATGCTCAAGAGCTTCTTCATGGACGAAGCGCGCGGCGTGTCGGGGGACTTGCCCGAGATACTGCGGGCGTAACCTGCTCGCGGGCAACCTCAGCTGGTGCAAACCCGGCCCAAAGTTACTCTTCGAAGAGCGCGACGATTTCGAGCCTGCATTTCTCTTCGTCGACATGAACCGACCCGCGCTCCAGAACGAAGGCTCTGGTCGATTTCTCTGTCTTCAGAGACATCAGGACCTCGCGGTCGAGGCGCTGGTAGAGAGGCTTAACCCTGCAAAACTCGCCCAGAGCCGTGGCGTAATCGAGCAGATTCATACCCAAGACCCCGTTGCGATGCATCAGTACATCGGCGCCCCGTTCGACGAGGATGTCGAAATTCGTCCAGTCTTCGTATTGCCTGCCATAGGAAAGCGCTGATTTAATCGGTGTCAGGCTGCCTCCCGCTCTATTGTCGATGTCGGCTCCATGATCCAGGAGCAGCCGAACGATGTCGTCGTATCCGCGGAGGACCGCCAGATGCAACGGCACCATGCCGATTGCGTTGGGTTCGTTCGGATCGGCGCCATTGGCAAGCAGGCGCTTCAGCGTCGGTATCTTCCGGTAGGCAATTGCATCGAGCAGCGGCGTGCCCAATTCGCGCGGGCGGGCCTCGGGTATCTCGTAGCGGCGCGGGGCGTCACCGGGTGCTTCTTCGCCAGCGCCCGCTGCCTCACCCGGAATGCCACTTGCAGCGGCGAGCCAGCAAACTAAGACGGCGGACAGGAGGCGTCTCGTCATCAGTGAGGCTGCGTAATCAAGGCCGCACCAACGGGCTTAACTGCCGCACCGGGTTGCCCGCCCCGTCGCGCAGGCCGCGCTGGTCGAGCACGGCTGCCGTCTCGATCACTTCCAGCGCGTCCATCGCCTTCTTGTAACGCTCGGCGTCCTTGATCCAACTGTCCGCCTTGGCCGCGCCTGGCATGCCCTTCACTTCGTCGATCGCGGCCTGGTAGCGGCCCTGCTCCAACGCCCAGCGCGCGCGGTCGAGCCTGCGCTGCGGCTCGGGCGAGGGGGTGCTTTCGCGGCGCACCACGAAGAGCTGTTTCATTTCGCGCTTGAACGACGCCCATGATGGCCCCTCACTGCTCACGCGCAATTGCGGCCCCAAACCTTCGAGCCGCGCGGTAAGGCTGTCGAGCCGGACGGGACCGCGCGAGAAGTCGATGATCGTGCTGACCGCATTGGGCCATTGGTCGCCGAAGCGCAGGCGCAGCTGGTCGGACAGGTAGCCGAGTTCGGCCCCGCGCTCGACCGCGCGGCGGGTGGCGAAAGCAATCAGCAAGCTCTCGGCGCGCGCGGCATTGCCGGCGGCGGCCTGCGCCTGAAGGTCGAGCGTGGTCAGCCGCTGCTCGGCCGCGGCGAGGCGCTGGTCGAGCCCTCCCTGCTGCTCGGCCACCCGCTCGACCGCCTTTTGCGCGACTGTCGCGGCGAGCGGCGTCGGCGCGGCGGCGAGCGCGGGGCTGGGCGAGGCAAGCGTGGGTGCAAGGTCCGATCCGGCAGCGGCGGCCTGCGAGGTGTCGCTGCGCGCAGGATCGCGGCTATACATCAGCCAGCCGACCACTGCTCCCCCGGCAAGGAAGGCCAGAAACGCGGCGAGCAGCAGCGCGCGCGCTGATGAGGGCTTGCGGGGGTTGCCGTAGGGCGATGGTCCCGGTTGTGATGCCATCGTGATCGGTTCTCGAAGCCTTGCATAAGCGGCTCCGGCGGGCGTGTGGGCCTGCCGGGGCGGAAACGTCAAGTGGAGCGCGCCGCGCCGCACAAGTCAAATACCAATTGCATCAGCGCAGCATCGTCAGGCCGAGCGGCGGTGTGGACTGCGGCCCATCCCTCGCCTGCCGCCGCCGCGATGCGCGGGCCGAGCGCGGCGAGGGTTATCCTTGCGCGGTCCAGCCGAAGCCGGTCACATTCGGCAGCAAAGTGGCTGGCGGTGGCGGCGGAATGGAGCAGCGCCAGCGCCTCTCCCGAAGCGAGCAGCGCCGCTGCGGGATCGAGCGGGAGCGTGACGCTGCGATAGGCGATAACCTCGGCAAAACTCACCCCGGCAGGCGACACGAGCGGCACATGCTCCTCGCCCGCGATCCGCAACAGGTGGCAGGGGGCGGGAATGGCGTCGAGCACGCCCTGAAGCCCCCTGCTTCCGGTCATCGCCACGGTAAACCCCGCAGCCCGCGCGGCGGTAGCAGTCGCCTCGCCCACAGCATAGACGGGCTTGTCGGTAAGCCGCGCAAGGTTCGCGTCGCCGTGGAGGATCGCATTGGCGCTGCCGATCAGCAGGCCATCGAAGGTGTTGGGGTCGGGGCACTCCCATGCCACGGCGCGGATTTCCGAGAGCGCCAGCCCGGTAATCGCGAGGCCCAGCGCCTCGGCCTTCTCCAGCGTCGCGGAAAGGCCGGGTTCGGGCCTGAGCGCGAGCAGTTGCAGGCTCATCCCGGCCTATTGAGATGAGGGGGGCGGAAATGTGGCGTGATGCCCGGCGTGGCCAGCGCCAGCAGGTCGGCGGCAAGCGCCCGCACCGGCGCATGGTCGCCCGCTGCGAAACTCGCACTCCCCTCGATCCGCTCCAAACCATCGGGGCTGAACAAGGCCGCCCGCATGGTCAGAACGCCATCGGAAAGCTCGCACAATACCGCGATCGGCGAGTGGCAGGTGCCGCCCAGTTCCGCCAGCAAGGCCCGCTCGGCTTCCAGCTCAGCCCGCGTCGGGGCGTGGTCGATTACGGCGAGCAGCGCGGTGGTGGCGGCATCATCAGCGCGGCATTCGATCGCGATCACGCCTTGGGCTGCGGCCGGAATCCATTCCTCCGAGCCGAGCGGATGGCCGACGTCCGTCTGGTCGAGCCGCTCCAGCCCCGCTGCCGCAAGGAACGTCACGTCGGCCTCCCCCGCGGCAAGCTTCGCCAGCCGCGTTGCAACATTGCCGCGGAAGGTCACGACCTTGCAATCGGGCCGCAGGTTCAGAAGCTGCGCTGCGCGGCGCGGCGCGCTGGTGCCGACAACCGCGCCCTGCGGGATCGCCGCGATACTCGCCGCGCCCACCAGACTGTCGCGCCGGTCGGCGCGCGGGAGGAAGGCGGGGAAATGAAACTCGCGCGGGCGGATCGTCTCCACGTCCTTGGCGGAATGCACGGACAGGTCGATCCGCCCCTCGCCCAGCCATTGGTCCAATTCCTTGGTCCACAGCGCCTTGCCGCCAATCTCGCTCAAGGGCCGGTCGAGCACCTTGTCGCCGCTCGCCAACACGGGGACGAGTTCGATCTCATCCTCGGCCCAGCCATGGGCGGCGCACAGGCGCGCGCGGGTCTCGTGGGCCTGCGCCATCGCGAGCGGGGAATTGCGGGTGCCGAGGCGCAGCTTCGTTTTCGAGGCCGGGGGCGCGGGTGCGGTTGCTTCAGTCATGTTGGCTTGCTCTAGCCTTCACAAAGTTTAGATGGAAGCCGGATGGGAATGCTCACGCACACCTCTGATACCGACATGCTCGGGGTAATCGTTCTCGGCATCGAATCGAGTTGCGACGAAACCGCCGTGGCGCTGGTGCGCGGCGACCGGACGATCATCGCCCAAGCCATCGCCAGTCAGGAAGCCGAACACGCGCCCTATGGCGGCGTCGTCCCCGAAATCGCCGCGCGCGCCCATGCCGAGCGGCTCGCGCCGATGATCGCGCGGGTGATGGCCGAGGCGGAGCTTGGCCTTGCCGATGTCGACGCGGTCGCCGCCACGGCGGGTCCGGGGCTGATCGGCGGGGTGATGGTCGGGCTGGTCAGCGCCAAGGCGCTGGCGATGGCGGCGGACAAGCCGTTGCTGGCGATCAATCACCTGGAAGGCCACGCGCTTTCGCCCCGGCTGGCCGATAGCGCGCTCGCCTTCCCCTATCTGCTGCTGCTCGTCTCGGGCGGGCATTGCCAGATCCTCGCCGTCGAGGGCGTCGGGCAATATCGCCGCCTCGCCACCACCATCGACGACGCGCTGGGTGAGGCTTTCGACAAGACCGCCAAGATATTGCGGCTCGGCTATCCCGGCGGGCCTGCCGTCGAGCGGCTTGCGCTGGAGGGCGATCCCAAAGCGGTGCCCCTCCCCCGCCCGCTCAAAGGCTCGAAGGAGCCGCATTTCTCCTTTGCGGGGCTGAAAAGCGCGGTGCTGCGGGCGGTGGAGAGCGGCGCACACAAGCCTGCCGATATCGCCGCCAGCTTCCAGCAGGCCGCGGTCGATTGCCTGATCGACCGGCTCGCACTGGCCTTGGACCGCGCCGGTCCCTTCCCTGCTTTGGTCGTGGCGGGAGGCGTCGCGGCCAACAAGACCGTGCGCGCGGCGCTCGAAAGTTTTGCGGCGAAGAACGGCATGCGCTTCACCGCCCCGCCGCTGGCCCTGTGTACCGATAACGCCGCGATGATCGCCTGGGCCGGGTGCGAGCGGTTGGCGGCCGAAGGCTGGCACGCAGGCGCGGACTTCGCGGGCGATCCGCTCGATTTCGTCGCCCGCCCGCGCTGGCCGCTCGATCCGGCGGCTGATGCCGTGCGCGGGGCGGGAGTGAAAGCATGAGCGGGCTCGAAACCATCGGTGTGATCGGCGCGGGCGCGTGGGGTACGGCGCTTGCCCAGATGCTTGCCAGCGATGGCCGCGATGTGGTGCTGTGGGCCTACGAGCCCGAGGTGGTGCAGGCGATCAACACCGAACATCGCAACCCGCTCTACCTGCCCTCGGCCAGCCTGGCCGCGACGATCCGCGCGACCGGCGACCTTGCCGACCTCGCCGGCCTCGACACCGTGCTGGTCGTCACGCCCGCGCAGGTGCTGGGCCGCGTGCTTTCCGGTCTCGCGCGCGCGCCGCGCGATCTGGTGCTGTGTTCCAAGGGCATCGAGGCGGGCACGGGCAGGTTGATGAACGATGTGGCACGCGAGGCCTCTCCGGGCAGCGCCATTGCGGTGCTCTCCGGGCCTACGTTTGCGCATGAAGTGGCCGCCGGGTTGCCCACCGCTGTGACTCTCGCCTGCGGCGGCGGCGCTGCGCAGTGGATGCGGCTCGCCCCGGCGCTCGCGCGGCCCACGTTCCGGCCCTATTACTCCGACGATGTGACGGGCGCGGAGATTGGCGGCGCGGTCAAGAACGTGCTCGCGATCGCCTGCGGGTTGGTTGACGGCCTCGCGCTCGGCCAGAACGCCCGCGCCTCGCTGATCGCGCGCGGCTATGCCGAGATGCTGCGCTTCGGCGAGGCGCTGGGTGCGCGGGCCGAGACATTGAGCGGATTGTGCGGGCTGGGCGATCTGGTGCTGACCTGCTCCAGCACCTCCAGCCGCAATTTCTCGCTGGGCAAAGCGCTCGGCGAAGGGGCTTCCGCCGCCGACCTGATGGCCGACCGCCGCACGGTGGCCGAGGGCGCCTTCACCGCGCCCGTCCTCACCGAGCTTGCCGAAGCGCGCGGCACGCCGATGCCGATCGTTGCTGCGGTCGACGCGATCCTCAAGGGCGAGGACGCGCGGGCCGTGGTCGCGGGCCTGCTCGCGCGCCCCTTGAAGGCCGAACGGGATGCGCCGCAGGACCAAGGCGCATGACGGCAGCTTCGGAAAACCACGAGGATCTCGCGCGGCTGGCGAAGGGCGGGCAGACCAACACGCTGGGCTTCCTGATCCGGCTGATCGCGCGCATCCCCTTCCTCATCATCGCCACGCGTCTGTACGGCGCGGAGGCGCTGGGGCGCTTCGCCTCGGCGCTGGTGCTGATCGAGATCATCGGGCTGATCTGCTCGCTGGGCGAAAAGCGCGGGCTGGCGCAGCGCCTGTCCGAAGGCGCGGGCGAGAACCGCGCCGCCGAGGTGAACCTCGTCTTTGACGGCATCCTGCTCGCGCTCGGCTACGCCGCTGTCACGGCCGCGCTGCTACTGACCTTCCCCGAACCGATGTTCCCCAACGGGATGAACGGAGCGTGGGACATGTGGCTGGTCGCCGCCATCCCCGCCTTTGCGGTCACCGAGATCCTGCTCGCGGCGCAGGCCTACCGTTTCGACATCGCCACCTTGGTGCGCACGCGGGCGGTGGTGGAGCCGTGGACGATCTCGATTGCGGCGGGCGTGTTCTTTGTCTTCCCCGCGACGCGCGAGAGCGGGCTGGCGCTCGCTTACATCACTGCGATCTATGCGGGATTGCTTAGCGCCCTATGGCCGTTCCTGCGCACCTATGGCCTGCCGAGGGGCTGGCACCCGCGCCCGCGCGCGATGCTCGCCATGTCCGCCCGCGCCTTCCCGCTGGTGGGTGCCGACGGGATCGAGCGCGGCACGCGGCTGCTCGACATCTTCATCCTCGGCCTGTTCGCGCCGCCGTTTGCCGTCGGGATCTACTACGCCGCGCAGCAGATCGCCTCGCTGCCGCAGCGATTGAAGACCACCTTCGAGCCGATCCTCTCGCCGGTCATCACCAAGAACCTGCGGATCGGCAACATGGCGGCAATCGCCGCGCAGGTGCGGCAGGTGGGGTTC